>NZ_JBIVUE010000005.1:0-503113 GCF_044757045.1 Streptomyces sp. NPDC091377 | reverse complement strand
GGGCGGGGCGCCCGCCCCCCGCGGGGGGGGGGGGGGGGGGGGGGGGGGGCGGGGCGCGGGGGGGGGGGGGCCCGGCCCCCCCGGCCCCACCACCCTGTTACGGCGCGACCGCGGGCTGGTCCGCGACCCACAGCCAGGACCCGTCCGGCTGGCGCCGGGCGATCTCGACGGTCACATCCCCGTTGACCTGCGTGGCCGTCGTCATGGCCAGATCGCCGTTCACCAGGGCCGGGTGCTGTCTGCCGTACGAGAGCACCGGCGCGGCCTCGACGAACCGCTCGAACACCTCGCGGATCTCCGCGTGTCCGGTCGCGAGGCTGCCCGGCGGGAACGCCAGCACGGCGTTCGGCTCGTACAACGCCACCAGCCCGTCGACATCACCCGCGTTGGCGCGATCGATGAAGAACCTGCCCAGTTCGTTCGGCTCGGTGGCCACTGTCTTGTCTGTTGTCTTCTCCGTCATGCCGATCAGCCTCCCAATGAATACATGACACGGTGTGTCATGTATCTCGGTAGAGTTTTCGCATGCGCGCCGACCGTTTGGTCTCCCTGGTCCTGCTGCTGCGGCAGCACGGTCGACTGTCCGCGACCGCGCTGGCCCGCGAGTTGGAGGTGTCCACCCGCACGGTGCTGCGCGACATCGAGGCGCTGTCCGCGGCCGGCGTCCCGGTCTACGCCGAACGCGGCCGGCACGGCGGGTTCGCGTTGCTGCCCGGCTTCCACTCCGAGTTGACGGGACTGAACCACGACGAGGCACTCGCCCTGCTGGTCGCCGGAGCGCGCCGCGGCGCGCAGGCGTTCGGGCTCGGTTCGGCCCTCGCCTCGGCCCTGCGGAAGGTGGTCGACGCGCTGCCCGAGGGCCATCGGGCCACCGCGGCCGGCGCGGCACGCCGACTGCTCGTCGACCCGGACACCGACCTCCTCGCGCGTCGGCTGACGGCCGACGAGGTGCCTGACAGCGTCGTGGCCGAGGTGCGGCGCGCGGTGTTCGCCGGACACAAGCTGCGCATCCGGTACGCGGCGGTCGAGCAGGCCCCGAAGTGGCGCACGGTGGACCCGATCGGCCTGGTCACCGTGCGCGACCAGGGCTATTTGCTGGCCACCCGCTCCGGCGCGGACCGCACCTACCGGCTGTCGCGCATCTCGGCCGCCGAGGAACTCGCCGAACCGGCACAGCGACCGGACCGGGTCGACCTGGGCCGGGCCTGGCAGGAACGCAGCACCCGGTTCCGTACCGGCAAAGACCAAGTCACCGTGCTGGTACGGATGAACCCGGCGCGGCGGGAGGAACTGGTGGGCACCGCGCTGACCGTCCGCACCGAGGAAGCCGAGGGAGCCGAGGAAGCTGAGGGAGCCGAGGAAACCGGGCAGGGCGAAGACTCTGACGCGGGCGGCTGGCTGCGGCTGGAGGTGACCTTCCAGGATCCGAGACACGCGCAGTGGGCGCTGTGGAGTCTGGGCGCGGACGCGGAAGCCATGTCCCCCCAGTGGTTGCGCGAGACCCTGCACCACCAGGCCGCCGCGATCGCCGCCCGCTACGGAACGTCCCCCTGAGGGCAGGGGCCCGCCGCGGCAGGTGGACGCCGCCTCTACGATGGGCCGATGACGTCGATCAAGCAGTTCCAGATCACCTTCGACTGCGCGGAGCCCGAGCGCGTGGCGCGCTTCTGGCGTGCGGTGCTGGGGTACGCCGTACCGCCGCCCCCGGAGGGGTTCGCCACGTGGGACGAGTTCGATCGCTCACTGCCGCCCGGGCATCAGGGTCCGGCGTTCGCCTTCATCACCCCCACGGACGGCGCCCCGCGGATGTTCTTCCAGCGCGTTCCCGAAGGCAAGGTCGTCAAGAACCGGCTGCACCTCGATGTCCGGGTCGGCACCGGGCTCGTGGGGGAGGAACGAGTGGCCGCGCTGGAGGCCGAATGCGCGCGACTGATTCCGCTCGGCGCGGTCCGCGTACGACTCCTGCTGGCCGACGACGAGAACGAGTCGTGCCTCGTGATGCAGGACGTCGAGGGCAACGAGTTCTGCCTCGACTGAGCCGGTCCGATCCCCGCAGACAGGGCCCCATGAGCGCGATGAGCGAAGGGGGACAACACACCTGGATCTTCCGCATGGCGATGCGGAACACGCACCAGGACCTCCGCCACCGCCTGCGGAGAACCACCGCCCCCGGCGAGGAACCCCGCTGAGCGCGTGAGCCAGGCCCTCACCGGCGGCGGGTGCGCCTCAGGGGGGCGGCAGCAGAGTGATGCGGAACTCCTGGTCACGGGAGCCGGAGCAGCGACCCTGGACGATCTCGGCGCCTTCGGCGGTCTCCTCGTCACGGACCGCGAGACACTGGCCGGTGGCGGCGGGGCGGAGACGGAAGTGGGCCGCGGCCGGTGGACCGACGGGCTCGATCCGGAACCGCTGCGCGGGGTCGTCCTCGGCGCAGTCGTTCCGGGGCTCGATCAGGTCCCGGCCGGGCCCGTCACGCAGGAGGGTGAGACAGCCGACGCTGTACTTCGGATGGTGCCACTGGATCTGGACCATGTTCGTGCCGACGGGCTCGATGTAGGTGCGGGGGTGGACGCCTCGGGCGCAGGGGTACTGGGCCGCGACCGCTGTTCCGTACTTCTTCGTCCGGTCCCGCCCTTCGGTGACACACAACCGGGGGGTGCGGGCCGGGTGGATCTGCGCCCAACTGCCGACGGCCAGGATGGCCAGCCCCCGCACCGGGTGGGTGCCGAGTGCCGCGCGGTGCGGCGTGGACCAGGCCGACAGCAGGGTCTGCAGGCCGAGCGCGGCCCCCGCGCCGACCACGCCGACGGCGATCAGCGGCGGGTACCGGTGCCGGTGCCTGGGCCGACGACCGGCGGCGGCCACGCCCGGCGTCTCCCGCCTGCCGGCGCCGGACGTACGGGGACCGGACGGCTGGTGGTCCATGGCCAGCCGCTGGCGGGCGACGAGCCACTGCTGGGTCTGCGTCTCACTCAGCCCGCAGGCACGGGTGAACGCGGCGACGAACGGCTCCCGGGGCAGTGTGGTCCGACCGAGAGCGGTTCCGATCGTGCTGGAGGCCAGTGCGTCCCCCCGCGCTGCGGCCTTCCCTTCCAACTGCCGGTAGGAGAGCCCGGACCACGCTCTCAGCGTCCGCAACGCCGCGGTGAACTCCTCGGCGGTACGGACCTGGTCCGGCTGCGGTGCCTCAGGTGATGGCTGGACGTTGCCGCGCGCTGCCCTTCGCTCCACCCGTCCACCGTAGCGACGGCCCCCCGTCCCGCGCCTCAGCCGAACTCGTCAACTATCGGCGCAGTTCGGCCAGCCGCGGCGGGCGGGAGGGCCGTGCGGTGCGCTTCTGTCACGGTCGCATCAGGTGCAGGTCCGCACCCCACGCGTCCAGCACCGCGCCATGCCCGGCCCTCCGGGCCACCGCCTCGACCTGGGCGAACAGCCGACGCTGTACGGTCACGTCCCCCGTCCTCGCGACACGGTCCGCGGCGTCCAGCAGCGGCCCGGTGTCCCAGCCGGGAAGCGGGTGACGGGTCAGCTCCCATTCCAGGTACTTGTTGTAAGGGCGGGGACGACGGTCCAGAGCGAAGAGCAATTCCAGCAGGAACCGCACACTGTCGGCCGCGTCGAGGCGGGCCGCGAGGCCATGTCCGTCCCGGTCGTTCTTGACCGAGCGGTAGAGCGAGTTGGCGTAGGCGTCCAGCCATTCCGCAGCATCGCGCGCGGCTTCGCCGTCCTCCAGCCGCGCCTTGTCGGCCAGGATCCGCGCGATCCCTCCATCGAGCCGGTCGAGCACGACGCGGGCGCGGGCGAGGGCGTACCGCTCGAAGCCCGGCATTCCGGTGGCGCGGAACGCGTCGAGGGAGAGGACGATGAGGTCGAGTTGGGGCGTGCGGTGCCCCGTGAACCGGGTGAGGTCCGTCGTCGCCCCGTCGGCGAGGACGACGTACAGGTCGTGGTCGGAGTGCTCGGTGGTCATCCCCTCATGTGCCTGGGACCCCTTGAGGACCAGTCCGACGACGGCAGGGTCGGCGGTGGCGAGTTCCACGAACGCGTCGTATGTCATGGGCTTCTGAGCGGTCATCGCGTGATCTCCGGTGGGTTCTGGGAACGGGTATGACAACCGGACGACCCCGAGACAACGCACGTGGCGATCCTACCGGTCGGCGATCCGGGCGGCCTTGGTTTCGGCCCCCGTGGGGCTGCTCAGCACCGTTCGCCGGTGTTCGGCGGGGGGACGCGGATAATCACCTGGCATACGCGCCCCGGTGTGTAAAGGTGTCCGCTGGACGGCGCTCGGCGGCCGTGGGGCCGGAGCCGCGCCGTGAACTCGTACGATCGAGGGGGACTTGAGATGCGTCAGCGTTTTCTGGGATCGACCGGACTCGTCGTCAGCGAGCTGTGCCTGGGGGCCATGACCTTCGGGCGGGAGAGCGACGAACCCGAATCGCACGCCGTTCTGGACCGCTTCGCGGAGGCGGGCGGCACCTTCATCGACACCGCCGACATCTACGCGGCGGGTGCCTCCGAGGAGATCGTCGGCCGGTGGCTGAAGCGCCGCCGCCGTGACGACGTGGTCATCGCCACCAAGGTCCGCTACGGCACCGGTGACAGCCCCAACGACCGGGGCCTGGGCCGCAACCATCTGATCGCCGGTGTGGAGGCCAGCCTGCGCAGGCTCGGCACCGACCACATCGACCTGTACCAGGTGCACGCATGGGATCCGGCGACACCGCTGGAGGAGACCCTCTCCACCCTGGACACCCTGGTGAAGTCCGGGAAGGTCCGCTACCTGGGGGCCAGCAATTTCACCGGCTGGCAGCTCCAGAAGGCCCTCGACCTCAGCCGTCTGCACGGCTGGGAGCGCTTCGTCACCCTCCAGCCGCTGTACAACCTGCTGGACCGCTCCACCGAGTGGGAACTGGTCGAGGTGGCCCGGCACGAGCACCTCGGCCTCATCCCGTGGAGCCCGCTGCGCGGCGGCTGGCTCAGCGGTTCGATCCGGCGCGGCGCCACCGCCCCGCCCGCCGGCAGCCGGGTGGAGACGGCCGAACGGCTCGGCTGGGGCGAGTCCTGGAGCGCCTACCAGGACGAGCGCACCTGGCGGGTGCTGGACGCCCTGTTCGACGTGGCCGAGCGCAGCGGGCTGACCCCGGCCCAGGTCGCCGTCGCCTGGCTCGGCGGTCGGCCCACGGTCACCGCCCCCATCATCGGCGCCCGCACTCTCGACCAGCTCGACAACCTCCTCGGCGCGGCCGACGTCGACCTGGACCCGGCCGACGCCGCCCTGCTCACCGAGGCCGGCGACCAGCCGCTCCCGTACCCGTACAGCGTCATCGCCACCGACCCGGCCCAGCGCTGACGACCCGCCGACGCGGTCGGCGCCCGGGTCGTCGCGTCGCCCTCAGAGGCGGACGGGTGACTTCGGCGGCAGGCGGCGGGACGCGCCCCGCCGCCTGCCCGGGAGCCGGCCGTTCATGCGTCAGCGTGGACCCAGGTGCGTCGACGTGTCCGTGGCGTCGACCGGCCGCGGGAGCGGGTACCGCGGCCGGAACGCCCGATGGTTCGGCGTGAGCTGGGTGAAGGGACATCGGTGGTCGGGAGAGAAGAGGGGAAGGACTCCGCGCCGCCTCCTGGGCGGAAGGACTCCGCGCCGCCTCCTGGGCGGAAGGATCCCGCGCCGCCTCTTGGGCGAAAGGGCTCCGCGCCGCCTCCCGGGCCCGCGCGTCCGGAGTTCTGGCGCAGTCCGCTGCGAGGACCCTGGCTGACGGCGGTGTTCGGGCTGATCCTCCTCGTCGGCGTCACGATCCTCTTCCTCACCGGTCTCCTGTCCTACGCGTCCTACAACCCCGATCTGTCCCGGATCAACGACGAGACCCCCGACAAGGACCTGCTCGGGTTCTACCTGTTCTCCTGGCCGACCTCGCCCTACTGGCTCTACCGGGTCACCCAGGGCGTCCATGTCACCTTGGGGATCGTGCTGGTGCCCGTGCTCCTGGCGAAGCTGTGGTCCGTCGTCCCCCTGCTGTTCTCCTGGCCACCGGTGCGCTCCGCCAGCCACGCGGTGGAGCGGTTGTCCCTGCTCCTGCTGGTCGGCGGGGCCCTGTTCGAGTTCGCGACCGGCATCCTCAACGTACAACTCCACTACATCTTCCCGGGCTCCTTCTACACCCTGCACTTCTACGGCGCGTGGGTGTTCATCGGCGCCTTCGTCGTCCATGTGTCCTTCCGGCTGACCCGGGCCCTGCGCGCGGTGACCACCCGCCGGGACGAGGCCGACCGGCCCTCGGACCTCGCGGATCCGGCGGCCCCCGCGTCCCCCGCGGATCGCGCGTACCTCTCGGCCCCGTCGGCCGGCGACCGTGCCGCCCGTCTCGTGGCACCGCGTCCGGCGCCGCCGACCCTGTCCCGTCGCGGGGCCGTCGGGCTGGTGGGCGCGGGGTCCGGGGTGCTGCTGCTGGTCACGGTGGGGCAGAGCGTGGGCGGCTGGTTCCGCAGGACCGCGCTGCTCGCGCCGCACGGCCAGGACCCGGGCACCGGCCCCAACGGGTTCCAGATCAACAAGACGGCCGCCGCCCTCGGCATCCGCACCAGTGACACCGGCCCGGCCTGGCGGCTGACCGTGCGCGGCGGCGGCCGTCAGACCGTCCTCACCCTCGAGGAACTGCGCGCCCTGCCGCAGCACGAATCCGCGCTCCCGATCGCCTGCGTGGAAGGCTGGTCGACCACGGACCAACGGTGGCGGGGCGTACGGATCGTGGATCTGGCGGCGCTGGTCGGACTGGGGCCCGACGCGCCGCACGTCCGCGTGGACTCCGTCCAGCGGGGAGGCGCCTTCGCGTCGGCCGTCCTGCGGGACAACCAGGTCCGGGACCGGCGGTCACTGCTGGCCCTGCGGGTCAACGGAGCCGTCCTCTCGCACGACCACGGCTACCCGGCCCGGATCATCGTCCCCGGCGCCCCCGGGGTCCACAACACCAAATGGGTCACCCGCCTCACCTTCGGGGAACCGGTATGAGCACCTTCCGAGGCCGCTACGGGGCGTCCCCGCTGCATCTGCTGCTGGTGCTGGCCTCCTTCGCGCTCGCCCTGTACGCGGGCGTCAGGCTGCTCCGGGGCGACACCCTGGGCGTACTGATCTGGTTCGTCGGAGCCGCCCTGATCCACGATCTGGTCCTGCTGCCCGCCTACTCGCTCACCGACCGCCTGGCACAGCGTCTGTGCCGACCGGGACCGGCCCGTCATCGGCCGAAGGAAGCGCCGCTGCGGATCCCGCGGGGAGCGGCCGTCAACCATCTGCGCGTTCCGGCGCTGCTCTCCGGACTGCTCCTGCTCGTCTGGTGGCCGCTGATCCTGCGCCGGGTCCCCGACTACACCACCATCACGGGGCTGCCGGCCGAGGTGTTCCTCGGCCGATGGCTGCTGATCACCGCCGCCCTGTTCGCCGTATCGGCCCTCTGGCTGCTGGTCCGGGTGCGCCGCGCGGCCCGGCCGCAGTGACCGGCCCCGACCCGCGCTCAGGACACCGCGCTGCGGACCGCCGCCCCTCTCCCGCCCCGACGCCGCACCCCCCAGCCCACGAGCACCGCGCCGCCCGCGACCCCGTACGCGGTGGCGCCCAGCGCGTACCCGTCGTCGAAGACCGACGCCAGTACGTAGACGGCCGCACCCGCCGACGCCACCCCCAGCCACTCCCACCGGCCGTCGAGAGCGACCAGGGCGACCAGCAGCAGCGCGTACCAGGAGTAGCCCGGAGTCAGCAGCAGGAAGACGGTGCCGGTGACCACCAGGGCACCGCTCCAGGGCCGGTCCGGATCACCGCGCCACACCACCCACCCCACCACCGCGACCGACACCACGGCCAGCGCGGGCAGGACCCGGTCGTCCGGAAGCACCAGCCGCAGCAGGGCGAAACGGTCGGTGGCGGAGGAGGTGTCGTCGTACCCCTCCTCGGTCAGATAGCCGCCGAGATAGCCGAGCACCGAATCCCGGGACCACAGTGCGTACGGCAGATAGACCACGGCGGTCACCGCGGCGGCCGGCAGCAGCACGGCCGCCGCGTCCCGGACCCGCCGCACCCCGCTCAGCGCACCCGGCACCACCACCGCGGGCAGCAGCTTCGTCGCGACGGCCGCGCCCAGCAACGCCCCGCCCCGGACCCGATGCCGGGGGACGAGCCCGAGCGCGACGACGACCAGCAGCGCGCCCAGCACATCGACATGCGCGTTGTCGACCGCCTCGACCGGCACCACCGGACACCATGCCCAGTACGCCGCCCACCGCACGTCACCGCGCCCGCGCAGCACGAGGAGCAGGGCGACCGTGGTGCCGAGGGCCAGGACCGCCCCGCCGACCTGGAGCGGCTTGTGCCGGGAACCGTCCGGCGACAGGGCGTGGACCAGCAGGAAGTAGCCTTCGGCGACGGGCGGGTAGATGGTGTGCACCGCGGGCCGGTTGATCCGGGTGCAGCGGACCTGCCCGGCCGGTGCGGGGATCCGCGTCAGATCCACGCCGGAGCACGCCGCGCCGGACGGGAAGAGCCAGGGATCGCGCAGCCGGGCCAGTGCGGGATCGCGGGGCGTGTGGTCGTAGGGGGAGATGCCCGCGGCCTGTACCCGGCCGTCCCAGGCGTAGCGGAACGAGTCGGTGCTCGTGCTGGGCGCGGCGGTCAGCCCGGTGGCCGCGACCGCGACACCGCCGAGGAGGACCAGGACCGTCGTGTGCCGGACGGGGACGGTCCGGAGCGACCACACCGCCGCGGCGAAGAGCAGCCAGCACGCCGTGTACCGCCAGAACAGGCCCACCGGATCGTCGTGGTAACCGTCGTGACGGAAGGTCAGGACGAGGGCGGCGGTCAGCGCGGCGAGCAGCAGACCGGTACGGACGGTGCGCGCACCGTTCATGAGCCCCGCTCACCTCCGGTCCGCCTCACCGGGCACCGTCCTCGGCCCGCAGCCGGGCCAGGGTCCTGGCGAAACGGGTGTGCGGCGCCTCGGCCGCCACCGCCAGCACATCCTCCGCGGTGTCGACGTCCCGAAGGCGCCGCAGATCCCGCACCCTGAGTCCGGCCTCCACGAGCCGCTGTCGCTGCAACGCCCCCGTGTCCGGCCGGGACATCGGCACCCCGCGCAGCAACCCCGGTTCCGGTACGGCGAGTCCCAGCGCCCAGAAGCCGCCGTCCACCGCCGGTCCGAACCAGGCGTCGCACTCCCGCCAGGCGTCCTCCGCCAGGGCCGGGGCGAGCAGGGCGGGGGTGACCTGGGGGGTGTCCATACCGATCAGCACGGCCGGGCCGGTGCACCCGGCGAAGGCGGCGGCCAGCCGGACGTCCAGCGACCCCGCGCACTGCGCCACCACCTCGAAGCCGGCGGGGAGCCAGGGGCCCGGCGCACCGTCCAGCACCATGACGCGCCGCCGCGCGGGGGCGTCCGCCACGGCGGCCAGCGAGTCGGCCAGCGCCGCCTCGGCGAGGCGGGCCGCCTGGGCGGGGGAGTAGGGCGGGGTGAGCCGGGTCTTCACCCGCCCGGGAACGGGCGCCTTGGCGATCACCAGCAGGGTGGTCATGGGACGTCGGGCCGGCCCGACACCGGTGGCGGCGGGGCGAGCACCGCCCGCATGTCCCGCACCGCCTGCCACGTACCCCGCCAGGTCCCGGTGACCTTCGACTTCCCCGCCCGGGGGAAGTACGGAACGTCCGTCTCCCGTACGGCCCAGCCGGCCGCCGCGGCGCGGGTCACCATCTCCAGCGGATAGCCGCTGCGCCGGTCGGTCAGCCCCAGCCCGAGCAGCGCCTCCCGGCGCGCGGCGCGCATCGGCCCGAGGTCACGCAACGGCAGACCGGTCCGCTTGCGGACCATCCGCGCCAGGACCAGGTTCCCCACCCGGGCGTGGACCGGCCAGACCCCCCGTCCGGTCGGGCGGCGCCGGCCGAGCACGAGGTCGGCTCGCCCCAGTGCGATCTCGCGCACCAGCACGGGCAGCAGCCCCGGATCGAGGGAACGGTCGCAGTCGCAGAAGCAGACGGTGTCGGCGGTGGCCGCCTCCAGCCCCGCGTGGCAGGCGGCGCCGAACCCCCGCCGGGGCTCGCGCACCACGGTCGCGCCGAGGGCCTCGGCGATCCCTGCGGAGCCGTCCGAGGAACCGTTGTCGACGACGATGGCCCGCCAGGAGGCCGGAACGCGCGCCAGCACCCACGGCAGGGCGGCGGCCTCGTTCAGACACGGAAGGACGACGTCCACCGCCGCACGGCTGGGTTCGGGCACCCGCTCACTCTAGGGAACCCGGAGGGACATCACCGGCATTTCACCCGCCGGTCCCGTGGTGTCCCGCCGCTCGGTTCCCGAAGCCCGCCGAGCGCGAACTCGGTCATCCCCTCGGTGAATCCGACCCCCGCACGCCAGCCCAGTTCATCGGCGATCCTGCGGGAGGAGGCGGTGATGTGGCGGACGTCGCCCAGCCGGAACTCCCCGGTGACCACGGGGGCGGGGCCACCGTGCGCGCGGGCCAGAGCGCGCGCCATCTCGCCCACCGTGTGCGGCTCCCCGCTGCCGGTGTTGAACACGGACAGCGCCCCCGGCTCCCGGACCGGCAGGGCCTCCAGGGCGACCGTGCCCGCGGCGGCCACGTCCCGTACATGGACGAAGTCCCGGCGCTGCCCGCCGTCCTCGAACACCCGCGGCGGCTCGCCCCGGGCCAGCGCCGAGCGGAAGAACGAAGCCACCCCCGCGTACGGGGTGTCCCGGGGCATCCCCGGCCCGTACACGTTGTGGTAGCGCAGGGAGACCGCCCGTCCGCCGGTCGCCCGCGCCCATGCCGCGGCGAGATGCTCCTGGGCCAGTTTGGTCGTGGCGTACACATTGCGTGGATCGGCCGGCGCGTCCTCGTCCACCAGACCGGGGACCAGGTCCGCACCGCACCGCGGGCAACGGGGTTCGAAGCGGCCCGCCTCCAGATCCGCCGTCGCACGCGGTCCCGGCCGGACCCACCCGTGCCGCGGGCAGTCGTAGCGCCCCTCCCCGTACACGACCATCGACCCCGCGAGCAGGAGATCCCGCACCCCGGCGTCGGCCATCGCCGTCAAGAGGACCGCGGTCCCGAGGTCGTTGCAGGCCACGTAGGCGGGGGCAGCCGAGAATCCGGTGCCGAGCCCCACCATGGCCGCCTGATGGCACACCGCGTCCACACCGGCCAACGCGTCCGCCACCGCGCCCCGGTCCCGTACGTCCGCGTGGAGCAGTTCCGCACCGGGCGCCGCGCCCGCGCCGTGGGCCGACGGCAGCAGCGCGTCGAGCCCCACCGCCTCGTGACCGCGCGCGGCGAGAGCCGCCACGATGTGCGAGCCGATGAACCCCGCCGCGCCGGTGACCAGTACACGCATACCGAGGACTGTAAGGCGCCCGGTGCCGGACGCCCGGCAGGAACATGTGCTCGGCAGGGCGCCACGGCACCAGGGCGCCAGGGCACCTGAGGACTCCGCCGAGCCGGTGCCCCGCTGCCCCGGCGCACACGGTCGCCGTGCCCGGGGCCGGCGCGGTGTGCAGTACCGCTCAGTACCGGTCGGTACCGCTCGGTACTGCACAGGGTTGCTCGGTACCGAACGGATGGCTCAGTACTGCTCGGTCTCCACGAACCCGCTGCCCGAGTCGTTGTCCGCGCCGAAGGCGTCGGCGGCGGCGGTCGGGTCGAATCCGGGCGGGCTGTCCTTGAGGGCCAGGCCCATGCCGGCCAGCTTCGCCTTGACCTCGTCGATGGACTTCGCGCCGAAGTTGCGGATGTCGAGGAGGTCGGCCTCGGAGCGGGCGACCAGCTCACCCACGGAGTGGACACCCTCACGCTTCAGACAGTTGTACGACCGGACGGTGAGGTCCAGCTCCTCGATCGGCAGGACCAGATCGGCGGCGATCGCGGCGTCCGTCGGCGACGGGCCCATGTCGATGCCCTCGGCGTCGATGTTCAGCTCGCGGGCGAGACCGAACAGCTCGACCAGCGTCTTGCCAGCGGAGGCCATGGCGTCACGGGGACGCATCGCCTGCTTGGTCTCGACGTCGACGATCAGCTTGTCGAAGTCGGTGCGCTGCTCGACACGGGTCGCCTCGACCTTGTACGTGACCTTGAGCACCGGCGAGTAGATGGAGTCGACCGGGATACGGCCGATCTCCTGGCCGACCTGCTTGTTCTGCACGGCGGAGACATAGCCGCGGCCACGTTCGACCGTCAGCTCCGTCTCCAGCTTGCCCTTGCCGTTGAGGGTGGCGAGGACGAGGTCGGGGTTGTGGACCTCGACACCGGCCGGCGGCGCGATGTCGGCGGCGGTGACCAGCCCCGGACCCTGCTTGCGCAGGTACATCACCACGGGCTCGTCGTGCTCCGAGGAGACGACGAGTTGCTTGATGTTGAGGATCAGGTCGGTGACGTCTTCCTTGACGCCCGGCACGGTGGTGAACTCGTGCAGGACGCCGTCGACCCGGATGCTGGTGACAGCCGCTCCGGGGATCGAGGACAGGAGGGTACGGCGGAGAGAGTTGCCGAGGGTGTAACCGAAGCCCGGCTCCAGCGGCTCGATCACGAACCGCGAGCGGAACTCGTCGACGACCTCTTCGGTCAACGAGGGGCGTTGAGCAATCAGCACGAGGTGTTGCCTCCAGGGATCTGGCGCCCGCTATGTGACGCCTGGACATGACGAAGGGTACGCGCGATACGTGCGATTTGGCCGCCACGGGGGCCGAACCGCCCGACTTCGTCCATCTTCCGCACCTGCTCGGGTGCGGGCGGACCGGGGGCGCGGCCGGTCGGACGGGGCGACACCGTCCGCCGCGCCGGACGGCGACAGCCGGGGCCGGGGCGGAGGGACGGGGCCGGGGGCCGGGGCCAGAGGCGGCGCGGGCACCGCACCGGGGCGGCCGAGGCGATGGCGGCCTTGACGGCCACCGGCCCGGTCAGGCCGCGGCCACCGGTCGGGTCGCGGGCCACCGGCCCGGTCGGGTCGGGTCGCGAGCACCGGTCGGGTCGGGCCGCGGCCACCGGTCGGGTCGCGGGCCACCGGCCCGGTCGGGTCGGGTCGCGGGCACCGGTCGGGTCGGGCCGGGGCCACCGGTCGGGTCGCGGGGCACCAGCTCGGTCGGGTCGCGGGCACCGGTCCGGTCGCGAGCACCGGTCCGGTCCGGTCCGGTCGTGGCCGACGACCGCGCGCCCCGGTTCCCGCCCGCGCCTGCCGAACGGCCCCGTCGCGGGCGGCGACCGTGTCCACCCGGTTCCCGCCCCGCGCGCTCAGGGACGCGCCGCGCCGTGCTCCGCCAGCATGCGGTTCTTGCCGGCGAGGATGTGCGCCTCCATCAGCCGGGCGGCGTCCTCGCCGTTGCCGGCCTCCAACTGGTCGATGATGCGCCGGTGCTGCTCGTTGGAGGTGCGCCGGGCGGCGCCGGGTTCCAGACCGTGCCGACGGAACAGATGGAGTTCCTTGGAGACCCCGTCGTACAGCTCGACCAGCCTCGGGCTGCCGGAGAGGGCGACCAGGCGCCGGTGGAGGTCGACGTTCAGCGGGTAGTAGTCGCCCATGCCGGCGGACTCGTCCAGCCGGTCGGCCGTGGCCCGCAGCGACTCCGCCTCGGCGGTGTCGACCCGCGCCGCGGCCAGCCGTCCCGCGAGGCCGAACAGGCTGGCCCGGATGTCGTAGAGCTGGGCGGCCTCCTCGACGGTGATCTCACGGACGAACATCCCGCGGTTGGCCCGGAACTCGACCAGTTTGGTCCGCTCCAGATGGCGGCACGCCTCCCGCACCGGGCCACGGCTCACCCCGAGTCGCATGGCCAGGGCGGACTCGTTGATCCGGTCGCCCCCGTCCAGCGCCCCGGTGATGATCATCTGTTCGAGTTCCTCGACGATCATGTGGGGCAGCGAACTCGCCTGGCGTTCTGCCACCTTGCGCTGGAGCGCTGTCATTCCGTCGGAGTTCTCTCCCACGTCCGCCCGGACCTCCTCGCACCGCGTCGACAACTGTCAACAATCTAACACCGCCATGCTCGGAAACGGTCCGGAATAGGCCCGCTTCCCCACCGGAGGCGACACCCTGACGGTGATCCTTTCCCACTTTCAGGCCCATTTCATGGCGATTTCTCCGCCGTATGGATCCGGTAAACGATCAGAACGTAAATCGTTGACAGTTTGCGATTCACGGTCTCAGACTGTGACCCACGTCATGAGCCGCCAAGGACTGTGGGGACGAGCATGAAGATCAAAAACATCCGGGCCAGCGTGCACACCACCTCCATAGAGGTGCCGCTGCTGCGGGAGAGAGTCGCCGGGTACGGCCGGGAGGAGCAGCGGGAGTTCGTCTTCTGCGAGGTGGAGACGGACGAGGGGATCACCGGTGTGGCCGTCACCGGTCACTTCCTGGCCAGGTCGGTGGTGGTCGCCCTGGAGCGCCACTTCCTGCCGGTGGTCAAGGACATGGACCCTCGCGAGGTCGAGGCCGTGCATCAGCGGGTCTGGCGCTCGCTCAACCCGAGGACGATGACCGGCGTCGTCTCCAGCGCCCTCTCCCTCCTGGACATCGCGCTCTGGGACATCGCGGGCAAGCACGCGGGCCGGTCGGTGGCCAGCCTGCTCGGCGGGGCCAGGACGCAGGTGCCGACCTACTCGACGTTCGGGTTCCCGCAGTACGACCGGGATCAGCTCGCCCAGGCCGCCAAGCTCCAACTGGACCTGGGCTTCCGGGCGCTGAAGCTGGTCGTCGGCGTGGACAAGGGCGGCTGGCGGGAGGACGCCGCACGGGTGCGGGTGGTGCGGGAGGCCGTGGGGGACGACATCGACATCATGATCGACGCCAACTACCTGTTCACCCCGACCGACGCGAAGCTGCTGTGCCGGGCCATCGAGGACTGTGACCTCACCTGGTTCGAGGAGCCGCTGCACCAGAACGACGCCAGGGCCCTGGCCGATCTGCGCGCCCACACCCGTATCCCCCTCGCGGCCGGGCAGATGGAGGGGCACCGGTGGCGGATCCGTGAGCTGATCGAGCACCAGGCGATCGACATCCTCCAGCCCAACGCCTGTTACTGCGGCGGTTTCACCGAGGCCCGCAAGGCCGCCCACCTGGCGCAGATCTACAACCTGCCGGTGGCGCACGGCGGCGGCTGGCCGCTGTTCAGCATGCACACCCTGGCCGGTCTGATGAACGGCTGGATCCTGGAGTGGCACCTGGGGATGGGCCAGGTCGGCGAACGGCTCTTCCCGGACTCGCCGCGGCCCGTGGACGGTCACATCACCATCCCGGACCGGCCCGGCCTCGGACTCACCGTCGATCGTGACGTGCTCCGCGACACCCTCGTGCCGGCCGTGTAGTCCGGCGGCCGGAAGAAGGGTGGCGAGCCCATGAGCAGCTCGATCGAGAAGGACGAAGAGAACAGCACCAACGAAGACGCCGAACACGGCACCGGGACCGATTCCGCGACCGCCCCTCAGGAGGCCACCAAGAACAACCCCCACCCCGAGCCCGAGTCCGGCGACGGCGGAGCGCCCGGCGACCCCCCGCGGAAACGACCGCGCTGGCGGAGCGCCGCGAGCAACACCGGCCTCCAGGTCCTGACCTCCGCCATCCTGGCCGCCATTTTCGGCATCCTCGCACCGGACACCGCGGCCGAACTCAAACCGCTCGGCGACGCGTTCATCGACCTGGTCAAGCTCACCATCCCGCCGATCGTCTTCCTGGTCGTGGTCACCGGGATCGTGTCCGTCGGCGGGATGAAGGCCGCGGGGCGCATCGCCCTCAAGGCCATCATCTACTTCGAGATCATCACCACCATCGGCACCCTGCTCGGGCTCGCGGCGATCAACATCTTCCGCCCGGGCGACGGGGTGGCGCCACCCGCCGGCGCCACCGACGACATCGACAGCTACGTCGACGGCGCGAAAGAGAAGTCGATCAGCGAGTTCCTGCTCGGTCTGATCCCGCACAACGTGGTGCACTCGTTCGCCACGGGCGACATCATCCAGATCCTGGTGTTCGCCGTCCTGTTCGCCATCGCCCTGCTCCATCTGCCCAAGCGGCAGTCCGATCCGGTGCTGCGTGCCTTCAGCACCCTCAGCGACGTCTTCTTCCGCATCATCGGCATGGTCATCCGCCTCGCCCCGATCGGCGTCTTCGGCGCGGTGGCGTACACGGTCGGCGCGTACGGCCCGGAGGCGCTCACCGCGCTGATGAAGTACGTCGGGCTCGCCCTCGCGACGCTCATCGTCTTCCTGACGCTGGTCCTCGGCACGGTCACCCGGATCATCGGCGTGTCCCTGATCCGGCTGATCCGGGGGCTGCGCCGCGAACTGGTCATCGTGCTCGGCACGTCCTCCTCGGAGGCCGTCATGCCGCACCTCATCGCCCGGCTCCAGCAGTTCGGCTGCAAACGCGACGTCGTCGGACTCGTCGTGCCGACCGGGTACTCGTTCAACCTCGACGGGGTCGCCGTCGTGGTCCCCATGTCCGCCGTCTTCATCGCCCAGGTGTACGGCGTCCCGCTCAGCTTCACCGATCAGCTCACGCTGTTCCTGGTGTTCCTGTTCGTGTCCAAGGGCACCGCCGGTGTCACCGGATCCGCGTTCATCACCCTGGCGAACCTGATCGCCGCGGTCGGCTTCATCCCGGTCGGCGGTCTCGCCCTGATCCTGTCCATCGAACGCTTCCTCTCCCTCATGCGGGCCCTCACCAACGTGCTCGGCAACGCGGTCGCCGGTATCGCCATCGCGCGCTGGGAGCCCGGGGGGATCGACGAGGAACAGTTCGCCGCCACCATCGGACGCCGCCGCCGCACCCGTACTCGTACCAGCACCCCAGGAGGTAAGTAGTGCCGAGGATCACCGCCATCCACGAGGGCACCGTGCCGATCAGCTCGTCCATGAGCAACGCGTACATCAACTTCAAGGACATGGACTGCTCGATCGTCGCCGTGGAGTCCGATGTGATCCGGGACGGCCGCCCGGTCGTCGGATACGGATTCAACTCCAACGGCCGCTACAGCGTCGGTGAGATCCTGCGCCGCCGTGTCATCCCCCGGCTGCTCCAGGCGCCGCCCGAGGACCTGCTCACCGACGACGGCGACCATATCGACCCGGCCAGGGCCTGGGACGCGATGACGCGGGACGAGAAGCCAGGCGGCCACGGCGAACGGCCCGTCGCCGTCGGCGTGGTCGACATGGCCCTGCACGACCTCGCCGCCAAGCTCGACGGCCTGCCCCTGCACCACTGGCTCGCCCGCCACCACGACCTGGGCGAGCCGGACGACGACGTCTTCGTCTACGCCGCCGGCGGCTACTACGCCCCCGGCAAGGGCATCGGCGAACTCCAGGACGAGATACGGCACTTCCTCGACCTCGGCTACCGCGTGGTGAAGATCAAGATCGGTGGGGAGGAGGGACTCGCCGAGGACCTGCGGCGGATCGAGGCGGTGCTGAAGGTGCTCGACGGGGCGGGCGACCGCCTCGCCGTCGACGCCAACGGCCGCTTCGACCTGGACACCGCCCTGCGCTACGGCCAGGCCCTCGAACCGTACGGTCTGTTCTGGTACGAGGAACCGGGCGACCCGCTCGACTTCGCCCAGCACGCCGCACTCGCCGAGCGCTACCGGGGTCCGCTGGCCACCGGGGAGAACATCTTCTCCCTCACCGACGCCCGCAACCTGCTGCGCTACGCGGGCATGCGCCCCGACCGCGACACCCTCCAGATCGACCCGGTGCTCAGCTACGGCCTCGTCGAGTACCAGCGCATTCTGCGGATGCTCGCGCAGCACGGCTGGTCGTCACGCCGCTGCGTCCCCCACGGCGGCCACCAGTTCTCCCTGCACATCGCCGCCGCCTTCAAGCTCGGCGGCAACGAGTCCTACCCCGGCGAGTTCCAGCCCACCGGCGGCTTCGCCGACTCCGCGGCGGTGGTCGACGGACGGGTCGCCCTCACCGACATCCCGGGCATCGGCTTCGAGGACAAGGCAGAGCTGTACCGAGTGTTCCGCGCCCTGCATCAGTGATGCCGTGGGGCGCCGGGACCACCGGCGCCCCCCGCACCCGCCGACCGGGATCCGGCCGCGGGCCACACCGGACAGAGACCTGCCGGGAGGCCCGCGGCCGAGCCGTGGCCGTGGCACGACGGAGCCGCGACCGAGCCGTGGCACGACGGAGCCGCGACCGAGCCGTGGCACGACGGAGCCGCGACACCGCCGTGGCCGTGGCGCGACCGAGGTGCGATCGAGCCGTGGCCGTGGCGCGATCGAGCCGCGACCGAGGTGCGGCGGGGCATCGGCCCCGGGAACCCCGGGGTGCTCGTGGACCGGTTCACATGCGTGCTCAAGTTTTCCGGAAATGTTTTTCCTGTGTGTGAGCGGGAACGGGACTCATCAAGTGCTTCGGAATGCAGGCACGCCCGTGGGCCGGGTCCCTACGCCCCCGCGCGGCGCCTAAGGCCGTCGTGCTGGGTGTTTCCTCCGCCCGCGGTGTCTCAGTCACTCCCGGCACCGTTTTCCGGAGGCACATGATGCACCCCAGAAGGACCGCTCGTCAGCACCCCCATGACGACGCACCTGACACCGCCGCGGCCTTCGCCCGGCTGGCGGCGCTGCCCGACGGGCCCGAGCGCAGGCAGTTGCGGGACGAACTGGTCGGGGTCTGGCTGCCCATGGCCGGGCGGATAGCGGGCCGCTTCAACGGTCGCGGCGAGAGCGCCGAGGATCTGCGCCAGGTCGCCGCGATGGGGCTGGTCAAGGCGGTGGACCGCTTCGACCCCGACCAGGGACGGGCCTTCGAGGCGTACGCGGTCCCCACCATCACCGGCGAGGTGAAACGCCACTTCCGCGATGCCCTGTGGGCCGTGCACGTCCCCCGCCGTGTCCAGGACCTGCGCAACCAGGTCCGTCGCGCCCGCCGCGAACTCACCGACCGCTCCGGCGGCCGGGAGCCCGGCGTCCAGGAGATCGCCGCGCACGCGGGGCTCAGCGAGAGCGAGGTGCGCGACGGGCTGGAGGCCCTGGAGTGCTTCAGCACCCTGTCCACCGACTCCGTCACCCCCGGCACCGAGAACCTGCCCCTGGCCGAACAGCTCGGAACCGACGACCAGAACTACGACGCCGTCGTGGACCGCCTCGCCGTCAGCCCCTATCTGCGCCGCCTCCCGGAGCGCGAGCGGACCATCCTGTACCTGCGCTACTTCCGCGGCATGACCCAGAGCCGTATCGGCGAGGAACTCGGCCTCTCCCAGATGCACATCTCCCGCATCATCACCCGCTGCTGCACCCGCCTGCGCGACCAGGTCATCGCCGACGCGGCATGAGGCCGCCCGGCCCCGCGAGCACCGACACCGTCGCCGACGTGCGTGCCGCCCGTGATCGAGGGGTACTCGTGGGGCCCCGCGGGCACCTCGGCGGGGCCCTCTTCGAGCACGGAGCCGCCACCATGACGTCCGAATCCCTCACCCGCACCCCGCCCCCGCGCTGCTGGACGGCCACCGGCGTCTACCGCCCGCAGGACGACACCCGGCTGCTGCGGCGGGCACTGCGCCGTGAGGGCGTCACCGACGGTGCGGAGGTGCTGGACCTGTGCACCGGCAGCGGTGTGCTGGCCGTCGAGTCCGCGCTGCTCGGCGGCCGGGTGACCGCGGTGGACATCTCCCGGCGCGCGGTGTTCTCGGCCCGGTGCAACGCCCTGCTGAACCGCCGAAGAGTGACGGTACGGCGGGGCGATCTGGCCGCCGCCGTGCAGGGCCGCCGCTTCGATCTCGTGATCAGCAATCCGCCGTACGTGCCCTCCCCGCACCCGGGACCGGCCCGGGGCGCGGCGCGGGCCTGGGACGCGGGCGCCGACGGCCGGCTGCTGGTCGACCGGGTCTGCGACGCCGCACCGGCACTGCTGCGGCCCGGCGGCGCCCTGCTCCTCGTCCACTCCCACCTGTGCGGCGTCGAACCCACCCTCTCCCGGCTCGACCGCCACGGCCTGCGCGCCGGAGTGGTCGACCGGGCCCAGCTCCCTTTCGGCCGGATCCTGCGGTCCCGCCTCGCCTGGCTGCGCGAACGCGGACTGGTGACCGACCGAACCCCCTTGACGGAGGAACTGGTGGTCATCCGTGCCGAACACGCCTGAACGCCCCCGCCGTATCCGTGTGCAACCCGGCGGCCCGCTGCTGGTCGAGGGGCCGGTGGAGGTGGTGGGGGAGGACGGCCGGGTGAGCGTCTCGCACCGCTTCGAGGTCGCGGTGTGCACCTGCCGCCGCACCCGGACCCCTCCCTGGTGCGACACCAGCCACCGCCGCCACCACAAGCGGGCGGACAGCCGGGGAGACGAGCGGGAAGGCAAACGGGAAGGCAAGGGGGAAGGCAAGCGGGAAGACGAGCCCGGAAGCAATGGGGGAACCCACCGGGAAGAGCGGAAGGACCACCGATGACGGGCCGCCATCCCAGGCTGAACCCACCCCCGCTGCCCGAGCCGCGCGGCCCGCTCTCCGCCTGGGCGGTCACCAGTCTGCGCGGCTCGCGCCCCGCGCCCCCGCCACCCCGCCCCGAGGACTGCCCGCCCTACGGCGACGATCTGCACCTGGCCCTGTACGTCCTGTACGAACTGCACTACCAGGGCTTCGAGGACGTACCCGACACCCAGGAGTGGAACCCGGCCCTGCTGGCGCACCGCGCCCTGATCGAGGACCGCTTCCTGCGAGCCCTGCGCGCGGATGTGCCGGTCCACCCCGATGACACGGCCGAGCGGGCCCTGGACGAACTCCAGCTCGAACCGGCCCGCGACGACAGCACCGGCGTCTCCGGCTTCCTGCGCGACGAGGGCACCCTCGACCAGCTCCGCGAGTACGCGGCACTGCGCTCCCTGTACCACCTCAAGGAGGCCGACCCGCACGCCTGGGTCATCCCCCGGCTGCACGGCCGCGCCAAAGCGGCCATGGTCGCCGTCGAGTACGACGAGTTCGGCGCCGGCCGGCCCGAGGACATCCACGCCGACCTGTTCGCCGCCCTCATGGCCGACCTGGGCCTGGACACGGCGTACGGCCACTACGTCGACGCCGCGCCGGCCGAGGCGCTCGCCGTCGTCAACCAGATGTCCCTGTTCGGCCTCCACCGCTCACTGCGCGGTGCGCTCGTCGGCCACTTCGCCGCCGTGGAGGTCACCTCCTCGCCCGCCTCCCGCCGCCTGGCCGAGGCCCTGCGCCGGACGGGCGCCGGTCACGCCGCCGTACGGTTCTACACCGAGCACGTCGAGGCGGACGCGGTGCACGAACAGGTCGTACGACGGGATGTCGTCGGCGGCCTCCTGGAACAGCACCCCGAACTCGGCCCCGACGTCGTCTTCGGCATCCGTACGACCACCCACCTGGAGGACCGACTGGCGTCCCCCCTGCTGACCGCATGGCGGGACGGCACCACGGCACTGCGCTCACGCGCGGTTCAACCTTCGTAGCGGAGACCGGAGACCGGAGACCGGAGACCGGAGACCGGAGACCGGCGACCGGAGACCCGGGCAGGGGCACGGGCCCGCCCCCGGTGGGACGGGCCCGCGGCGGCGGAAGCGAGGACCTGCTGGTCTGGTCACGCGGTGTGCGCTCAGGTGACCGTCAGCAGGGAGTCATCGTGCACACGGGCCCCGGTTACCCACAGCGACGCGTCTGCCCACCGCGCGGCCCGCCACACCTCCGCGTCCGCGGCGGTCGGCGTCCCGCCGGTGAGGTGGGAATCCGGCCCCTGTGGGTACCCGGGGCCCGACGTCCCGGACACACCCCGTGCCGGGCCCGCCCCTGGACGGGAGACCCCCCATGGCCATACGCCACCAGCTCATCGACCGTGACCCCGCCGCCGTGTGGACGGTCCTGTCGAATCCCGCCCGGTACGCCGACTGGGTCGTGGGTACGTCGGACTCCGCGCCCCGCTCGGGATCCTGGCCGGACGTCGGCTCCTCGCTGTCGTTCACGGTCACCCTCGGCAAACGCCGGGCCCAGGGACATACGGTGGTCCGGCGTTTCGAGCCCCCGCGCCATCTGGAGCTGGAGGCGCACACCCCGCTGGGCAGCGCGCGGATCGCCCTCGACATCCGGACGTGGGGCGACGAAACCCTGGTCATCCTCGACGAGCACCCGCTGCGCGGGCTGGGGGGCGCCCTCCACAACACGGTGCTCGACGCGCTGCTCCAACTGCGGCACCGCCAGATGCTGCCCCGCCTCGCGCGCGTGGTCGAACAGGAGCACCCCGTGATGCAGGAGACCCCCCTGGACGACCGGGAGGCTGAGGCCGGGGCACGGAACACGGCATGACCGAAGGGTGAAGGTCCCGAGCCCAGGACCCGCGATGCCGACCTCCCCGAGACCGACGCCGCGGGACGCCAACTGCCCTACGGAGGTTGGGCTCGTGGCGGTCGTCGGCAACGAGGACGGGGCGCACCATGTCAGCGCCGAGCTGTTCCAGGTGCTGGGCGTCCGGCGGCGTCGCAGGGGGGTGGGAAGCCCCTCCCCGGGTACTCGGTGGGCTGTCGGAACATCCGGAAGGGACTTGAGGAGGTCACACTGGCCCACCCCCTCGCGGGATTCGCCCGTCCGGGCGGGTCCAGTTCTGGTCCTAGGATCTGGTCATGGCGGAAACCGACGGCGTACCGGAGCAGCACAGCGGTTGGACCTTTCTCACCAGCCACGCTCGTGTTCTGGCGTCGATCGCAGACAACCGCAACACCCGTATCCGTGACATCGCGGCACGCTGCCGGCTCACCGAGCGCTCGGTGCAGGGGATCATCGCCGATCTGGAACGCGACGGCTACCTCTCCCACACCCGCCGGGGCCGCACCAACACCTACGAGGTCGAACCCGGCCGGTTCCTGCGCCACCCGGCCGAGGCGGAAGCCGGACTGACCGTGGCGCCCCTGCTGGCCCTGCTGGTCAGGGACGAGGACGCCCGGCAGGACGGCCGCCACCGGCAGGCCCGGTCCCGGAGTCCTGAGCCCTGAAGCCCCGGGGCGGCGGCCGAGGGTGTGACGGCGGGCCTCCGTGGAACCCGGGGGTCATGACGACCACAGCACGCCTCAGGACGACGGCACGCCGCACGGGGGCGGACCACCTCACGCGGGCCGTGGGCCGTCACGCGGGCACGGCGTACCTGCTGAGCAAGGGGTACGGCCGGCTGCCGGACCTACGGCGCGCGGCCGGCGGCCCCGAGGCCGTCGCGGTGCGGATGCTCGGCCGCCGCATGGTGGCCCTGCACGGCCCACGGGCCGTCGAGTTCTTCTACGACGAACGCAACGTGCGGCGCGCCGTCCACACCCTGGACGGTGCGCCGCGCCGCGAGCGCAAGGCCCTGTTGATGACGGTCCTGTCGGACCCGGACCGCGTCGGCCTGCTGGTGGAGCGGGTACGGGAGGAATGGGAGCGGGCGGCGGCCCACTGGCCGGAACGCGAGCCGGTGGTCCTCTTCGACGAGACGGCCCGGATCCTGGCCCGCGCGGTGTGCGGCTGGGCGGGCGTCCCCTCGTACGGCACCCACGAGACGACGGCCCGTGACCTGGTGGCCATGGTGGACGGGTTCGCCTCCATGGGGCCGCGCCGGCTGCGGGCGCGGCGCGCCAGGAAGCGGCAGGAGGTGCGGCTCACCTCGCTGATCGAGGAACTCCGGTACGCGGGCGTACCGTCCGGGCGTACGACGCCGGCCCAGGCGGTGGCCGCCCACCGCACCGCCGACGGCGGGCGACTCACTCCGCACACAGGTGCGGTCGAACTCCTCGACATCCTGCGCCATGTGGTCGCGGTGGCCTGGTTCGTCACCTTCGCCGCGCACGCGCTGCACCGGTGGCCCCAGCATCGCGTCGTGCTCACCGAGGACGAGGGCCGTGAGGAGTACGCCCGCGCTGTCGCGGAGGAAGTGCGCCGGTTCTATCCCTTCGTGCCGTTCCTCGGAGGTGTCGCCGTGGCGGACACCTGGTGGGACGACGTACCCGTCGTGGCGGGCGATGCCGTCCTGCTGGATGTGTACGGGCACCACCACGACCCCGAACTGTGGCCGCAGCCCTATGTCTTCGACCCCGACCGCTTCCTCGGACCGGCCGACACGGGCGGCCCCGACCTGCTGATCCCGCAGGGCGGCGGCGATCCCACCACCGGCCACCGATGCCCCGGCGAGGACATCACCCTCGCCGTCCTGACCGCCCTGGTGCCCCGGCTGGCCCGGCTGCCGCACACCGTGCCGGAGCAGGATCTGACGATCCCCCTGAACCGGATACCGACCCGGCCGCGCAGCGGCTACGTCATGACGGACGTACGGCCCGAGAACGACTGAACGCCCGGCCGGCGCCCTGACGGGGAGGGGCTGCCGCCGTTCGGCACCGGGCGGCCCGGGCGGTTCGCCCGCCGGCAGCACGGCGTCTTCCACCGGGTGCGAATGGATTCAGCCGAAAAGCGACGGAACCGCCGTCTATCAGTCGCCCCGGCCCCCACAATGGCCGCATGAAATTCAGCTACGCGCTGCTCCCTGACCACTCGGTCACGGATGCCCTGGCGGCGATCGAACTCGCCGACGAACTCGGGTTCTACGCCTGCTACGCGGCCGACGAGACCTGGCACAAGGACCTGTGGGTGCTGTTCGCGGCGGCTGCCGCCCGTACCCGGTCGATCCGGTTCGGGCCCAGCGTCACGCCCGTGCTGCTCCGCGAGCCGAGCCATGTCGCGCAGGCCCTGGCCACACTCGACGAGGTGTCCGGCGGACGCGCCGAGGCGGTGCTCTCCAGCGGGAACCCGGGGCTGCTGGAGCAGTACCGGATCGACCCCAAGGGGCTCAAGCCGCTGTCGCGGACCAAGGAAGCTCTCCATGTGGTGCGCACCCTGCTGGACGAGGGCACGATCACGCACGCCGGGGAGTTCTTCTCGTACGACGGGCTGTTCACCTTCGCCCGGCCGGTGCAGGAGCGCGTGCCGCTGAAGCTGGGAGGGATGCGCGGGCCCCGGACGTTCGAGGTGGCCGGGGAGCTGTCCGACGGCTGCCACCACGCACTGAGCTACACCCGTGAGGCGTACGACTACATGGTCCGCCACCTCACGATCGGCGCCGAGCGTGCGGGCCGGGACGTCTCCTCCCTGGACATCGGAGCCTGGGTGGTCTTCGCCACGGCCGAGGACTCGGCGGCGGCCCGTGAGGCGGCCCGCAGCATGGTCGGCATCTACGCCTCCGCCATGCCGGAAGAGCAGCTCGTACGCAACGGTGTCGACCCGAGGGAACTGAAACCGGCCATCGACGCCATCCGCGCCGGGGACCTCGCCCGAGGCATCGAGCTGACCTCCCCGGAGGTGGCCGAGCGGCTGTCGGTGTCGGGGACGCCCGAGGAATGCCTGGAGAAGATCCGTACGGAGATCCAGCCGGCCGGCGTCAACCACATGCTCTGCGCGGTGACGGACCGGACCCTGGTGAACGCGTTCACCGGCCGCGACCTTCCCCAGATCCCCGGGGCCCGCGAACAGCTCCAGCTGATCCACGACCGGATCATGCCCGCCTTCGCCTGAAGGCCGATCCCGGGAACGCTTCTGGACACACTCCAGGGACACGATGCCCGATGTCGTGCCGGTCAGGATGCGATCATCATCATGACCGCGTACACCACCATCGCGGCGATGCCGAGGGCGATGCCCGCCTTTGCCAAGGCCGCATTGGACCGCGGTGTCTCACGCAGCGCCAGATATCCCGCCAGTATGGCCAGCGGACCGAGAATCAGACTGAAGACGAAGAGCGCCAGGACTCCACACACCAGGCTGGCGATCGCCAGCCCCTGAGCGCGGGAACGGCTGCGGGCGCCGGATACACGGCTGAAACTGTTCATGGCTTTCTCCCGTTGTGTTCGGCGTCAAGGTTCTTACCTGTCTGTGGATGCGTGTTCCCGCACTTGCCTTCCTCAGTCCTGCGGGCCCTCCACATCGCACCGCCCTGATCGACTCAGGGCGGTTCGGTGTTGGACCCCACAGGGATCCGAGGACACCATGGTCACCATGAGTGAACGCACGATTGCGCTGGTCACCGGCGATCGGCGTCCTCCGCGTCACCAACGCGATGCTGCCCCTGCTGCGCCGCTGCGCCGCGCCACGGATCGTGAACATGTCCAGCAGCGTCGGCTCGCTGGCCCGGCAGTCCGGATCCGCCGCCGAGCGGACGACCGGCCCGGTGTCCGCGGCGTACGCGACCTCGAAGACGTTCCTCAACGCCGTCACCGTGCAGTACGCCCGGGAGTTGAGCGACACGAACATCCTGATCAACCTCGGCTGCCCCGGCTTCGTCGCGACCGACCTGAACGCCTTCCGCGGGGTGCGCACCCCCGCACAGGGCGCGGCGATCGCCCTCACCCTCGCCACCCTGCCCGACGACGGGCCGACCGGCCAGTTCTTCGAGGACGCCGGCGCAGTGCCCTGGTGAGGCGCATCGAGCCGAGGTTGGCGGTCTGAGTGGCGAGCACCACCGGCTCGCCGGGAAGGGCGCTGTCGAACCAGTCGAGTGCCGCCGCGCACCGGCAACGATCAAGACGCCCCGACTGACCCACCCCTCTGCCCTGATCCGCCCCGGTTCAGCCGGTGCCGAAGGCCACGCCGAGGTGGCGCTCGGCGGGTGCGCCGGGGGTCCGGCGGTCGCTGCCGATCGTCCTGATGCCCTTGCGGGGGCCGATCACGCGCGAACGGCCGAAGTAGAGACGTCCGTGTTCGAAGACGACCGTGGGATCGTCCAGCACCATGAGGGAACGGATCTCCTGGTCCGCGGACTCCGCTGCGAGCATCAGCGTCCTGCGCCCTTGTACGTCCACTCCGGCTCGCCGGTCCGGGGATCCACCTTCCAGATCGCGCGCCTGGAATGCTTCTGTACGCAGCCGCGACCGCTTGCGATCAGCTCACGGCCGCCGCCGAGGCGCACCTCGTACGAGCACTGCGCGGCACCCTTGCTCCACAGTGCCTCGCCACCCGTGATCGGGTAGGCGACCGATCCCTTGAACCAGGTCACCCCGACGATGCCCTTGCCGATGTGCACATCCGGTGTGCTGAATCGCGCTTTGCTCTTCGGCAGCGCGGTCTCCCAGGACAGCAGGATGGTTGCGCTGACCACCGCCGGCGGTACCCTCTGGCACCAGTGCGGGACCGCTCGGGCGCACGGCGCTCGGTCATGAGGGGCCGTCGTCGCCGGGGCGGGGCACCGTGCTGAGTTGTTCGTCCAGTTCGTCGTAGACCAGGCCCTCGTGGCCCGTGTACCCCGTGCGGTACGCCACCCGGGCGACCAGGTGGGCGGCCACCGGGCCGGTCAGCAGCTGGAAGAAGCCGACCAGGCCGAGGGTGCCCAGGTCGATCCCGCTGCGGAGCCGGAGCGCCACGCCCATGAGGACCAGCAGCATCCCGAGGGCCTGGGGGTTGGTCGCCGCGTGGCTGCGGGAGAGGACGTCGGGCATGAGGACCATGCCCAGCGCGCCGAACACGCTGACCGCGGCGCCCGCGAACAGCAGTACCGCACCCGTGGTGTCCGCGACCTGCGCCCAGTCGTTCATCGTTCCTCCTTCCTGGTGGGCGGCTGGTCCGGTGCCCGGTCCCGGACGGCGATGAAACGGGCGATGCCCACGGAGCCGGTGAAGCCGAGGAAGGCCAGCACCAGCATCACGGGGAAGTAGAAGGAGTCCCGGCTGAGGGCCGAGCGGACCCCGATGCCCGCGATCATCAGGGCCGCGCACACATCGAGGGCCATGGCCCGGTCCAGCATGGAAGGCCCGCGCCACACCCGGTACAGCACCAGCGCCCCGGCGATCAGCAGCAGGACGGCGGCGGCCACCAGCAGGCCCCGGTCCACGGCCTGCGCGGCGCTCACCGGGGACTCCGGGGACGGGGCGGCGGCTGACGTACCCGGGCGATCTCCGCACGGTCGCCGAACGCCCGTACGACGAGTTCCTCCATCCGCCACACACCCTGCCGGGCCCGCTCCGGGGTCGCGGGGTCGTCGGCCTCCAGGACGTGCACGAAGAGCGTGGCCTGTGAGCGGTGCACCTCGACCACGGAGCTGTCGGGCACGTTGGAGACGGCGATCGCGGTCGCGGTGAGCATCAGATCGCTGCGGCAGCGCAGCGGAACGGCCAGGACACCCGCGCGGAACGGCCGCCGGTCCACCATCTGGTGGGACACCTTGGCTCCGGCCGTGTACATCTCCCACAGCAGCCGTACGGTCAGCCGGGCGATGCCCAGGGGATGCAGCCGCAGCCCGATGTTGACCTCCGGGAGCGGGAACACCAGGCAGACGATCACCGCCACCAGCACCCCGGTGAGCGCGTTGGGGAGGCTGAGCGTGCCCCACAGCAGTATCCACACCAGGGTCAGCCAGGCGATCAGCGGAAGGTCCAGCACGCGGCGCCGGCGTCCCACCACCACACAGCTGAGGGGCGGCTGGTCCGGATCGCGGAAACGGAGCGAGATCACGGGTTCGTCATGGGCCGAGCACCGCCTCGATGTAGGGGGAACGGAGCAGGAGTTCGGCCGCCGCCCGGTCGGTGAGGGCGGTGAAGGGATCGCCCAGCACCGTGTAGGCCAGCGACAGCACGACCATGGCGAGGGTCGCCCAGGTCATGCTGCGGGGCAGCCGGTCCGTGGTCGTCGTGATGGCCCGGCCGAAGAGCGTCGCGGTGACGGCCTGGCCCGCGGGTTGCGGACGGCTGGAGGAGTCAGCGGGCGTTCCGTCACCCGAGCCGGAGCCGGGGGCAGAACCGGAACGGGGGCCGGTGTCCGAGCCGGTGTCGGAGTCGGAGTCGGCGTGGTCCTCGTCCGGGTCGGTCTCCTCCAGCACCGTCACCCGGGCGGGCCGGTCGGGCGCAGCCGCGCGCCAGAACGCGAGGTTCCACACCTTCGCCATCACATACAGGGTCAACAGGCTCGTCAGGGACGCCGCGGCGACCAGGAGGTACGCCAGGAACCCGGCGTCCGCGACGCCCGCCCGCAGCAGTTGCAGCTTCCCGATGAACCCCGACATCGGGGGGATGCCCGCGAGATTCAGCGCGGGCACCAGGAACAGCACGGCCAGCGCGGGAGCGGCCCGGGTCAGTCCGCCGACCCGGGTCAGTTCCGTGGTGCCGGTACGGCGCTCGATCAGCCCCGCGACCAGGAACAGGGCGGTCTGCACGGTGATGTGGTGGACGACGTACACGATCGCCCCGCCGAGCCCGGCGCGGGTGCCCACCCCGATACCGAAGATCATGTAGCCGATGTGGCTGATCAGCACGAAGGACAGCAGCCGTTTGAGGTCGGTCTGCGCCACCGCGCCGAGCACCCCGATCAGCAGGGAGGCCAGCGCCGCCCACATCAGCAGGTCGGCCAGCCGGTTGCCCGGGAACAGCAGGGTCTCCACCCGCAGGACGCAGTACACCCCGACCTTGGTGAGCAGCCCCGCGAACACCGCGGTGACCGGGGCCGGGGTCGTCGGGTACGAGTCGGGCAGCCACGCCCCGAGCGGGAACACGGCGGCCTTCACCGCGAACACCGTCAGCAGTGTCACCTCCAGCAGGGTGCGCACCCCGACCGGGAGTTCCGCGAGGCGCTGCGCGAGCTGGCCCAGGCTGACGGTGCCCGCCGCCGCGTAGGTCAGGGCGACCGCCGTGAAGAACACCATGGAGGAGACCAGCGACACCAGGACGTAGGTCGCGCCCGCCCGCAGCCGCGCGGCGGTGCCGCCGAGGGTCAGCAGGACGAAGCTCGCCACCAGCATGATCTCGAAGCCCACATACAGGTTGACCAGGTCGCCCGCGAGGAAGGTGCAGGACACCCCGGCCACCAGCACCATGTACGCGGGGTGGTAGATGGCCAGCGGCGACTGCTCCTCCCGGTCCGCCATGCCCTGGCCGATGGAGTACACCAGCACGCACAGGGTGACCGCCGACGACACCGTCAGCATCAGCGCCGACAACCGGTCGGCGACCAGGGTGATCCCCACCGGCGGGGCGAAGTCCCCGAGGTGCAGGGCCAGCGGCCCGTTGCGGTCCGCCTCGACCAGCATCGTCAGGGACAGCGCGAGCACGGCGCTCAGCACCAGGACACCGACGGCCCGCTGGGCCCGCGGGAAGCGGGTACCGAGAGCGAGTTCGAGGCCCGCCGCCAGCAGCGGCAGCAGTACGGGCAGCGCCACGAGTGAGTTCACCGCGCGGCCCCCTCGGACGCGTCGGCGTCGGCGGGGTCCTCGCCCAGGATGTCGTCCCACAGGTCACCCGAGGCGTCCCGGGCCCGCGCCTGGAGCGCCCGGTCCTCCCGCAGCACACTCCGCAGCCGTCGGCGCTCCGCCCGATAGGCGCCCCGGTCGCCCTCCGGCCCCCGTCCGCGGGCTCCGTGCAACTCCCTGAGCTGGGACCGCTGTTCCTGCACCTGCGCGCGCAGGGCGATCCGGCGGTCCTCGATGTCGTCCATCACCTCGTCGGTCCCGTTCACCCGCTGACTGCGGTACGCGATGGTGAGCAGGAACGCCGTCGTGGCCAGGGTGATGACGATGGCGGTCAGGGCGACGGCCTGCGGCAGGGGGTCACTGACCCGGGCCGGATCGATCCTCGGATACAGCAGCGGCGCCGACCCCGCGGGCCCGCTGGCGGCGAGCAGCAGCACATTGATGCCGTTGCTGAGGATCACCGCGCCGACCAGGATGCGGGTCAGGGCACGCATCAGCAGCAGGACCCCGCCCACCGCGCACAGCACGGCTCCTGTCGCCAGCAGGGTGAGACTGACGGTCACCGGCCGGCCTCCTTCGACATCCCGCGGGCCTCCCGCTCGATCTGCCGGTCGATGCGCGCGCCGAGCGCCCGCACGATGTCCAGGACCACCCCGAGGACCAGGAGGTAGACCCCGGTGTCGAAGAGGACGGGCGTCCCGAGGTGGACGTGGCCGAAGACGGGCAGGCGCGTCTCGTAGGTCAGCGGATGCAGCACGGCGCCCTTGACCACGCCGAGGGCGGCGACCGACGCCGACAGGAACAGCCCCAGTCCGGTCAGCAGCCCGGGGTGTCCCGGCGCCGCGTCGGCCAGTTCGTGCCGTCCGCCGGCCAGATAGCGCGCCATCATCGCGACGCCCGCCACCAGGCCCGCCACGAACCCGCCGCCCGGGAGGTTCTCCGCGCACAGCAGCAGGTACACGGAGAGCACCAGGACCGGATGGAACACCAGCCGGGCCACCACCTCGAAGACCACGGAACGGTACTCCGGCGCGAGGGTTGGGCCGGCCGCGAGCCAGGTCCGTTCCGGCGCCGTGTCCTCGGCCACCGTCTCGCGGACCGCGAAGTGCGAGCCGTACGACCACGCGGTGGGACCGCCCGACGGCGGTACGGGCTGCGCACCCGACGCGGGCTCGGTCCCGCCGCGCTCACTCACCCCGGTCCGGCGGTGCACGTAGATCAGGCTCGTCACCCCGACCGCCGCGACCGCGAGGACCGCCGATTCACCGAGGGTGTCCCAGGCGCGGAACTCCACCAGGGTCGTCGCCACCACCTCCTTCACCCCGACGTGGGCGGTGGCCTCCACCAGCGCGCCGCCCGCGGGCTCGGCGATCCGGGCGGCGGCGACCACCCACAGCGCGGTGGCGACCACGGCCGAGGCGACCAGGGCGAGGGGGACGCGCAGAAGCAGCCGGCGGCGGCTGATGGTCTCGTGGAAGTACACCGGCATCCGGCGCAGCACCAGCACGAACACCAGCAGCGCCACGGTCTCCACACAGAACTGGGTGAGTGCCAGGTCGGGTGCGCCGTGCACGACGAAGAGGAGCGCGGTGCCGTATCCGGTGAGCCCGGCCAGCACCACGACCTTCATCCGTCGCTGCACCGGCAGGCACAACACGGCAGCCGCACAGGTCAGCAGGGCGAGGGCGCCCTGAGCGGCGGAGTCCCACAGTCTCGGCGCCGCCGCTGCGGCCCAGGGCCCGTCCACCAGCAGCACGGTGAGCTGTCCGGCGAGGAGCACGCTCAGCACCGTCGCCAGGTACACCGAGACGGAGCCGCGCTGGAAGAACCCGGTCACCTGGAGCGCGACCCGTTCCAGCCCCAGCAGCCCCAGCCCGAACACCCGGTCCGCGGTGGGCCAGGCGACCCGGCGGGACAGCCGTACCACCGGGTCGCGCAGCAGGAACAGGACGATGCCGCCGCCCCACGCCGCGGCGGACAGCAGCAGGGCGGTGCCCAGTCCGTGCCACAGCGACAGCGCGTACGGGTACGCCGGTGCGGGGAAGGCGGACGCGTACGCCCCCAGCAGCCCGTTCCACCAGGACACCCCCGGCCCGAAGACCACGCACGCCACGGCGAGCAGGGCGGCGGGCGCCAGGAACGGCGGGCCCACCCGGTGGACCGGGGTGTCGTCCAGCCCCGGTTTGCGGGCGAACGCGCCCCACAGGAAACGCAGGGTGTAGGCGCAGGTGAGGGCCGATCCGACGGTGACGACGGCCAGCAGCCAGCGGTCGGCGGTGTCTCCGTGCAGCAGCGCCTCGAAGGCCGCCTCCTTGGCGGCGAACCCCAGCAGCGGGGGCAGCGCCGCCATCGACGCCCCGGCGACCACCGCGGTGCCCGCCACCCACGGCAGCGCCCGCCCCACCCCCGACAGCAGCCGCAGGTTCCGGGTGCCGGTGGCGTGGTCGACGATGCCGGTGACGAGGAACAGGGGGGCTTTGAACAGCGCGTGCGCGAGGATCAGTACGGCGGCGGCCAGGGCGGCGTTCCGGTTGCCGACCCCGGCGAGCGCGATCAGGAAGCCGAGTTGGCTGACCGTGCCGTACGCCAGGACCAGCTTCAGGTCGCCCAGTCGCAGTGCCCGCCAGCCGCCCAGCAGCATCGTCGCGGAGCCCAGCACCAGCAGCACCGGCCGCCACAGCGGGACGTCCGCGAAGGCGGGTGCCAGCCGGGCCACCAGGTACACGCCCGCCTTCACCATCGCCGCCGCGTGCAGATAGGCGCTGACCGGCGTGGGCGCGGCCATCGCGTTGGGCAACCACACACTGAACGGCCAGATCGCCGACTTCGACAGGGCTCCCAGGAGCACCAGCCCGATCGCCGTGGACACGGTGGCGGAGGGCGCGGGCGGATCGGCGATCAGCTCGGAGACCCGGTAGGTGCCCGCCTCCTGGCCGAGCATCAGGAAGCCGACGAGCATGGCCAGCCCGCCCAGCGTGGTCACGGTCAACGCCTGGAGCGCGGCCCGGCGGTTCTGCTTGCGTTCGCTGTCGTAGCCGATCAGCAGATAGGAGAAGACGGTGGTCAGCTCCCAGAAGACATACAGGACCACCAGGTCGTCGGCGAGCACCAGCCCGAGCATGGCGCCCGTGAAGGCCAGCAGATTCCCGGCGAACCCACCGAGCCGGGGCGCCCCGTCGGCGAAGTACCGTACGCAGTACAGCAGCACCAGCGCGCCGACCCCGGCCGCCAGCACCACCATGAGCAGCGCCAGCGCGTCCAGCCGTAGCGCGATCCACACGTCGTACACCGGGAGCCAGGCCAGCGACCAGCTCACCGCGCTGCCCGCGGCGGCCGTGCCCCACTGGGCGACGGCCCAGCCCAGGGTGGCGGCGGGCGGCACCGCCAGCACGACGAAGGCCCGCGTCCCCAGCCGCCGCACCAAGGGGCCGGCGCACGCGGCGAGCAGGAAGTGAACGAGGATCAGCGCCGCCATGCCGCCCCGTGATCCGAGGGACGGCGTACGGCGGTCCGGTCAGGGCGAGCGACAGCGGACATGGGACATATAGCTATAAGCCGCGCACCGATTTCGCGTCTCGCCGCGCCGTCGAGCCGCCGCCCCGCCCCGAGGTGCCCCCCTCCGGCCCAGCCGCGGCCCGGTTCCCGGACCGTCGTACGAGGTCGGACTCGGCTCAGTCCTTGAAGGAGCGGATCGCGTAGTTCCCCTCGAGATTGCCGCCCGTTCCGGCCTTGGTGGAGCCGATCTTGTTCTCGTAATTCGTGTTCTTGTAGATCTTGACCTTTTTACCGGTCGCGTTCCAGACCGATTTGACCACTGCACCTCGCTGGATGAAGGGACAGCCGGTGGCGGTGTTCGGCTGGTCGGGTACCCACTGACAACTGCTTCCGCCACCGTCCCAGCCGCTGTAGATGCAGTATTTCCCGTGTACACAGTTCGAGTAGGCGGCGACGGACGGGGCGTCGGTGGCGGCTGTCGCGGTGGAGCCGATGCCGAGGGCACCCGTCAGGAGGATCGAGGCGGCGGCGAACGCGGTGATGCGCTTCATTCGTGGAACTCCCTGTGCTGTCGAGGTGCTCAGTGATCGTCAGCCTCGCAGGAGGACCGGGTGCGGGGGCAGAGGTGAACGAGGGGCGCGCGAGGCTCGTCCCCGCCCGCCCGACGCCCGTCCGCCCCGGGAGTTGATCCGCGCGCCGACCTCCAGGCCGGGGCCACCCTCACCGGGCTGGCCGCCCCGCACCCCCGTGTCACCCCGGGGCGACGGCCTCGCGGTCGGGGTGGGCCGGATCGAGCGTGAAGATCGTGCCGTCCGAGGCCGACAGCACCAGGGCGCCGCGGTTGAACCACACGACGGGCAGCCGATCGCTGTTGCCGAGCACCTCGGCGCGGGCTGACGACTCCCACAACAGCGTGCCCCGGGCCGCGTCCAGCGCGATCACCCGTCCGCTGGCGCCGGCCACGTAGAGCGTGTTCCCGCTCGGGTCCACCGACGCCTGCCCCGGCGGCTCCAAGGTGGTGCGGCCGGTCCACAGCCGCGCCCCCGTCGTCGGGGAGAAGGCCGTGACCAGGCCGCTGGAGGTGACCACGTAGAGCGTGTCGTGGGCCAGCGTGGGAAGTCCGCCGCGGTAGCGCTCCGGCAGGTCGGTCACGGTGCGTCTGCCGGTCTGCGGGTCGACGCGGACGACACGGGTGTAGATCACGTCGAAGCCGTTGCCGGCGCCCCGGCGGTCGGCCTCAAGGAAGAGCAGCTGTCCGGACAGCGTGCCCACGAGGCTGCCTGTCTGGGCGGACGTCACGCTGAACGCCGAACCGTCGTCCGGGTCGACGACGTAGAACCTGCTGGTGTCCGAGTCGGTCGTCTGGTCGCTGCATTCCAGGTAGGGGAAGTCCTCCGTGGTCCGCAGCGAGCAGAACCAGTCCTCGGGCACGGGCACGGTCGTGCGCACGCTGCCGTCCCGCGCCGAGCGGACGGTGACCACGCTGCCGTCGCCCTCCTCGGTCAGGGTCACCCCGGCGGCGTAGGCCGAGCCTTGGCTGTCGGTACGCACCGCGCGGGACCAGACCTTCGCGCCGGTCTCGTGGTCGAGCGCGAGGACGGACCGGGCTTCCTCCGGTCCGTCGGCGGCGATGATCGTCAACTCGACCAGGACCAGGCCGTCGTCCACGCCGAGGAGGGCGGTGATGTAGCGGTCGGCCTTCATGTCCGGGGGCGCGATCCCGGCCCGCCACAGGGTCCGGCCGGTGGTGGCGTCGACCCGGGTCGGCAGAAGGGCGGTGCCCCCGCAGTACACGGACGCCCCGTCCGACACACAGCTGGGCGAGGTGTCACCCTCGTAGCCCGGCGCTTTCGCCACGCCCTGGTCGGCCGTCGCGGACACGGTCGTCTGCCAGGGCTTCCAGCCGGTGGGCAGGGTGCCCCAGCGGGATCCCTCGGAGGACTTGCCACCGGTGGGCGCCTGGCTGTCGCCGTCCCCCGGGACGAGCCGGACGTAGCCGGTCAGGGCGAGGGCCGCCGCCGCGGCCACGGCCAGCAGGGCCCTCGGTGAAGGACGGCGGGAGCGGCGCCCGGTGAACGGCACGGAGGTCGCGCCGGAGGCCGGGACGGGGCCCGTCCGGGCGGACGGCAGACGCAGGGTCAGGGTCTGCGGTTCGGCGGACGACGGCTCCGGCAGGACCGCCGCGAACTCCTGGGCCAGAGCGTCGAGTCCGGGCCGGTCGGCGGGATCCTTGGCCAGGCAGCGGGTCAGCACCGCGCGCAGCGGGCCGGTCACCCCGTCCAGCACGGGCTCGTCGTGGACCACCCGGTAGCCCGTCAGATAGGGGCTGTCCGCGTCGAAGGGCCCGCGCCCGGTGACGCAGTAGACCAGCAGCGCGCCGAGCGAGAAGATGTCGGAGGCGGGGCCGACCATACGGGCGTCCGTGAACTGCTCCGGGGACATGAACGGCGGGGTGCCCACCATCTGCCCGGTCTCGGTGAGGGTGCTGTGGTTCTCGGCGGCCCGGGAGATGCCGAAGTCGATGACGCGGGGGCCGTCCCCGGCCATCAGCACGTTGGCCGGCTTCAGATCCCGGTGCACCACCCCGGCCCGGTGGATGTCCCGCAGAGCCTCCACCAGACCGAGGGCCAGCGGCCTCAGCTCGGTGACGCGGAGCCCTCCGTACGTCCGGATGCGGGCGGCGAGGGAGTCTCCGGGCACGTACTGGGTGGCCATCCAGGGCGTCGCCGCGTCCGGGTCGGCGTCCAGCACCGGGGCGGTGAAGGCTCCGCTCACCCGGCGGGCGGCCTCGATCTCCTGCCGGAACCGGGCCCGGAAGACGGGGTCGGCGGCGTACTGGGCGTGCACCACCTTGACGGCGACCTCGCGGCCGGAGCGGGACCGGCCCCGGTAGACGATGCCCATACCGCCGGCGCCGAGCCGGTCGGCCAGCCGGTAGCCGCCGAGGGATCTCGGGTCATCCTTGTGCAGAGGCACGCCCAGACTCTCCTTCGCCGTCCTGCGGTTCGCGGCGCCAGCATACGGAAACCCGTGTTCCGTAACGCGGCCGGTCACCACATCGAGCCCGCGGTCCACACCCTCACTCGGCGTCGAGCGGCGGCGCTGACTCCGGCCGAGCCGGTCCTCGCAGGTGGAAGGGGTACGTCTGCCGTCACCGCCGTACGACACGGGGGAGAGGACCAGAGGTGAGCTGAGGACTGCTCACCTCGGGGGGAGCCGCAACGCCGGTGCCGCCTCGGTGGGAAGCGGGTCGCGGTGGTCGGCGCGCAGTCCGGCGAGGGAGATGTGCAGCAGCCTGTTCCACAGGTGCGGGCGGCCTTCGTCGGTGACCTGCACGGCGTGCCCGAGGGAGACCAGCAGGAGCAGCAGGTCGTCGGTGGTCACGCCGGGGCGCAGCACGTCCGCGGCGCGGGCGCGCAGTTCCTCGATGACGAGGCGAAGCTGCTGGATGCCTTCCAGGTCGGGGGCCGACCAGGTCAGTGCAAAATTCTGCATGATCGCGTGGTGACGCGCGTAGCCGGTCAGGGCTTGCTGGTAGAAGTCGGTCAGAGCCGCCCAGGGGTCCTGGGCGTCCCTGGCCGCCTGGCGTGCGGAGTCCGCCCATGCGGAGAACTCCCGGTGCAGCACGGTGCGGATGAGGTCTTCCTTCTTCGGGAAGTGCCGGTAGAGGGTGCCCATGCCCACTCCGCTGCGGCCGGCGATCTCGCGTACGTCCACCGCGGTGCCCTGGGTGGCGAGGACTTCGGAGGCGGCCTCGATGATCGCTTCACGGTTGCGGACCGCGTCCACGCGCGGTGCGCGCCGCCTGACGGTGCCGTCCGGTTCGTCCACTCGGCACCACCTGGAACGAACGGATCATCGCCGAGTTCCGGGCGAATGCCGGGTATGTGCCGTGGAGCAGCGAGGAGGAGTTCGCCGAAGGCCGCCCCGTACCGCCCCGGATACCCGGGTTCGACGCGCGGGGCATGCCGCTCGTCCTGGTGCACAACATCGGGGCCAGGAGCGGACGCGAGCGGATCAACCCGTTGTTCTTCCAGCCGGTCGACAACGGCTGGGCCGTCTTCGGAACCCATGGCGGCAGTCCACGTGATCCGGCGTGGTACCGCAATCTGATGGCGAACCCACGGGTCACCATCGAGGTGGGCACGGAGACTGTGCCGGCCGTCGCCCGGCTCGCGCGGGGAGAAGAACGCGAGCGGATCTGGGCGCGACAGGTGGCGCTCGTACCGAAGTTCGCCGAGTTCGAGGCAGCCTCGGGGAGGCAGGTCCCCGTCGTCGTGCTGGAGCGCGCAGACGGATAGGGCTCACTCCGTCCCGTGATCGCATGTTGCTTGTGCAACCGATACCGATACTTTGGTGTCTGATCATGTGACGGACGGCTGCCGATCGCCCGGGAGGGCACATGACGAACAAGGACCGGACGACCGCGTCGGCGGGGGAGAAGGACCGCGAGCAGTGGATGGCCCGTTTCCAGGTACGACTGGCCATGCAGCCGGGCGTGGACCGGGCGGTGGTGCTCCAGGCCGTCAAGGAGGTCACGACACACTGCGCGGACACGGGAGAGCACCCGCGGACCGCATTCGGTGACCCGGACGCCTACGCCGTGCAGGCCGCCGCGCGGCTGGTACCGGCGGACCGCGCGGCGCGCGAGAGGCGGCGCGGCGCCGCGGTGGACAGGCTTGGCTCCGTACTGAAGAGGGGCCGGGAGGTCACTGGTCTGTGACCGGTGGAAGCGACGCCCGCCACGGCTCGACGCACGGGTTGTGACGCAGCCTCCGTCGGTCGGGGCTGCCGGGCTACTGCGCCGGCACCCGGAACAGGCGGAACAGGCGGAACAGGCGGAACAGACGGAACGGGCGTCACACCAATCCGTCGTCCTGGAGACGGGCGCGGGTGACGTCGTACAGATCCGTACGGCCGTTGTGCTCGGCGACTTGCAGGGCGCGCCATGCCGCTCGTCCCGCGTCCCCGAGCAGCCCGGATCGCTTCAGGGTCAGCGCGAGCGTCGCCGCGGCGGACACCTGTCGCTCTCCGTCGTTCGCGTTCACCGCCGCGTCCTCCGCCCGGCCGGCGGCGGCGATCGCCGCCGGTGTGTCACCGAGGGCCAGCAACGCCTGGGCGAGCAGGGTTCCCGCCAGCGACTCGGCCGACAGGTCCCGCACCCTCCGGAACAGCTCGACGGCACGCCGCGCCGCCTCGACCGCCGCGGAGTGGTCGCCGAGTGCCGTGTGGGCCGCGGACAGATTGACCAGCGTCCGTGCCAGGTCCCTCGGCCGCTCCAGCTCCGTGTAGGCCGCGGCGGCCTCACCGTAGAGCCGGACCGCGTCGCCGAGGTGGCCGGCGTTGTGGTGCAGTTCGGCGAAGTGGCTGAGGGTGGCCGCGACCCGCTCGGCCGCGCCGAGGCCGCCCCACGCCGCCAGCGCCAGCCGGGCCGCCCGCTCCAGATGTTCGTCCAGGCTGTGCAACTGGCCCCTGATCCGCACCGCGGTGTACGCCGTGTCGTACGCGGTCGCTGTCAGCAGCCGGCAGACGTGCTCCCGCCGCGAGGCGTCGGTGCTCTCCGCGGTGCGCAGCAGTGGTTCCAGGGCCGCGTCGAGACGGTCGAGGGCCGCCACGACCCGCTGCCGCAGCACCCAGTGACGTGCCTTCACCAGATGCGTGTGGGCCTCCAGGAGGTCGTCCCCTCCGCGCCTGGCGCAGGCGAGGGCCAGTTCCAGGGGCCTGGCCACCAGGAAGTCGCCGAGTTTCGCCAAGGACGCCGTGCGGGCGATCTCGTGCAGCAGGGGTACGGCGGCGGGCTGATCGGCCTCCGGCAGTTCGGCGGCGGCGCTCCGGGCGGTCTTCCACAGCGCCACGACCCGGCTGTGCGCGGCGACGCGGTCATGGTCCAGCGCCCGGCGCAGGGCCTCGGCGGAGAAGGAGAGCAGCTCCCCGGCCCGCGCCGATGCGTCGTACGTACTCAGCCGCGCCCCCAGTTCCCAGGCCCGGCCCGTCAAGGCCCACGGTGTGCTGAGGACGTCGTTCGAGGCGGATGACACCTCCGCGATCCGGGCGGCGGTCTCCGCCAGCTCCGCCGACTGGCCGCGATGACGATGCAACTGTGCGACGGCGTGCAGGATGCGCAGCGCGCCGTCGACGTCGTCGAAGGTCACTCCCATCCCCACCGCGGCCTGAAGGTTGGGCAGTTCCTTGTCGAACCACTCCAACGCGTACTGCACCCGGGGATCGTCGGGGGGCTGCGGTTCGCGCAGCACCTGCGCGGTGGCCAGGGACTTCACCGCGTAGTGGTTCAGCAGCCTTTCGGAAGGCTCCAGTTGGTCGTCCTGAAGACTCACCATCAGTTCCATGGCGTAGTCGCGGATCAGGTCGTGCTGGCGCCAGGCGCCCGGAGCCACGTACTCGATCATGTGCGCGCGGGCCAGTCCGTGCAGCAGGAGCCGCGTCCGGTGCCTCTGGTAGCCCAGCAGCTCAGCGGCGCTTTCGATGCCGAAGTGCGGGCCGGGGTTGAGGGGAAGCAGGCGGAACAGCCGGGCCTGTTCGTCCGCCAGGCGGTGGTACGACAGCTCGAAAGCGGCGCGCACGGCGCGCTCCCCGTCGTCCAGCAGGTCCAGCCTGCTGTGCGCCTGGGCCAGTTCGTCCGCCAGTTCGGCGGGCCCGAGACCCGGGGCACCGGCCAGGAGGGCCGCCGCGATGTGCAGCGCCAGGGGCAGATGCCCGCACAGGCGGCACAGCCGCAGCAGGCTCTCGCGGTCGTCGTGGACGCGGTCGTCCCAGGCGGACAGCTGTTCCAGCTGCCGTCTGACCAGCGTCAGCGAGTCCTGCCCCGCCAGCGTCCGCAGATCGAGGGTGCGCGAGCCCCGGACGGTCAGCGTGTGCCGTGAGGTGATCATCACACGGTGTCTGCGCGACCGGGGGAGCAGGTCGGTGATCTGGTCGCTCGTGGAGGCGTTGTCCAGCACGAGCAGCACGCTCCGGCCCTCGGCCGCGAGGGAGTCCAGCAGCCGGTGGTACTGCACGGCCTGGTGCCGCGGGGCGACCCGGTCCGCGGCACCCTCGTCCAGGGCGTGCAGCAGGGGCCCGTACATCTGGTGCGGCTGGACCCACTGCTCGGGCTGGAGCGCGTAGCCGTTGAGGTCGACGAAGACCGCGCCGCCGGGGAACCAGCCCCGGGCCACCGCCTCCGCGGCGCTCACCCTGGCCAGCGCGGTCTTGCCGATCCCGGCAAGGCCCGCCACGGCCGACACCACCACCATGGCGGTCGCCTCGTGCCGCGGGTCGAGTACCGCGAGCACCGACTCGACCTCGTCGTCCCGGCCGACGAAGACCTCCCGGACCGCCTCGGCGGTCGGCTGGACGCGCTCCACCAGCACGACCGCGTCCGTCACCGGCACATGGTGGTGCACCTCGGTGATCCGTACGTCGCGCCCGGCCTGGACGACGCTGCCGCCCGACGACGCGTGGCCGGTCAGCCGGACCGCCGCGGAGGTCTCCCGGTCCCCGGTCCTGTCGGACGCCGCCACGCCGCCGCCCCGTCAGCGCTCGTTGATCGTCATGTCGCGGCCGGCCTGGTAGATGCGGCCTCCACCGGTGGCCCGGGCGTTCATCCGTACCGGGCCCGTACGGGGCGGCACCGAGGCGAGACTCCTCGTCAACCGGTCCAGCTCTTCGGCGAGTTCATCGGTACGCTGCCGGTCGGCGAGCAGCAGCGTCAGCAGCCTGGCCCGCCACACCTCGGTCAGCTCGGCCGCGCTGCCCCCGCTGTCGTCCGCGAGCAGAACCGTCTGCGCGTCGGACAGCTCCTCGTCCACCGCCTGCGCCTCCTCGGGGCGCACCCGGCGCCACAGGGCGACCACGCCGCCACGTGCCTGCTGCCACGCGTCGGTGGCCATGGCGGCGACCAGCGCGGAACCCGCCAGTTGGGCAACCGTGTTCGGATCCATTCCCTGCGCCCCCGTTGTCTCCCGTGCCCTAATATCCCGGACCGATTCAGATTACGTCGAGCTGTCGTGACTGTCAGTCAAATCCGAAGGTGTACGGGGCTGTTCCGCAGGGCGGCCGGGTCAGCACAGTCAGCTCCGCCGGCCCGCCCGCCGGCCATCCATGTGAGACGTGGCGCGGCAGGGCGTCGGGCTTCGCTGATGTGCCAATCGCAAATTGGTCTATACCACTCGGGTTCATTCTCTTGTTCCGAGTATCCGGCTGTACTACGGTCCCGCCCATCCCTCACCCCAGGAGGCGCACCGTGCGTCGCACTGCCCCTGTCCTGTCCCTACTAGCGGGCCTCCTCATCGGCACCGTTTCCCCACCTGTCACCGCGTCGGCGGAGCCCAACTCCCCCGCCGTTCCGAACATCGTGCCCCGCCCCACCGAGTGGTCCGACCTCGGCGGCCAGAACGCCCTCACCGCCGACAGCCGGATCTTCGTCGCGCCCGCCTCCGGCGCGACCACCGCCCCGCCCGCCTCCGGCGCGACCACCGCCCCGCCCGCCGGGCGCAGCAAGCTGATCGCCCCCTCCCGTCAGACCCCGCGCCAGCTCGCCCATCAGCTGCGCAGCGAGATACTCCAGGTCAGCGGCCTCACCCTGCCGGTCAGCAGCGCGGTGAGGCAGGCCGCCAAGGGCGACATCGTGCTGCGACTGACCGATGACAAGACGTACGGGGCCGAGGGCTACCGCCTCGACAGCGCGGAGGCGGTGCGGATCGACGCCGCGTCCACGCACGGGCTCTTCTACGGCACCCGCACCCTGCTGCAACTCCTGCGCACCGCCCCCGACCACCGGGCCCTTCCCCGTGCCCGCTCCCTCGACGTACCGACGCAGCAGATGCGGACGGTGATGCTGGACGCGGGGCGCAAGTACTGGCAGCGCCGCTACCTGGAGAACCTGATCCGCCGGATGGCCGATCAGAAGATGAACACGCTCTTCCTGCACCTGTCGGACTCGGAGGGCTTCCGCCTCAACAGCCCGAAGTTCCCCGGCCTCGCCGACCCCAAGAACAGTTACAGCCGTGCCGAGATCGAGCGCCTGAAGACCTTCGCGGCCCGCCACCACGTCCAGATCATGCCGGGCATCGACGTCCCTGGCCACGCCACCGTCATCACCGACGCCTTCGGTATCGGTTTCGGTGACGGACCCGATCCCTGCACGGCGGCGAACACGCATTCACACCTGACCGCCAACTGGATGGTCGACATGACCAGTGAGAAGGCGGTCACGAAGTCGAAGGAGATCGTCGACGAGTTCGCGGGCTGGTTCGACGCCCCGCTGTTCAGCATCGGCGCCGACGAACTGCCGGGACAACTTGCCGACTGCGCCCGCGTGAAGAACCACCTGGCGGCGGACCCCGACGTCTCCACCCTGGGCGACCTGCTGAAGCAGTACATCAACACGCTGGACTCGGTCATCACCCGGCACGGAAAGCGCACCGCCATCTTCAACGGCGTGGAGCACATGACCTCGCCGCAGCAGCAGGTCAACTCGTCGGTCGTCTACATGACCTGGTCGGGCAAGGGCGCCGAGCCGATCGTCCCGGACCACGACGAGATCGCCATGGCGCCCTTCTACGTGACGCCGAACAACTACCACAACTCCCGCCCCGACGAGTCGTGGATGTACGACAGTTGGACGCCGAGCACCGCCGGCGACATGCTGGGCTCCAGCTTGGCGAACTGGGCGGATTACAACTTCTGGGCCGACGACCAGTATTTTGAGCAGCGTATGTCCGGCCCCCGCGCGATCCTCGCCGACCGCTCCTGGAACGGTTCCGCGACCCCGGACACCCTCACCGACTTCCGGGCCCGGGTGGCCAGGATCGGCGACCCGCCGGGCGTCACCCCGACCCCGGTGAAGCCCCGCGTGAACGACGGGAAGCCGTCCCACCACTGGACCTTCGACACCAAGCCGTACCCGAGCGGCTGGGTGTGGGCGGGCAGCCCCGGCAACACCCTGTACGCCGAGGACACGGCCGGTGACCTGCCCGGTTCCTCGTACATCATCAACAACCCCACCCCGGCCGCGGACGGGGTGCGCGGCCAGACCTGGAGGTTCGACAGCGACCGGGACGGGGTCGGCTTCGGCGGCGTCGACGTGGCGGAGCCGTGGACGGTCTCGACCTGGGTGCGGTCCACGGGCAAGACCACCGACCAGGTCCTCCTCGGGTCGACGACCGGCGAGCTGAAGCTCCAGCAGCGGGGTACCGGCAAGGTCGGCCTCACCCGCGTCGGCGTCAGCGACCTCAGCTTCGACTACACGCTCCCGCAGAATGAGTGGGTGCAGCTGACCTGGGTGACCACGCCCGGCTCGACCACGCTCTACGCCAACGGCGAGAAGGTCGGCACCGTCGCCGCCTCCATCCCGCTGCCACTGCGCTCGATCGGCATGCCCGGCAAATCCCTGAGGGGAGACCTGGACGAACTCCTCACCTGGGACGAGGCGTTGAGCGCCGAACAGGTACGCGCCCATTTCACGGGCTACGGCCGCTAGACGGTCGGTTCCGACGGATAGTCGACGGACGCGAGGGTGCCCGCCCGGTCTCGATGGGTGACGACCGGGGCGGTCACCCTCGCGGTGATGAAAGCCCTGCCGCGCTTCGTCTGCGAGGCCCGCTCACGCCACCGCCCGCCCCGCTTCGGTGTCCGGTCCGGCAGCGGCGGCTCGATGCGTGCCTGTTCCGCCGCCCGGCGACCGTGGCGGCGTCGAGCAGCGCGGTCGCCGGGGCGTTCAGCGGCTCCGGGTGGTCAGGGCCGACTCGGGGAAGGTGGTGCCGGTCAGTTCCTCGGAGACGGTCCACAGGCGCCGGGCGGCGGCCGGATCACTCGCTGCCGCGGAGCGGCCGACCAGGGCCGGCGCACCACTGATCTCGAACGAGCCGCCGGGACCGACGTAGCCGGCACCGGGCAGGTCCTGTACGGCTGCGTAGAGGGTCGGCAGCGCGCCGGTCCGGCTGTCCTGGGCGATGAACCGGTTCCCGAGGCGGAGGAAGATGCCCTCCAGGAAGCCGGTGCCTTCTTCCGGGAGGTCGGTGTCGGCCCAGCCGGGGTGCGCGGCGAGGGCACGGACGGGGGAGCCCGCCGCGCTGAGCCGTCGCTGGAGTTCCAGTGTGAAGAGCAGGACGGCGAGTTTGGACTGGCCGTAGGCGGCCGAAGGGGTGTACTCGCCGGTCAGGTCGAGGTTGTCGAAGTGGACGCGTGCCTTCTTGTGCATGGAGGACGACAGGCTCACGACCCGGTCGGTGAGATGCGGCAGCAGCAGGTTGGTCAGGGCGAAGTGTCCCAGGTGGTTGGTGCCCAACTGCCTCTCGAAGCCGTCCTTGGTGCGTGACTCGGGGACGTTGATGGCGCTGGCGTTGTTGATGAGCAGGTCCACGTCGCCCTGCCAACTGGCGGCGAAGGCGTGGACGGAGGCGAGATCGGCCAGGTCGAGTGGCCGTACCTCCGTACTGCCCTGCACGGTGGCCGCCGCGGCATCGCCGCGCTGGAGGTTGCGCACGGCGAGGACGACGTGCGCGCCCGCCTCGGCCAGCGCACGGGCGACGGCGAGTCCGAGCCCGCGATTCGCGCCGGTCACGACAGCCGTACGCCCTGTCTGATCTGGGATATCGCTGAAATTCCAGGTACGGATCGGGGTTCTCGGGTTTCTCGCCATCCCCCGAATGTATGCGATGCTTACAATATATGCAATGTTAACAATGTAGGTGGTGCTCACTCCATGGATATGCTGGCCCCATGAAAGACCGCCCCTATCACCACGGAGACCTGGCCGCCGCGCTGCTCACCCATGCCGAGGAGACCTTGCGCGAGAAGGGCGCGGGTGCGCTGTCCCTGCGCGAACTCGCCCGGGACCTCGGAGTGAGCCCCGCCGCGCCGAGCCGCCACTTCAGGACCAAGCAGGCCCTGCTGGACGCCCTGGCCCTGGCCGGCTTCGAGCGGCTCGACCAGGCCGTCTCGGTCTCCCTCGAAGACGCCGGCTCATCGTTCGCCGAACGGCTGGACGCCGCGGCCCGCGCCTACGTGGGCTTCGCCGTCGACAACCCCGCACTGCTCGACCTCATGTACTCCGTCCCGTACGGCCAGCAGCCGCACGCGTCGCTGAACACGCGTCCCCAGGCGTGGTCCGACCAGGTCCTCGAACTGATCGCCGACGGACAGCGCAGCGGCACCGTCCGGCAGGGGCCGATGGAACGTATCGCCATCCCCGTCTTCGCGGCCCTGCACGGCTACGCCAACATCATCGTGCGCGGCACCCTGTCACCCGAAGTGACCGTCCACGGACTCGACGACGTGATCGCGGCCATCCTGCGCGGATGCGAACCGCGGTAGATTCGATCTGACGGTTGGCCGGCGACCGGACTCACCGTGCCACTCACCAGCGACGTCAACCACCCCCTCGGCGAATGCCCTGACGACGTGAAGGTCGACCGGTCGCACCTCGCCGAGCGCCGGGGTACCAGGAAACGCTCTCTCCGCGTGGTCAACCCTGTTCCACCGAGTCCAGGTGCAAGGTGCCGCCGTAGGCGCGAAACTCAAGGGGCGAACGGCCGTTCGCCCGGCGGAAGGCGGTACTGAAGGCACGGGCGTCGGGGTAGCCGCAGGAACGGGCCACCGCACTGACCTTCGTGCTGGTGTCGAGGAGCAGGGTGGCTGCCAGTTCCAGACGCATCCGGCGCAGCGTCGCCATCATGGAAGTACCGGTGTGCTCCAGGAAGAGTCGCTCGGCGTGCCGCTCCGAGAGATGCACATCGGCGGCGACATTGCGGACCGTCACCGGGCGGGACAGATTGTCCATCAGATGACGCTGCATCTGAGCCACCAGTCGGACCGACCTCTCCTTGGGCTCGGGCACCTCCATCTCCAGGTCCTCTTCGGCCGCGAAGGCGCGGGCGGTGTCGACCACCAACGCCGCACCGAGGCCGCCCAGAACCGCTTCGGTGCCGGACTGTACCGGGGCCGTGTTCGCAGCGAGCGTGGCGACGAGCGCGGCCAGCGAGCCGCTGCGTGCCGACACCACCGGCCTGCTCGTGTCGGTGAGCCCCGACCACCATCCCCGTTCGTCCGGGCGCGGCCCGTCGCATCCGGTCCGCAAGGTGAAGCCCCAGTAGGCGATGCCCAAGGGGTCACTCGCACTGGACTCGATCTCGTGGACGTCGCCAGGGCGGGCGAGGAACACGTCACCCGTCACCACCTCGTGGTCTTGCCCGCGGGTGCTGAAGCGTCCTGCTCCGCTGTGAACGAGACAGACCTCGTAGTAGGAATGCCGGTGCCAGTAATTGCGCCAGATGACCGGCGGGTAGAAGCCCCAGCTGGTGAAGTCCGCTCGGTGGGTGCCCACCCGGCAGGTGTCGAGCAGGCCCGCCAGATGGGCGATACGGTCGGCACCGGTGGCGTCCGCCCAACTCACATGTTCCTCCTGCCGGTGGGGTCCACGCCCCGCAGCATCATGCCCTGTCCCAGTGATTCGTCATGGGTCCTGACGGTCGGCGGATCGGCCGGGTCACGGAACTGCACCAACCATGTGGTGCGCGCCTCCTGACTGACGTTCACACCCGAGGCGTGGACGGACAAGTAGGAGAAGAAGAGCACGTCCCCCGCCTCCGCGGGAAGGGGAACGGCAGCCTCGAAGGGCACATCCGTCAGGTGGTAGCCCCCCTCGGGATCGTGTGGGCGAGGGCCCTGGAGGTGACTTCGCGGAACCACGCGGACACACCCCTTTTCCTCGGGGGCATCGTCGAAGTGGAAGATCGCCGCGGCGACACGGTGGTGAGTGTGAGGGAAGAAGGGGTGGTCTTGGTGGGGCGGGAACGGCGAACCGTTCTCCGGTGGCTTCACGAACAGCTTGGTGTGGTGCAGTTGCACGTTCGGGCCGCCCAGCACGGCGGACGCGACGGAGGTGAATCGGTCATCCATCAACAGCCGGGAGAAGGCGGCGTCGTAGAACTGAGCGTCGTGGAGGTGCTGGAGTCGGGTGGGGGAACCGGCGGCGAGGCCGGCCGCCGAGCCCCAGGTCGGGTCTTCGTCGCCGTCGAGGTGACGCAGCAGATCGTGGGCGACTTGACGGTATGTCGCTGCTTCGTTCCTGGTCAGAAGCCCTTTGACGAGTACGTAGCCTTGCTCGGTGTACTGGGTGGCAAGGGAAGCGGCATCAGTCGTTGTCACAGTCATGGCGACTCCTGGGATCGGGATCGAGTGTGACAGTAGGCATCCGCTCTCGTGTCGCGGCAGTCTCGTGCCGGACAGCGATGTTCGCGACACGGACATCATGAAACGGCCGGAGGCGCCGTGCTGTCCCGCAGTACCAGCCGGGGAGTGGGGGCCTTGACCTGGCGGACCGGAGGACGCTCGGCCATCTCATGGAGGAGTTCCGAGGCGGTGAGTGTCCCGAGGGCGAACGTGTCGCGGGTCAAGGCGGTGAGGGAGGGGTGCGCCAAGGCGGTGAGCACAGAGTCGTCGAAGGAGACGATGGAGAGGCGGTCGGGAACGGACACGCCCATCTCGTTGGCCACCCCGAGGCCCGACGCGGCCATCACGTCGTTGTCGTAGATGATCGCCGTGCGCCGAGGGCTCTCCTCCAGCAGGCGGCGTGTCGCCCAGGCGCCTTGGGCGTCCGAGTAGTCCGTGGGCAAGGACATCACGTCAAGGCCCAGTCTCGTGCGGGAGTCGGCCAGGGCCAGGAGACGTCGCTGGGTGTGCGCATAGGCCGCGGTGCCACTGATGTGGGCGATGCGCCGATGTCCGAGTGAGGCCAGATGGTCGAGGACCCTGGACATGGCGGCGTGGTCGTCGACCCACACACTGGAGAGCGGCAGAGCAGCACCATGTCCGCCCAACACCACGGCGGGGATGCCCAGGTCGGCCACGATCAGCGGGCGGCCGTCGTCGACCGTCAGATCGAGCAGAATCAGCCCGTCGACCCGATTCTCCGCAGCCCAGCGGCGGTAGGCCGCCACCTGAGCATGCACGTCCCCGACGATGAGGATCTGCGTGGCGATTCCCGCGTCGGACAGACGGGACTGCACACCGGAGAGGAACTGGGCGAAGAAGGGTTCAACTCCCAGTGTCTGGGCAGGGCGCGCGATGACCAGACCGACCACGTCGTTGCTCGCGCCCTTGAGTGCCCGTGCGGCCCGGTGCGGACGCCAGTTGAGTTCCTCGGCCGCGTCGAAGATGCGCTGACGTGTGGCATCGCTCAGGCCGGGCCGCCCGTTGAACGCGAGGGACACCGCGGAGACCGAGACGCCGGCCAACTTGGCCACGTCCGTACTCCGTAAGCGCGGTGGCACCTGAGCCGTGCCCTTGTGGGGGGTCGCGGTGGTAGGCGTCTTCTTCTTGCGTGGCATCGAGCATCCCCTCCTGTGCGGCCTCCGGAGCCGCAGATCGGACCCGGTGTCGGCCGACCAACACTCAGGCCCTGCACCGGCGTTACCGAAGCGTGACTGTAAATGTCGATGACGACCTCGACTAAAACGTACTAGTCTTCGGCCCGCTCAGACTGGTCGGTCTGTGTTCCAGTATGGAGTACAGGGTGCGCCCTCCTCCAGCTCTCTCAACTGGTCGGCCTGCGGTGTTCGGACCGCCACGCCCCTCTCTCATGCACGGCATCGCCGCGGCTCATCACCACATCTACTCATACGTATTAGTTCTCCTCCGGCCTCTTCCCTGTCTGGAGAAATCGATATGCACGATCAGTACAGCCGTACCCTGGAGAGGCTCGCGCGCGTCCGACGTGACCGCCTTGCTCCCCATATCCGCACCCGGTTGAGCGGTGTCGAGGTCGAAGCGTGGACCGTCGGTGACGACGGCGAACCCGTGAGCAGCCGTCACGCGCTGGGCCTGGGCCGAGATCCGTGCCGCAGCCGACCCGACTACCGCCCCTTCGCGTTGGGCGACGCCTGGGGCCCCGCATGGGCGACCACGTGGTTCCGGCTCCGCGGCACGGTCGCGCCACACGGGCCGGGGCCGGTGGACCTGGTCATCGACCTCGGCTGGTTCGACCACTCGGTCGGCGGGCACTGCGAGGGCCTGGTCTTCACCGAGGACGGTGCCCTGGTCAAGGGCCTGCACCCTCGCCAGCACGAGATCAGGCTGTGGGGAGAGGGTGCCGTTCACGGACTGCTCGATGACCGAGGCGGCTTTGTCCTCTACGTCGAGGCGGCAGCCAACCCTCTGCTGCTCGGAGTGCCCCCCTTCGTCGTCACCGAGCACGGGGAGAAGGGGGCGCGTGCGCCGTTCGAACAGTTCCGGCTGCGCCGCGCGGAGATCGCCGCCTTCGCTCCGGAGGTGTATGCACTGGACCTCGACCTTGAGGTGCTCGGCGGTCTCGCGGCTGAACTCGACGAGGCGGAACCCAGGCACTGGCGTCTCCTACGAGGAATCGAGGAGGCCCTGGACGTCTACGACGAGTCGGACGCCGCTCCGAGTGCCCGGCGCGCGCGAGCGGTACTGGCGCCTCTGCTGGCATCACCGGCCCACGCGAGTGCCCATCACATCACCGCAGTGGGCCACGCCCACCTGGACACCGCCTGGTTGTGGCCCCTGCGCGAGACAAGACGCAAGGTCATCCGCACGGTGTCCAACACCCTCGCACTGCTGGACGACCACCCGGACCTGGTGTACACGATGTCGGCGGCTCAGCACTTCGACTGGCTCGAAACGCAGCAGCCCGACCTGTTCGCCCGGGTACGGCACTATGTCGAAGAGGGCCGGCTCGTCCCCGTCGGCGGGATGTGGGTGGAGCCGGACGGCGTCATCCCCACCGGCGAGTCGATGGTGCGCCAACTGACCTTCGGGAAGCGCTACTTCCTCAGCCGCTTCGGCATCGAGACCCGCGAGGTATGGCTGCCGGACTCCTTCGGCTACTCCGGAGCGCTGCCGCAGCTGGCCCGGCGCGCGGGTGCGCGCTGGTTCCTGACACAGAAGATCTCCTGGAACGACACCACGGCCTTCCCGCACCACTCCTTCTGGTGGGAGGGGATCGACGGTACCCGGGTCTTCACCCACTTCCCGCCCGCCGAGACGTACGCGGCAGAGGTCACGGCCCGCGAACTGAGTCACGCGGTACGGACGTTCCGGGACAAGGCGATCGCCTCCCACTCGCTGATGCCCTACGGCTACGGCGACGGAGGCGGCGGCCCCACCAGGGACATGGCGCAACGGCTGCGGCGCTTCTCCGATCTTGAGGGTGCTCCCCGGGTGATCTCCCGGCCTCCGGCGCAGTTCTTCCAGGACGCGGAGGCGGAACTACGCGACATCGGCACCGTGTCACCCACCCTGGAACCGGTACACCGCGGGGAGCTGTATCTCGAACTGCACCGCGGAACACTGACGTCGCAGACCGCGATGAAGCGGCACAACCGGCGTTGTGAATCACTGCTCCGGGCCGCCGAGTACCTCAGCGCGGCGGCGTATGTCCTGCGCGGCACCCCCTATCCACAGGAATGTCTCGACGAGCTGTGGCGTGCCGTACTCCTGCATCAATTCCACGACATCCTCCCGGGCACCTCGATCAGCTGGGTGCACAGAGAGGCGCGGGACACCTACGCTTCCCTGGAGCTGTGTCTGCAAGAACTGATCAGACAGGCGGCCACCCAGCTCGATGAGGGAGGGAACGGGGCCGACGACGGCACAATGCCTCCGTTCGCACCGGCGCGTCGCTGCCCGGACCCGGCCCACGAACCACCGGCCGTTCTGGTCAAGGAGGCCGAGGACGGCACGACGACGCTGGACGACGGTCTCCTGAGGGTGGTGATCGGCCCCGACGGGCACGTCACCTCACTGTGGGACCTGCGAGCCGAACGCGAGGTCGTTCCGCCCACCCGGCGCCTCAACGAACTGCAGCTCTTCCGGGACGAACCCGTCCGCTGGGACGCCTGGGACGTGGACCGGCACGTGCTGCGCCACCCTCAGGTCATCGATGACGTCACCGGCCGCCGGGTGGTCCGCAAGGGCGCCGACGCCGGCGTCGAGGTGATCCGCCGCTTCGGCACCTCGACCGTCACCCTGACCATGTGGCTGCGGGCCGGCACCGGGCAGCTGGAGACGGTGTGCGCTGTCGACTGGCGGGAACGCGAACGCCTGCTGAAGGTCGCCCTGCCCGTGCGTGTCATGGCCCGGACCGCGCGCTTCGAGACCCAGTACGGCTACATCGAGCGGCCCCTGTCGACGAACACGGCATCGGAGGAGGCGATGTTCGAGGCCGCCATGCACCGCTACGTTCAGGTGACGGACGGCGACTACAGCCTCGGGGTCGTCAACGAGAGCATGTACGGGGCCGACGCCCGGAACGAGCATGATTCCAGCGTCCTGCGGCTGTCCCTGTTGCGGGGCGCGCGATTCCCCGATCCGGACGCCGACGCAGGACACCACACGTTCCGATGGGCGGTGCTTCCCGGTGCCAGGGGACCCGAGGTCGTCGAAGCCGCCTACCGGTTCAACGCCCCCGAGACGGACGGCCTCCCCGCGCTGCCGCCGCTGTTGTCCCTCCACCTGACGGCGGGCCACGCGCTGATCGACTGGATCAAGATCGCCGACGACGGGACCGGAGACCTCGTCGTACGCGTGTACGAGACTCAGGGGGGCCGGGCAAGCGCCCTCCTCCAGCCCAGCGCCGCCGTCGGGAACACCCCCCTCGTGTGGGAGACGGACCTGCTGGAACGCGACCTGGACGTGGATGACGACCTGCCCGTCGCACTGCGCGGCGGACCACCTGGATCGCGCAGACCGGCGGACCAGGCGCGACTGGACCTCGGCCCCTTCCAAGTGGCGACCCTGCGTATCGCCCTCTGACCACCGGCACGCCGCGCCCCACCGTGCCCACACTCCCATTCCCCACACCGACGTTCAGGCCGGCCTACGGCTTGCTCGCACCCCGAAGGAGACAGCACATGACCATCATCGCCCAGCGCCAAGCCCTCATCGCGGGACTCGCGCTCGGATCACTGCTGCTGACCGGCTGTGGCAACGGCGGATCGGCCGGGAAGTCCGCCGACGGCAAACTGTCCGGCCAGATCACCTTCCAGACCTGGAACCTCAAGAACGAGAAGTTCACCCCCTACTTCGACAACCTCATCGCCGCATTCGAGAAGGCGAACCCCGGGACGGACATCAAGTGGGTGGACCAGCCCGCAGAGGGGTATCAGGACAAGCTGTCGGCCGACGCCGTCGCCGGGTCCCTGCCCGACGTCGCCGACATGGGCCCCGAGTCCGCCTACACCCTGGCCAAGGCGGGTGTCCTTCTCGACCTCAACGAGGCCGATCCCAAGGCCAAGAGCCAGTACCTGGACAAGGCATGGGAAGCCATGACTTTCGAGGGGCTGAACGGCGGCACCTACGGCTACCCCTGGTACCTCAACACCGGCCCGTCCTTCTTCAACACCTCGCTGTTCAAGAAGTGCGGACTGGACCCGGCCGAGCTGCCGGCCACCTACGACGAACTCTTCGACGCCGCGAAGACCATGACGAAGAACTGCGCGGACGCCTCCATGCTGGCCAGAATGCCCTCCATCGAGACGTTCGGTGAGTACGGCGTCCCCCTCATGGACGAGGCCGGCAAGAAGTTCACGTACAACGACGCCAGGGGCGTGGAACTCGTCGAGCGCTACCGCGAGCTGTTCGCGAGCAAGGGGCTCACCGAGGAGGCGCTGAACAACCTGCAGACCAAGGAGATGGAGGAGTTCAAGTCGGGCCGACTCGCCTACCTCCAGGGCAGCTCCTACACCCTCAACGACCTCAAGGACACGGCGCCGGACCTCTACAAGTCGCTGGGCATCGGACCGCGGATCAGCGACAGCGCTCCCAACATGTACATCGAGTCACTGGTGGTCAACGCCACCAGCAAGAACCCGCAGCTGGCCAAGGCATTCGCCAAGTACGTGACCAACTCGGCCAATCAGTTCGCGTTCGCCAAGAGCGCCGATGTGTTCCCGTCGTCCGCCGGCACTCTGGACGACCCCTACTTCACCAAGAGCGGCGCGGACAGCGCCACCAAGGTCCGTGTCGAAGGCGCGAACCAGGTGAGGAAAGCCGTCGTGTGGTGGCCGCCGGCCTTCTCCGGCGCCGCCGACAGCGAGACCCTCCGCGAGCAGATCGCCCAGGCTCTGCTGGGCAAGAAGTCGGCCAAGGAGGCGCTGGACGCCTCCGTGAAGTACTCCAACGAGCGGCTGGACGCGAACGGATGACGGAGTCCGCCGAGCCGAGCACGTCCGCAGGCCGGAGCGGACCGTCGTTCCGGCGCGGGGCTGACGGCCTGGTAACCCACCGCTGGCACGTGACCCCCTGGCTGTTCCTCCTGCCGGCGCTGGCCGCGATCGTGATCACGTCTCTCGTGCCGTTCGTCAACACCCTGCGGCTCGCGTTCACCGACTCGACCCTCCTGCGGCCCGGCACGTTCGTCGGGACGGAGAACTTCCGGCGGCTGTTCACCGACGAGCGCTTTGCCACCGCTCTGCTGAACTCCACCCTGTACACCCTGTGTGTGGTCCCCTTCATGGTGGTCCTGCCGCTCATCCTGGCCGCACTGGTGGCCCGGGTCGGCCGGCTCGCGGGGTTCTTCCGTACCACCCTGTACCTCCCCGTGGTCATGTCGTCGGTCGTCGTCGGGCTCATCTGGACCAACCTGCTCGACCGGCGCGGCCTGGTCAACGAGTTGCTGGGGACGCTCCACGCGGTGGCGGAGCCCGTCCCCTTCCTCAGCGACCGATGGCTGCTGCTGTTCAGTGCCATGTTCGTCACCGTGTGGACCGGTCTTGGGTACTACATGGTCATCTACCTGGCTGCCTTGGCCGGCATCGACCCCAGTCTGTATGACGCGGCTGCGGTGGACGGTGCCGGAACAGTGCGCACGTTCCTCAACGTCACGGTGCCCGGCGTGCGTTCCACCATGGCACTCATCGGGCTCCTGTCCTCCGTGGCGGCCTTCCGTGTCTTCGGCGAGATCTACGTCCTCACCGGCGGGACGGGCGGGGTCGGCGGCGGCAACCTGACGATGACCATGCTCATCCAGCGCGAGGGCACGGGCCTGCAAGCCCGCACCGGATACGCCGGTGCGATCAGCCTGGTCATGTTTGTCGTCCTGGGCGGCCTGCTGATCGCACAACTCCTCATGGAGCGCAGGAAGGAGAAGCTCTGATGACCACACCCCAGTCCCCACCACGCTCGCGGACCTCCTCCGCACGGACCACCAGGGCGCGGGCCGCCGACGCCACGCGCTACGTGATTCTGCTGCTGATGGTCGTGCTGATGGCGGGGCCTCTGCTGTGGCAGCTGTCGCTGTCACTCAAGGGTGTCGGCGACGAGTTGTACGCCCGGCCCCCTGAACTGATACCCGGGCACCCCACACTCGCGAACTTCTCCGACGTACTCGACCGCATTCCCGTGCTGAACTATCTGTTCAACTCCCTGCTGGTGGCGGCCATGGCAGTGGTTGGCAACGTTGTCGGCGCGACCTGCGCCGGCTACGCGCTCGGCAGATTGCGCTTCCGGGGCCGCGGCACGGCCACCGCTCTGTGCGTGGCGGCCCTGCTCGTCCCCACGGAGACCGTGCTGATCTCCCAGTTCCTCCTGGTCAGGTCCGCGGGTTTGGCCAACACCTTGGTCGGCGTCGTCCTGCCGATGATCGTCGTCGCCCTGAACGTGCTCCTCATGCGCAACGCCTTCCGCAACCTGCCCGCCGAACTGGACGAGGCCGCGGTCCTCGACGGAGCGAACGCCTGGCAGCGCTTCATCAGCATTTCTGTGCCCCAGGTCAAGGGCATCATCGCCGTCGTCGCGATCTTCGCGTTCGTCGGTTCGTGGAACGACTTCCTGTGGCCTCTCGTCGTGCTGTCGGACGAGAACAGTTACACGCTCACCGTCGGCCTGACCCGACTGCGCGGCACGTTCTACGACGACCCACGCCTCATCGCGGCCGGCACCATCATCGCCCTTGTTCCCATCGTGGCCTTCTTCGCCGCGTTGCAGCGCTACTTCTTCCGCGGGCTCGAATCCGGTGGACTGAAAGGCTGACATGCTGAGATTTGGCGTCAATTACACGCCGTCCCAGGACTGGTTCTACTCCTGGCTGGCCCCCGACTGGTCGGTCACGCGCCGCGACATGGATGCTCTGGCCGCACTCGGAATGGACCATGTCCGCGTACTGCCGCTGTGGCCCCTCGTACAGCCGAACCGGACACTGATCCGTCACACCGCCTTGGACGACGTGCGCCGTGTGGTGGAGATCGCGGGGTCGGCCGGTCTCGATGCCAGTGTCGACGTCCTGCAAGGCCACCTCTCGGGCTTCGACTTCGTACCCAGTTGGCTGGCGAACTGGCACCGGCGCAGCATGTTCTCCGACCCTGACGCGGTCTCCGCACAGTCCCTCCTGGTCGAAGCCTTCGAGGACCACCTTCACGACCTGCCGAACTTCCTCGGCCTGACCCTCGGCAACGAGGTCAACCAGTTCGCGTCGTCCCTGCACCCCCATCAGATGCAGGCCACCACCGACGACGTGACCGGATGGCTGCAGGCGTTGCACGGCTCCGGTCCTCGCGACGCCCGCCACTTCCGACTCAACGCGGAGTACGACGCGGTCTGGTACGCCGACGGCCACCCCTTCGTACCGGCGCACTCCGCCCGCCACGGCCGGATGAGCGTGATCCACTCGTGGATCTTCAACGGAACGGCGCAGGGATACGGTGCGTTGTCCCACGAAAGCGTGCATCACGCCGCCTACCTCATCGAGCTCTCGCGGGCGTTCGCCCTCGCCCTCGATCGCCCGGTATGGCTGCAGGAGGTCGGCGCTCCGCTCAACCACCTCACCGCCGAGGAGGCGCCCGACTTCTGTGAACGCACCGTGCGAGCGGCGGCCGACTGCGACGCTCTGTGGGGGATCACCTGGTGGTGCTCCCACGATGTGGAGCGCCGCCTCTCCGACTTCCCGGACCTGGAGCACAGCCTCGGACTGATCGATGCCGATGGCGTCGTCAAGCCGATCGGCCGGCGCTTCGCCGCGATGGCCGCGGAACTGCGCGACCGTGCCCGTCCCGAGGTCCGCACGGAAGCCGTGGTCGTCCCCGTCGGGAGCGACGACGTCCCGCTGTCCAGGGCTGAACTGTCCCCGGGCGGTGGCGTGTTCGAGGCATGGATGGACCGCGCGCGCAAAGGTGCCCGTCCCGCTCTCGTCACCTCCACCGCGGCGAGCGATCCATCCGCCTTGTCCGCACGGGGAATCCAACGGCTCGTCCACGCCACCCCCACGGGACACACCTACTACAGCTCCGTCAGCGACGCCGAAGTGCTGGAGCGGACGGCTGCCCATGCGGGACAGTGACGGCAACCCAGGTCAGACCGTCCCCGGGACCGCAGCCGTCGACCACCTGCTCGGCCGGATGTCCCTCAGGGAGAAGGTCGGCCAGCTCAACCAGCGCCTGTACGGGTGGCAGGCGGTCGAAAGGACGCAGCGTGGAGGCTTCCGCCTCACCCGCGTAGCCCGCGCCGAACTCGACCGATGGGGTGGCCTCGGGGCACTCTACGGGCTGTTCCGCGCCGATGCCTGGTCCGGGCGCACCTGGACCGACGGCATCCGGCCGCAGGAGCGGGCCGAGGTCGCCGCTCTGGTCCAGGAGGAGGTGAGGCACGCCGGTCAGCACGGCATCGGTGCCCTGCTGACCGAAGAGGCACCGCACGGCCACCAGGCCCTGGGAGCCACCCTCCTGCCCACCAACCTGTCACTGGCCGCCGGCTGGGACCCCGCACTCGTGGCCGAGGCATCAGCCGCCGTCGCGGCCGAACTGTCGGCCTCCGGTGTGCACCTTGCCCTGGTCTCGGCGCTCGACCTGCTGCGTGACGCACGCTGGGGGCGAGCGGAGGAGTGCTTCGGGGAGGATCCGCTGCTGGCGGCCGAACTGACCCGCGCCGTGGTGTGCGGCATGCAGGGCGATCGGCGCGGTGCGATCGGAGCAGGCGGCGTCGGGGTCGTGGTCAAACACCTCGCCGCGCAAGGGGAGGCCACCGGTGGGCGCAATGGCCAGTCGTCCGTCATCGGCCCCCGCGACCTGCGAGAGCTGCATCTGCCGCCTGTCCGGGCCGCGGTGGAGGCCGGTGCCCTCGGCTTCATGGCCGCCTACAACGACATCGACGGCGTTCCATGCTGCGCCAACCGCGCTCTGATCACCGGCTTCCTGCGCGACGAGTGCGACTTCGACGGAATCGTCATGGGCGACGGTCTGGCCGTGGACCGCCTGACCGAGATGACCGACGACCCGATGGCCGGCGCCGTCACCGCGCTCGAAGCCGGCGTGGACCTGTCCCTGTGGGACGAGTCCTTCGTCCTGCTGGAGTCCGCGGCGGCTCAGGACCGCCACGTGGCGGAGCTGGTCGACGCCGCGTGCCGGCGGATGCTCACCTTGAAACAGCGGATGGGTCTCCTTGCCATCGGCAGGGGAGAGGAAGACAGCGACCCCCGAGGACCGGTGCGCGAGCGGGTGACGGTGACCGGAGGCGGGACGCGTGCGGCAGACATCGGCAATCACGACGCCGCCCGTCTGTCGCGGCGTCTCGCCCGCCAGGCCATGGTCCTGCTGCACAACGACGGCGGTGTCCTGCCGCTGACACGAGAAGCACGGGGCAAGGTCGTCGTCGCGGGCCCCAACGGTCTCGACGTGACCGCCATGCTCGGCGACTACGTTCCGCCCCTTCCCGAGGGGGCGGCTCCCGGTCTCTACGCCGCCCTGCGCGAGGCACTGCCCGCCTCGGACATCGTATGGGCGCCCGGCCTTCCGACCCCAGCCCAGCTGAAGGGGGCCGACCTGGTCGTCCTCGCTCTCGGGGGCACCAGCCACCGCGCCTACGACGACGAGTTCGCAGCCAACGGCGCCCTCATCGCCAAGGCCGAGGCGACATCCGGGGAGGGTGTCGACATGGCGGACGTATCCCTGCCCGAGGGACAGGACGTGTTGGCCGCTGCCCTGCGGCAGGTCGTCACCTGCCCCATCGTCGCCGTGGTCATCGCAGGACGCCCCCACGTCCTCACCACCGTCGTCGAGAACACCGACGCCGTCCTGTGGGCCGGCTACCCGGGCCCGTTCGGCGGCCGGGCGATCGCCGATGCACTGCTCGGCACCGAGGAACCCGTCGGACTGCTTCCCTTCACCCTTCCGAGTCATCCCGGCGCCGTGCCCGTCCGCTACAACGATCGGCATCCGGCCCAGAACGTCTACCGGGACGCGCGGGAGCCAGTGCTCTTCCCGTTCGGCTTCGGGCTGCGGTACCACCAGGTGGTCTTCGAGAACCTCACGGCCGCCGTGGGGCCCGCCACGGTCCGCGTCAGCGTCGATGTCGGCAACACCACGAACACCGGCACCGAGGCCATCGTGCCCCTGTTCGCCCATCGCGCCGGCGGCCGGGTTCTGCCGCGGCGAAGGGAGCTTCTCGCCCACCGCAGGATCCCCCTGCCTCCCGGAGCCCGGACCACCGTCGTCTGGGACCTGCCCGTCCGGACCTGCTTCGCCGAGGGCGCGCTCCACCGCGCCCGCACGGATCTGTACGTCGAGGATCTGCACACGCCGATCCACCCGTACAGCACCCCCGAACTGGCCGTCCGACCACGGGACGGCCGCAACCCCCTCTAGAGAAGAGGAGTCGTGATGACAAGACCACACAGCCGAGTCCAACGGGCCTGGGCCTGCATGGGCACGGCGGTGGCGACGCTGTTCGCCCTGACCATGGGCAGCGGTGCCACCCAGGCCAGCGACACCCTGCCCTGGACCGGCCAGAGCGCGGCCGGGCCGAACCAGCCCTACCAGCATGGCTACACACCGACCGACCTGCTCAGCTGGAACCCCGCCAACGACACCGACGCCACACAATTGCGTGCCAAGGTGCCTCTGCAGTCCCGCAACGCGGCCAACCCCGCGACGCAGCGCAACAAGGCGCTGCCCGCCGACACCCAGATGCTCAACCTGGCCGGTGACTACGGCATCTCCTTCTTCGAGAGCCACCCGTACACCAACGAGTTCAGCCAGAACATCTTCAACTACTGGCAGTATTCCGACATCTACGCCTCATGGCACGGCGCGCCCCCCGAGGGCACCCCGAAGAGCCTGTACGACCCGAAGGCCGACTGGACGCAACGGGACTTCCAGTTCGGCACGCTCAACCTGCCCAACCCCGCGTACACCAACGCCGCCCACGCGAACGGCGTACGCTCTCTGGGCTGCATCTTCTCCCCGCGCGGTGACGACCAGAACTATCGCCAGCTCCTCACCCGTGACGCGGCGGGCAAGTTCCCCGCCGCGACGAAGCTCATCGAGGTCGCGAAGTACTACGGCTTCGACGGCTACTTCTTCAACCAGGAGGAGACCGTCGCGACTGCCGACATCCCCGTCTACAAGCAGTTCATGAAGCAGCTGCGCGAGGGCGGCATGTACGTCCAGTGGTACGACTCCGTGATCAACACCAATGGGGGAGTCTCGTACCAGAACGAGTTCAACTCGCTCAACTCCCCCTTCGTGCGCGACGCGGCCCTGGGCGATGTCTCCGACTCCATCTTCCTCAACTACTGGTGGAACCGGACGAAACTCACCAACTCCAAGTCGCACGCCACTCAGCTGGGGCTCGACTCTCGCAAGAGCGTCTTCGCCGGTGTCGAGGCCGGGCTGTACCAGTTCAATCAGCCCTACAACCTCGATGACAATCTTGACGCCGCCGGTGCTCCCATGAACGCCATCGCCACCCTCGGATCGGACTTCGTCCACTCCGACTACTCCGACAAGACCAACGACGCCGCACAATTCAACGTCTTCGACCGCGAACGCCGCTGGTGGACCGGCTCCTCGCAGGGGGCCACCACGCCGGACAGCAGCTGGAAGGGCATCTCGAAGTACATCGCCGAACGCTCCGTCATCAAGGGCACGACCTTCGCCACCTCCTTCAACACCGGTCACGGACTGTCGACGTGGAGGAAGGGGCGGCTGTCCAACGACACGGAGTGGGGCAACATCAACCTCCAGGACATTCCGGTGACCTGGCAGTGGTGGATCGACGCCGCCCGCAGCCCACTCCGAGCGGACTACGACTACGGCCCCCAGTACACGTCGGCGAGCCGGTTCTCCTATCAGAAGGTGGGCGGCTACAACGGCGGCAGCTCCTTGGTGCTGAGCGGCAGCCTCGAAAGCGACAACACCGCCCGTCTCTACAAGACCGACCTGGCAGTGACCGGCCAGTCGACGCTCCAGCTGACCTACAACAAGCCATCGGCGGACGACGACTCCCAGCTCCGCCTCGCCCTGGCCCTGGCCTCCGACCCCAGCAAGGTGGTTGAGGTGCCCCTGGCCAACACCGGCAGACGCACCAACGGCTGGACCACCGTCTCGGCTGATCTGTCCGCCTACGCCGGGCAGCGCATCGCCTCCCTCGGACTGGTCGTCGCCGCCGGAGCGCAGCCGATCGCCGGATACCAGGTCAACCTGGGCGGGCTGGCCCTGAGCGACGGCGTCAACCGCACCCCGGCCGCACCGGAGGACCTGCGGATCGACCAGCTCCTCCCGGAGACCGACGAACTGTTCCTGTCCTGGTCACGCAGCGACTACGACAAGGTCCGCCGCTACGACGTCTACCTCGACGACACCTACCTCGGTGGCATCTACGACGACGTGTACTACGTCAAGCGGTTCACCGCCACCTCCGGCACGCTCAAGCTCGTGGCGGTCGGCCCCGACGGCTCCGAGAGTCAGCCGGCGACGGTGACCTTCGACCTGTCCACGGCACCCCGCGGCGTGACCGCCACGGCGGGCGGGGACGGCACCCTGAAGGCCGACTGGACACCACCGGCCTCCGGAGCACCGGTCACCGTGAAGGTCCGCAGCCTCGACACCACCACTCCCCACAGCCAGGAGGTGACGGTCCCCGGCACGAGCACGGGCGTGACGCTCACGAACGTACCCGTCAACGGTGACGGGTACCTTCTCACCCTGCAGTCCGGAACGGGCACGACCACAGCCGTACGAGGGAAATTCGCAGACACGACGGCTACCCCGTACCCGGCCTCCTCGGTGGCGATTCAAGGCAACACCTTCACCTTCTCAAGCCCTGAGGCCCCCGACTGGCACACCCTGACCGTCACGGAGAACGGAGTAGCCAAGACGTTTCCCGCCGGATCAAGCAGTAAGCCGTACATGCTGCGCGGACGCACTCCGCTCTCCGCGATGAAGGTGACCATGTCCAGCACGAGCAGCAAGGTCGTCGCCGTCCTTGAGGACTACGTGGGGAACAAGGCCACGACGGTGCTCCGAGGGTAGGCATCTCCTCACGGGGATGACGCCGCCGCGTGGCGACCTCAGCCGTCACGCGGCGGCACGCACCCGGATTTGACGCGACGCGTAGAAGTGCACCACGAAGGGCGCCTGACAGGGAAACCCCCTGTTCAGACGCCCTTCCTTCATGCCTAGAAGAAGCCGAGCTTCTGTGGCGAGTACGACACCAGAAGATTCTTCGTCTGCTGGTAGTGCTCCAGCATCATCTTGTGGTTCTCGCGCCCGATGCCCGACTGCTTGTAGCCGCCGAAGGCCGCGTGTGCCGGGTACGCGTGGTAGCAGTTGGTCCAGACCCGGCCCGCCTGGATGGCGCGGCCCGCGCGGTAGGCGGTGTTGATGTCACGGGTCCACACGCCCGCGCCGAGACCGTACGACGTGTCGTTGGCGACCTTGATGGCGTCGTCGAAGTCGTCGAACGACGTCACCGACACCACGGGGCCGAAGATCTCCTCCTGGAAGACCCGCATCCGGTTGTCGCCCTCGAAGATCGTGGGCTGGACGTAGTAGCCGCCCTGCAACTCGCCCTCGTAGTCGATGCGTTCGCCGCCGGTGAGTACCTTCGCGCCCTCCTGACGTCCGATGTCGACGTACGAGAGGATCTTCGCGAGCTGCTCGCCGGACGCCTGGGCGCCGATCATGGTGTCGGTGTCGAGCGGATGGCCCGGCTTGATCTGTTCGGTGCGGGCGATGGCCGCCTGGAGGAAGTCGGGGTAGTTGCCGCGCTGGATGAGTCCACGGGACGGGCAGGTGCACACTTCGCCCTGGTTGAGGGCGAACATGGTGAAGCCCTCCAGCGCCTTGTCCCGCAGGGCGTCGTCCTTGTCCCAGATGTCGTCGAAGAAGATGTTGGGCGACTTGCCGCCCAGCTCCAGCGACACCGGCTTCAGATGCTCCGCCGCGTACTGCATGATGAGCCGCCCTGTCGACGTCTCACCCGTGAAGGCCACCTTCGCCACCCTCGGGCTGGAGGCGAGCGGCTTGCCCGCCTCCTCGCCGAAGCCGTTGACGATGTTCACCACTCCCGGCGGCAGCAGATCCGAGACCAGGCTCATCCAGTAGTGGATCGAGGCCGGGGTCTGCTCGGCCGGTTTGATCACCACCGCGTTGCCCGTCGCGAGGGCCGGCGCCAGCTTCCACGTCGCCATCAGCAGCGGGAAGTTCCACGGGATGATCTGCGCGACCACCCCCAGCGGCTCGTGGAAGTGGTACGCGACCGTGTCGTCGTCCACCTCGCTGAGCGCCCCCTCCTGCGAACGGATCGCCCCCGCGAAGTACCGGAAGTGATCGATCGCGAGCGGGATGTCGGCGGCGAGCGTCTCGCGTACGGGCTTGCCGTTCTCCCAGCTCTCGGCGACCGCCAGTTCCTCCAGACGTGCCTCCATACGGTCGGCGATCTTCAGCAGGATGTCGGAGCGCTCGGTCGCCGACGTGCGTCCCCAGGACGGGGCCGCCGCGTGCGCCGCGTCCAGCGCACGTTCCACGTCCTCTGCCGTGCCCCGCGCCATCTCCGTGAACGCCTGTCCGTTGACCGGACTCGGGTTCTCGAAGTACCGCCCCCGTGCCGGCGGCACATACTCGCCGCCGATGAAGTGGTCGTACCGAGCCTGGTAGGAGACGATCGCGCCCTCGGTCCCGGGCGCCGCGTAACGGGTCATCCTGCTCTGCCTCCCGATGCTCACTGCCCGCCATTGGACAGCTCTCGCCGCGAGGGTAGGAGCGGGGAGGTTGCGAGCACGTTGCGTGTCCCGGGCGTCCCAGGACACCCGGGGGTGTGACGTACCACCATCGGTTGCGTACGGCCCTCAGTCCGTACGACGTTCAGCCCTCAGTTCCGTACGACGTTCAGCCCCCGTCCCGTCGGCCGGGCTCGCGGCGGTGCCGTCAGCTCCGCCTCCAGCGCGGCGAGACGGGACCGTACCGCGGCGGTCGGACGGGTCGACGCCAGCGCTCGCCACACCGCCAGATCGTCCTCGCCCCACGGCGTGTGCGCCCAGTCGGCCAGCAGGTCCGGGTCGCCACGGGCGATCAGCGCGGCCCGCAGCCCACCGGCCAGCCGGCATCTGAGCCGGGCCACCTCGGGCGCCCGCGACGCGGGGAGCAGCGGGCCCGCGTACGCCGTCGCCGCCGCGGTCACCGCACCCGCCGCCAGCCTCCGCTCGACGGCGTCCACATCCGACTCGACCGGCTCGGTCAGCCGGTAGGGCCGCGACGCCAGCAGCCCCGGCCCCAGCACCCCGCGCAGCCGTGCCAGCTCCGCCCGCAACGTCACCGGGGGCACCGACTCGTCCTCGTACAGCGCGCACAGCAATTCGTCCCCGCTCAGCCCCTCCGGATGCCGCGCGAGGAGTACGACGATCTCGCTGTGCCTCCTGCTGAGCCTGCGGGTCCGCCCGCCGACCCGCAGCCGGGCCTCGTCCCGGCCGAGCGCGTCCAACTCGCACCCTCCGTCGGCCGGTGCCACCGGTTCCAGCAGCGCCAACTGGGACTCCGCGGCCCTGGCCACCGCCTGCACGAATCCCAGGCTGTGCGGATGCGCGAGCCCGTCCCCGCCGGTGATGTCCACCGCGCCGAGCACCCGCCCGGTACGCGGGTCGTGCACGGGGGCCGCCGCGCACGTCCACGGCTGCACCCGCCGGCTGAAGTGCTCGGCCGCGAAGACCTGCACGGGCCGGTCCACGACCACCGCCGTCCCCGGGGCGTTGGTCCCCATCGCGGCCTCCGCCCACCGCGCGCCCGGCACGAAGTTCATCCGCCCCGCCTTCCGCCGGGTCGCCGGATGCCCCTCCACCCACAGCAGCCGGCCCTGCGCGTCGCACACCGCCAGCAGATGCTCGCCGTCCGCCGCGAACGTCCCCAACAGCTCCCGCACCAAGGGCATCACCCGCCCCAGCGGATGCTCCGCGCGATAGGCACCGAGGTCACCGTCCGTCAGTTCCACACTCGCGGTGTCGTCCGGACCGACCCCCGCCCGCGCCGACCGCCGCCAGGAGTCCGCCACCACCGCCCGCACCGGCCGTGGCACCGAACCCGCCGCGGTGAACGTCTCGTGCGCCCGTCGCAGTATGCGCGCGTGTTCGACAGGGTCGGCTCCCGGCTCCAGAGCCACCCAGGGATCGGTCAACTCGGCCTCCCGGATCGCGAAGCGGTGGCGACATCGTCATGCCCATCGCGCCGACCGGCAACCGTCCGGACCGTCGACGCTCCGCTCTTCGGACTCCTCCTTCCCTCTCGTGACCCGTCGCTCTTGCCAGGGGTCGACCGTCTGTCCGAAACCCGGCTCCCTCATACGGACGCGACCAGGCTCATGTAGCGGTCCCAGTCCCACAGCGGCCCGGGGTCGGTGTGGTCGGTGCCCGGCATCTCGTAGTGGGCGAGGATGTGGGCGCGATCCCTGGGAATGGCGTGTCTGCCACAGATCGCGGCCGTGAGCCTGGCCGAACTCTCGTACATCCTTTCGGTGAACCAGCGTGGCTCGTCGACCCATCCCTCGTGCTCGATCCCGATGCTGCGCGTGTTGTAGTCCCAGTTCCCCGCGTGCCAGGCGATGTCCGACTCCCGCACGCACTGCGCCACATGCCCGTCGCCCGATCTGATCACGTAGTGCGCGGAGACGCTCCGCCCCGCCTCCTGGAAGATCGACAGGGTGTTGGCGTACGGCGTCTGCGTGACGTGGATGACGACGAAGTCCACGGGGTGGTCGGCGGGGCGGTCGGCCGCCGTGTGGTTGCTGGGGTGCGCGGGCTGCCACTCGCCGGACGGGTGGTCGGGCGCCGGGGTGAGCGCGCCCGCCCGGGGCGCGGGGAGCAGCGTGTAGGGGAGGACGGCCAGCGCGGCGCCCTTCAGGAGATGTCGCCGACCGGGGAGCGGTCGGGGTCGTTCCATCACTGGGCCTTTCGGAAGTGCGTCCCGGGGAAGGGAGGGGGAGAGGGAGGGGGAGGGGGACGGTGTCGAGGGGAGTGACAGAGGGTGCGGTCCCGTGCCGACTCGGCGCGGCGGTGCTTGCTAGCGCAGCTCCGCCGCTCTCCGCCGCAGCTCGGCGTGGAGGCCCCGATGGGTCTCCCGCTCCGGCAACCACTCCTTGCGGATCTTGGCCACGCAGGTGTAGTTCGTGTCGCAGACATTGGCCAGCGGTGACTCCACGGCCTGGGTCGCGAACTGGTAGGCGTCCAGTTGTCCGAATCCGTAGTCGCGCACCAGCCAGTGCACCAGGTCCAGCTGGGAGATCCGGAAGGCGTCCTCCAGCGGGCGGGCCGAACCCGTCGAGATGATGTGCGTGTCGGACTCAATGCGCGGCCAGGGCGTGCTCACCCCCTTGAGCAGTTCCACGATCACCACCGTGTTCATGGCGCACTCCACCGCCACCCCGCACGTCTCACCCTCACCCTGCCGCGCATGGCCGTCTCCCAGGCTCAGCAGCGCGCCCTCCACATTCACCCCGAGATAGCAGGTGACACCGGCCCGCATCTCCGGTGTGTCCATGTTGCCGCCGTGCGCGTCGGGCACCAGCGCCGAGCGGACCTCCAGATTGGCGGGCGCGACACCCACGGTGCCGTGCATCGGGTCCATCGGCAGCTCGGCCTCGAAATCGCCCTCACGCGCGCGGAACAGGGCCGTGCGCCGCTCCCGGTCCAGCTGCCAGATCCACACGGTCTCGGGCAGCGGCGGCTGGAGCGTCGCCGTCGTGTGGGTGGAGGTCAGCGCGCCGAACAGGGGGACCGTGGTGGAGGCGGCCCAGTCCCGTGCCGGTTCGATCGAGACGAAGTGCACGGCGACCGTGTCTCCGGGTTCCGCGCCCTCGATGTGGAAGGGGCCCGTCTGCGGATTGAGGAACGGGAACTCGCACACCTCCGACACCAGGTCCTTCTCCGAGCGCACCCGCCCGGCGAAGCAGTCCTCGGTGAACAGGTCCAGCACCGTGCCCGGCGCGATCCGCGCCACGGGGGGCGCGCCGCCGAACGTCCAGGCGTACTCGCCCGCTTCGGGTCGCACGGTCAGGATCCGCGGGTCGCTCGTCACTGCACAGCTCCGATCTGGCTGTCGAGGTCGGGCCGGCGGAGACCGGCCCTTCCGGTGGCATGGCGGGCGGGCGGACACGTGGTGCGGGCCGGTGTCTGCCCGGCCGCCGTCCGTCCGTGACCTCCGCCCATGAGGCGCACCCGCTCCAGGTCACACGGTGCGTGTGCGCCTCATGTGCATCACGGTAAGCGGCCGGACGGCCGGTCAGGAAGGCGCAGCGGAAGTCGTGGAGAGCCGCCGGATTGTGGATAACTCCGCCACTCGATCGGGTGACGGCCCGGACCGCGCGCCCCACCGGCAACGCGCCCGCATCCTCCGGCCGCCCTCACCCCCGCCCCCATTCCCGCCCTCACCCGCGCCCGGCCACCGCCCCCGGATCGTCCAGCACCCCCCGGACCACCGAATGCGCCGCTCCCAGCAGCGCCCCCTCAGGGCCCAGCCGGGACACCGTCACCGGGCAGGCCCGTCCCGCCGTACGCCGGTTGAGTTCCTCCCGGAGGGCAGGCAGCAGCCAGGGAGCGAGCGCGGCGAGTGAGCCGCCCAGGACGACGCTCCCCGGATCGAGCAGATTGACAGCGCCGGTCAGGGCGATGCCGAGCGCCTCGCCCGCCTCGCGCAGCGCATGCCGTACGGTCTCATCGCCCCGTTCGGCGCGCTCCGCGAGCAACTCCACACGGTTATCACCGGGTTCGAGTCCGGCGGCCCGCAGCACCGCTTCCTCGCCCGCGTACTGCTCCAGACAGCCACGCCCCCCGCACGCGCACGCGGGACCGTCGGGGCGCACCGGTACATGGCCCAACTCGCCCGCGAAGCCCCGGGTTCCGGACAGCAGCCGTCCGTCCACCACGACGGCCGCGCCGATGCCGATCTCGGCCGACACATGCAGGAAGTCACGCGGAGTGGCCTCGCCGAGCCAGAGTTCGGCCAGGCCGCCGAAGTTGGCCTCGTTGTCCACGACCGGCGGCAGTTCGGGCGGGAACAGCGCTGCCAGGTCGGTGTCGTGCCAGTCGAGGTTCGGCGCGCGGACGACCGTACGGGCATCGCGCGCCACCAGGCCCGGCACGGCCAGGGCGAGCCCGGCGGGCCACAGCCCCTCGCGCTCGGCCTCCGTCACGACCCGTCGCAGCAGCGCCCTGAGTTCCTCGGCCACCGGTTCCGGCGCACGGCCGCGGTTCGGGCCGTTCCGTACGGCACGCGCGCGGACCTGGCCGCGCAGGTCCACCGCGCAGACGGCGAGGTGGTCGACGCCGATCTCCGCGCCGATCCCGGCCGGACCGCGTCCGCTGACGGCCAGCGCCGAGCCGGGCCGGCCCACCCGGCCGGGACGCTCCGGGCCCAACTCGTCCAGCAGGCCCGCCCGGACGAGTTCGTCCACCAGCGTGGACACGGCCGCGCGGGTCAGTCCGATGCGTGAGGCGACCGCGGCGCGCGACAGCGGCCCCTCCGCGCTCACGGTGTGCATCACGCGCGCGAGGTTGCGGCGGCGCATGCCCTGCTGGGTGTCGGGAAGGGCGCGTCCGGGACCGGTGGGGTGTGCCTCGTGCAGCGGTGCGGTCATGCGGGTGCCAATCCCTCCTCCAGGGCCCTCGGCGTGGTCGTCAGCCGCGCTCCGGGCCGCGTTCCAGCAGCGGGGCCGCGTCGGAGAGTACCCCGGAGATCCTCTCCAACGTCCGCTCGTCGCGTTCCACGGCGTCAAACACCGACCCGCGCGCGGTGTTCCAGCGCCGGGCGACGGCAGCCGGGTCCTCGCCGGTGAGCACACCGGCCGCCTGGGCCGCCGCGCCCAGGGCGACCAGTTCCCTCGCCTCCGGCACCCGCACCGGCCGCCCCGACAACCGCCGTACGGTCTGCTGCCAGGCCCGGCCGCGCGCGCCGCCGCCGATCAGCAGGAGCGGTTCCGACGGATCGGCATCCTGGTCGAGCACCCGGTCCAGCGCGCCCAGCAGCGCGTGCACGGCACCGTCGTAGGCGGACTGGAGGAGCTGGCCGGCGGTCGTGTCGTGGCGCAGGCCCAGCAGCAGCCCCGAGGCGTGCGGCAGGTCGGGTGTGCGCTCGCCGTCCAGGTAGGGCAGCAGGGTCACCGAGGTGCCCGGCTCCACGGCCTCACGGTCCAGGCCGAGCAGCGAGGCCACGCGGTCCACGGCGAGCGTGCAGTTGAGCGTGCACGCCAGCGGCAGCCAGTCCCCGCGCGCGTCGGCGAAGCCCGCCACCGTGCCGGTCGGATCGGTCGGCCGCCTCCGCGACACGCCGTAGACGGTGCCCGAGGTGCCCAGGCTCAGCACCGCCGTGCCCGGACGCAGCCCCAGCCCCAGCGCGGCGGCGGCGTTGTCGCCGGTGCCGGGGGCGACGAGCGTCCCCTTCGCGAACGGCAGCCCGTTGCCGTCACGCACCGTGCCAACGACCTCGCCGGGGCGCGCGACCCGGGGGAGCAGCGCCGGGTCCAGGCCCACCCGGGCGAGGATCTCGTCGTCGTACGACTCCGTCGCCGACGCCCACCACCCCGTACCGGATGTGTCACCGCGGTCCGAGGTGCCGACGCCCGTGAGGCGTTCGGTGAGGTAGTCGTGGGGGAGCCGGACGGCGCGCACCGCGCGCGCGGCCTCCGGCTCGTGCTCGGCGAGCCAGGCCCACTTGGTGACCGTGAAGGACGCGGTCGGCACGGATCCGGTCCGCTCGGCCCAGAACTCGGCGCCGCCCAACTCGTCCGTCAGCCGCCGCGCCTGCGGCGCCGACCGTACGTCGTTCCAGAGCAGCGCGGGCCGTACGGGCTCCCCGCGCGCGTCCAGCGTGACCAGCCCGTGCTGCTGACCCCCGATCGACACGGCCGCGGCCTCCCGCGCGGCGTCCCCGCACTGGTGCAGGGCCTCACCCAGGGCGTCCCACCACTGGCGTGGATCGCTCTCCCGGGCCGCGCCCGTGCTGACCTCGTGCGTGGCCTGGCCGCTCGCCACGACCCGCCCGGTCGCCGCGTCCACCACCAGCACCTTCGTGGACTGGGTGGATGTGTCCACGCCGACGACGAGTGGACCCTCGGCTGCTGACATGGGCTCTCCCTCTTGTGCGGCTCGTGCCGTGTCCGGTGTCCTGCTTGTGCCGCCTGCCCCGCGGGTGCGGCTCGTGTCGTGATCCTGCTTCCACGCGCGCGGGGCGTGGTCTTTCGTGTCCAGTCGTTCCCACGCACGCGTGGGGTGGGTTTTCGCCGACTTGCGGCCGGGGTACCGGCCGGTTTCCCGACCCCGGGACAACTATGTCTCTTCCCAGGGACGCGACGGCATACTAATTTGTAAACCGCCATGACGAAATAGCGGTCGGCGACATCCGCACGCGACAAGCGTCAGGACACTCACCAGCGAACAAGGGAGCCGCGGCATGAACTACCAGCCCACCCCCGAGGACAGGTTCACCTTCGGCCTGTGGACCGTCGGCTGGCAGGGAAGGGACCCGTTCGGCGACGCCACCCGCAGGGCGCTCGACCCTGTCGAGACAGTGCGGCGGCTCGCCGACCTCGGCGCACACGGCGTGACGTTCCACGACGACGACCTGATCCCGTTCGGCGCGTCCGACACCGAGCGCGAGTCGCACGTCAAGCGCTTCCGGGAGGCACTCGACGCCACTGGCATGACCGTGCCGATGGCCACCACCAACCTCTTCACGCACCCCGTCTTCAAGGACGGCGCGTTCACCGCCAACGACCGCGACGTACGCCGCTACGCCCTGCGCAAGACCATCCGCAACATCGACCTCGCCGCTGAACTGGGGGCCGAGGTCTACGTCGCCTGGGGCGGCCGGGAGGGAGCCGAGTCCGGCGCCGCCAAGGACGTACGCGCCGCGCTCGACCGTATGAAGGAAGCCTTCGACCTGCTCGGCGAGTACGTCATCGACCAGGGCTACGACCTGCGCTTCGCCATCGAACCCAAGCCCAACGAGCCGCGCGGCGACATCCTGCTCCCCACCGTCGGCCACGCGCTCGCGTTCATCGAGCGGCTGGAGCGCCCCGCGATGTACGGCGTGAACCCCGAGGTCGGGCACGAGCAGATGGCCGGCCTCAACTACCCGCACGGCATCGCCCAGGCCCTGTGGTCGGACAAGCTCTTCCACCTCGACCTCAACGGCCAGAACGGCATCAAGTACGACCAGGACCTCCGCTTCGGCGCCGGTGACCTGCGGTCCGCCTTCTGGCTGGTCGACCTCCTGGAGAGCGCCGGTTACGAGGGCCCTCGGCACTTCGACTTCAAACCACCGCGCACCGAGGACCTGGACGGCGTCTGGGCGTCGGCCGCCGGCTGTATGCGCAACTACCTGATCCTCAAGGAGCGCGCCGCCGCCTTCCGGGCCGATCCCGAGGTCCAGCAGGCCCTGCGTGACTCCCGGCTGGACGAGTTGGCCCGGCCCACCGCGGACGACGGCCTCCAGGCGCTCCTCGCGGACCGTGGGGCGTTCGAGGAGTTCGATGTCGAGGCCGCCGCCGCGCGCGGGATGGCCTTCGAGCGGCTGGACCAGCTGGCGATGGACCATCTGCTGGCGGCGCGGGGCTGAGTGTCGCCTCCGCGACTTCCGTGGCCTCTGTGATCCCTGTGATCCCTGTGATCCGTGTGACCTCCGTGCGGAATGTTTCGGAACCGTGCATTCCAGTGCTCCGGTTCGTAGCAATCTCCGTGCGGGGGTCGCGGCTTGATCCTCTCCGGCGGGATGCTGGTCGGTATGGCCATGCCTCCGGTTCCGCCTCAGCCGCCCGAGCCGCCCTCGGACGGGACGCCGCCCGAGCCGCCTTCGGGTGGAACGCCGCTGCCTCCACCGCCGGAGGGGCCACCGCCGGAAGGGCCGCCTCCACCGCCGGAGGGGCCGCCTCCACCGCCGGAATGGAGGCCGACGCCGCCTCCATCGCCGCCCGGTGAGGCGCAGCCGCCGAACGACACACCTCCGCCGGGATATCCCCCGCCTCCGGGTGACGGGTTCGGACCCGGACCGGACGATTTCGACGCCCCGGACGGCCCTGGGGGCGGAGGCGGGGACGGCGGGCGCCGCAACGCCGTCTTCCTCGCGCTCGGCGTCCTGTTGGCCGGGGGAGCCGTCGCTGTGATCGCGGTCATGGCCCATGACGGTGGCGATTCCTCCGACCCCGCCCCGGCCGCGAGTGAGAGCGGCGCGAGCGCCGAGCCGTCGCCGGGGGCGTCGGGCGGCTCGGGCGGCATCGAATTGCCCACCGCGCTGCCGTCCCTTCCTACAGACCTTCCGACTGGTTTCCCCACGAACCTGCCCAGCGGATTCCCGAGCGACTGGCTCACCGGATGGCCCACTGACTTCCCGAGCGGCTTTCCCAGTGACTTCCCGACGCACCTGCCCAGCGGACTCGAATCGCTCTTCCCGTCCGGCCTGCCGTCGGTCGACCTCGGCGAGCTGGGATAGGGGCGACTGACGCGACGAGCTGAGTCCGGGCATCGGCGCACGGAAGGCATCCGGTGGCAAGCCCCTGGCGATGCCGCGATGCCGCATTCCCGCGACGGCCGCGATGCCGCGTGTCCACGCCGTACGCCGCGTACGCCGCACCCTCGACCGGCCCAGGGCCAGGAGACTTGCGCCGCCGGTCCCTTCCGGGCGAGCACCCGGCGCACGGACCGGCCGCACGGACATCGCCGTGAGCGTAACCGCCCTCGTGTTCTGCACGCAGTGCTTGAATTCTATGTGCGGGACGTCATGACACGACGTACTCACCGTGCCGTCCGACCAGAAGGGAAGCCATGACCACCGAGACGCGGGAGTTCCAGGCCGAAGCGCGGCAACTCCTGGAGTTGATGGTCCACTCCATCTACTCGACCAAGGAGATCTTCATCCGCGAGCTGATCTCCAACGCCTCCGACGCCCTGGACAAGCGACGGTACGCCGCGCTCACGGACGACAGCCTCAAGGCCGACGATCCGCACATCGCCATTGAGGCGGACAAGGACGCCCGCACCCTGACCGTGCGGGACAACGGCATCGGCATGACCCGCGACGAGGTGGTGGAGCTGATCGGCACCATCGCCCGGTCCGGCACCGCCGAGACGCTGCGCCGCCTCCGCGAGAGCAAGGAATCGGCCGAACTGATCGGCCAGTTCGGTGTCGGCTTCTACTCCGTCTTCATGGTGGCCGAGAAGGTCACCCTCCTCACCCGCAAGGCGGGCGAGGAGACGGGGGTGCGCTGGGAGTCGAACGGCGACGGCACGTACACGATCGAGACCACCGGTGACGCCCCGGAGGGCACCTCGGTGACCGTGCACCTGCGCCCCGTGGACGACGAGAACGGGCTCCACGACTACACCGAGGAATGGCGCATCCGGGAGGTCGTGAAGCGCTTCTCGGACTTCATCTCCTTCCCCATCCGGATGGGCGACGCCACGCTCAACTCGATGAAGGCCCTGTGGGCGCGGCCGAGGTCGGAGGTCGCGGACGAGGAGTACCGGGAGTTCTACCGGCACATCAGCCACGACTGGACCGATCCGCTCGACATCATCCAGATCCGGGCCGAAGGCACCTTCGAGTACGAGGCGCTGCTGTTCATGCCGGCGCGGGCCCCGCACGACCTCTTCCAGCGCGATGCCCGCGGCGGCCTCCAGCTCTACGTCAAGCGTGTGTTCATCCTGGAGGACAGCCGTGAACTCCTCCCCGGCTACCTCCGCTTCGTCCAGGGAGTCGTGGACGCCGCCGACCTGCCGCTGAACATCTCCCGCGAGATCCTCCAGCAGGACCGGCACATCCAGCTGATCCGGCGCCGGCTGGCGAAGAAGGTCCTGGCGACCGTCAAGACGCTCATGAAGAACGAGCCCGAGAAGTACCGCACGTTCTGGCGTGAGTTCGGCGCCGTCGTCAAGGAGGGCCTCCTCGACGGCACCGACTCCCAGAAGGCGATTCTCGACATCGCGTCGTTCGCGACCACCGCGTCGTTCGCGTCCCCCGCGGCGGACGAAGCCACCTCGGGGGACGAAGCAACCTCGGGCGACACGACCGCGCCGGGCGACACCACCGCGTCGGACGACACCACAGCGCCGGACGGATCCAGTGCGCCGGACGGATCCACCGCGGCCGACGAGGTCACCGCAGGGAATGGACTCACCACCCTCGCCGACTACGTCGCCCGGATGAAGGAGGGTCAGGACAAGATCTACTTCATGGCGGGTGACAGCCGCGCGCAGGTCCAGAACTCCCCGCATCTCGAAGCCTTCAAGGCGCAGGGGTACGAGGTCCTGCTGCTCACCGACCCGGTGGACGAGATCTGGGTCGACGCGGTCCGGTCGTACGACGACAAGGAGTTCCAGTCCGTCGCGCGCGGCGCGGTCGACCTGCCGTCCGAGGAGAAGCCGTCGGAGGAGCGGACCGGTGCCTACGCCCCCGTGCTGAGCTGGCTCAACGAGGTGCTTGGCGAGGTGAAGGAGGTCCGTCTGACGACCCGGCTGACCGTCTCACCGGCCTGCCTCGTCAGCGACATGAGCGGTCTCACACCGGCCCTGGAGAAGATGTATCGCGCGATGGGCCAGGACGTGCCCTCGGCCCAGCGCATCCTGGAGCTGAACCCCGAGCACCCGTTGGTGAGCGGGTTGAAGGCAGCGTACGAGGAGCGTGCGGACGATCCGGCACTGGCCGAGACGGCCGAGTTGTTGTACGGGACCGCGTTGCTCGCGGAGGGCGGCGACCTGACCGACCCGGCTCGTTTCGCGACACTGCTCGCCGACCGTCTGAGCAAGACCCTGTAGCGCGAGACCTCGACCGCCCCCTTCCCATGTCGTGGGAAGGGGGCGGTCGGATGCGCGATTGCCGAACGGCGATTGCCGAACGGTGACGCGGCTTGCCGACTGTTGACGGCTGCTGGCGGCTACCGACGGGTGGCGAAGGCGATCAGCCCCGCCTGTCGGCCTCCTGATCCTTCCTGGCGGCCTCGTCCTGCCCCGCCGTCTCGTCCTCCCCGGCCCTCTCGTCCTTCTCGACCCCGGCCTGTGACGCCTTCTTCGCGGCGATCAGGCTGGTGATGGTCGTGATGACCAGCACGCCACAGATGACACCCAGCGAGACCGGGATCGTGATCTCCGGCACGTGCAGGCTCGTCGTCTCGTGGAGTCCGTGCAGGACCAGCTTCACACCGATGAAGGCGAGGATGACCGACAGGCCGTACGACAGATGGACCAGCTTCTTCAGCAGGCCGACGATGAGGAAGTACAGCTGCCGCAGCCCCATCAGCGCGAACGCGTTGGCGGTGAAGACGATGTACGGATCCTGGGTCAGACCGAAGATCGCCGGGATCGAGTCCACGGCGAAGAGGACGTCCGTGAGGCCGATCGCCACCATGACGATCAGCATCGGCGTGACGATCCGCTTGCCGTTCTCGCGGATGATCATCTTGGTGCCGTGCCACTGGTCCGTGGAGGGCACGCGCCGCTGGATGGCCTGCATCACGCGGCCCGGCTCCCAGTCCTCCTGCTCCCCGGCCCGCGCCTCCTGGATGAACTTCCAGGCGGTCCAGATGAGGAAGGCGCCGAAGATGAAGAAGACCCAGGCGAACGCGTTGATCGCGGCGGCGCCCACGGCGATGAAGACCGCGCGCAGGATGAGCGCGATCAGCACGCCGATCATCAGCACCCGCGGCTGATAGATCGACGGGACCGAGAACTTCGCCATGATCAGGACGAAGACGAAGAGGTTGTCGACACTGAGTGACTTCTCGGTGATATAGCCCGCGAAGAACTCGGCGGACGCCTGTCCGTCACCCCAGATCAGCAAGCCGATCCCGAAGAGCACGGCGAGGACGATCCAGACGAGGGACCAGGTGCCCGCTTCCTTCATCGAGACCTCATGCGGCTTGCGACCGCCGATGAAGAAGTCGGCCGCGATGAGTACACACAGTCCTACGACCGTGAGCACCCACATGGTCATTGAGACGTCCAACCTGGATCCCTCCCTGTGAAGTGGCACCCCAAGATACAAGGGTGCCCAAAGACAGGTAAAGATTAGGTCTAATCGCCTGGTCGTGGGCATGTCGTGAGGGGCAATCAGACGCCGGAGGAACGGCCGGACGCCGGTCGGACGGTCAGGCTCCGGTCGGATGGACAGACTCAGGTCGCATCGCCGGACGCCGGACGCCGGACGCCGGACGCCGGACGCCGGACGCCGGACGCCGGACGCCGGACGCCGGACGCCGGACGCCGGTCGGATGGCGGCGGGCCGGTGCGCCGCCATCCGAGGGCGATTACTCACCCGGGCTGCACGTCGATGACGCACAGTCTCTTGGTGGCGCGAGTCAGAGCCACGTAGAGATCCCGCTCCCCGCCGGGGCGGGATGCGGCGATCTCGTCCGGATCCACGACGACCACCTCATCGAACTCCAGCCCGCGCGCTTCGGAGGCAGGGACGATGCGCGCATGCTCAGCGACCCCCGCCGCCGTCAGCTCGGCCCACCGACCATCCGCGCAGATCACCCCGGACAGCTCACCGGGGTGCGCGGCGCTCTGCTCCTCCAACTCCTGGAGGACGGTGGCGACCAGCGTCTCCGGTCGCGTCGTCAGGGTGCGGGGAACCTCACCATGGCGCAGGGAACGGGTCGGCTCCTGGTCCGGGGCGATCCGTACCAGGAGTTCCCGGGTGCTCTCCAGGATCTCCTGCGTGGTGCGGTAACTGACGGTCAGGGTGTGGAGGTCGAACCGCGGACTGACATGCGCGCTCAGCGCCTCCTTCCAGTCACGTGCTGTCGTGACGGGGCCCGCCTGAGCGAAGTCGCCCACCAGCGTCATCGCCCTGCCGGGGCAGCGTCGTACGATCATCCGCCACTGCATGGCGGTCAGTTCCTGTGCCTCGTCGACGACGACATACCCGTACGTACGCCGCGGCGGGCCCTCGATCAGGTGCACCGCCTCGTCCAGAAGGGGCACGTCGGCATCGGTCCATCCGCCGTGCGAGCCCTGCGGCAGGAGCGACCGCTCGTGCTCGGTCAATCCGGGCAGACATCTGGCGGAGGTGTCCGGATCCGTCAGGAGAGCGCGCACCACCTCACCGGGCACCAGCCGCGGCCACAGTGTCTCCACCGTGCGGTCCACATGGGCGTCGTCCAGGAGACCGGCCCGGACGGCCTCCGCGTCGAACTCGTCGGCCGGCCCCGCGCCAGACGCCTCGTCGTAGCCGAGTTGACGCAGGTCGGCCGCCGCCGCCCGGTCGAGGTCGGTGCCGGTCAGCAGGGCGACCTCGGCGTCGATCCGCTCCAGGATGTCGCCCGTGCTGCGCTCCAGCGCGTCGGTGAGGGCATCGACCACGAGTTCCTTGAACACCTGACGCGCGGGGTTGTGTCCCAACCCCGTGCCTACGGCGGCGTCGCGCGCTGTTGCCACCTCCTCAGGGGTGAGGCGAATCGTTTCGTGGCCGATCCGCACAGCGAAGCCGCCGTTCGGAGCCTGGTGGCCACGGACCAGGGCCGCCAGCGCGTCGGCCATGGCCGCACCGCCCTTGAGACGCGCCACATCGAGTGGGCCCGCCGTGTCCGGGAAGACCCCGGCCAGTTCCTGGCAGGTGGCCAGGACGACGTCGTTCTCCCCGAGTGAGGGCAGGACCTGGGAGATGTAGGCGAGGAACCGGGCGTTCGGGCCGACCACCAGGACACCGTGCTCGGCCACGCGCGGGAAGGCGTACAGGACATAGGCCGCCCGGTGCAGAGCGACCACCGTCTTGCCGGTACCGGGGCCGCCCTGGACCACCGACACCCCGCGGTGGGCGGAGCGCACGATCCTGTCCTGCTCGGTCTGCAACGTCGCGACCGCCGCCTGCATCAGCCCCGTACGCCGCGCTGAAAGGGCCTCCATCAGAGGTCCGTCGCCTACGACGTCCCGGGCGGTCGGCGTCGAACCGTCCAGGATCTCGTCGCTGACCGCGGCCACCGCGCGTTCCTCCAGGCGAAGGTGCCGGCGCCGCCGCAGGCCCATGGGATGGATCGGCGTCGCTTCGTAGAAGGGCCGCGCGGCGTTCGCACGCCAGTCGACCAGGAGGGGCAGGTCTTCCTCGTCCGTCTGCAAGCCGATCCGGCCGATCCGCAGGGTCGTGCCGTCCGCCCGGTCGATCCGGCCGAAGACCAGCCCGTTCTCGGCCCCCTCCAGCCGTGCGATCTCCTTCGCCAGACGTGCGGCGGAGACCTCGCGCGCGTGCGCCTCCCCCGCGCCCTCGGTCGGGGTCCTGAGTACCTCCGTCAGCTCTGTCCGGGCCGTGGAGAGCCGCTCGGCGAGCAACTCGAACAGAGTGGACACATGGGTTTGCTCCCACTCGACCTGACACGCGGCGGCGTCATGTGCCTGCGACACAGGGGACTCCTCTATACAGCGGGCTGAGCTTGTGATCGAATCCGCGTCCGGCTGCTGCCGGCCCGACTGCGAACGCGTGATGGCGGAGATGCCGTACTCCTCAAATTTGACTACGTGGGGGCGGAGTCGCCGAGGGTACAGCATGGAAGGAGACTTCCCGACATGTCAGAGTCGTGACATGGGTCACTGTGTGAGGGGAGGGGCGAGGAAGCCCGAGTGGCGGAACGGGGGAGGGAGACGAAGGCGGAGGCGCGGGGAGGAGCAGTGAGGCATGAGTAGTCAGGGATGAGTAGTCAGGGATGAGTCGGGGTGCGTGTCAGGGGTGTCTCAGGGTGGTGGTTCGGAACCGCGGAGAGCACCCACCCGTTCAGAAGAGCAGAGAGCGGCAGTGGCCGCGAAGGAGGCGACACCATGTCGAAGAACGCCAAGATCGCCGCAGGTGGTGTGGCGGTCGGCATCATCTTGCTGATTTGGCTGCCCTGGTGGGTGGCGTTGTTGATCGTGCTCGGGGTTCCGGCCGCCGCGTACCTCACGCTCGACCCCGCGCAGCGCCGTCGGCTGCGTCGTGTCACGCGCAAGGAGTTGGGTCGCTGAGGCGCGCACCGGCTGCCCGGCCGCCCGGGGGTGAGCGAGAGTGCGTGTCACGGGCGGCGGAGCAGGGGCGCGGGGCGACGGTGTAGCTGGGCACCGGGGCCGGGACCGGCGACGGGTTCGGGACTGAGGTCGGGGGCGTGCCCGGGGCTGCGCCGAGCGGACGCGGACCGGACCGGTGCAGGCGGTGACTCAGACGGTGGATCCGGTGCCGTCCGGAGGGTCAGATAGGACGTACGGCCATCCGGTCCAGAGCTGCCAACAGGCCGGGCAGTTCGGGGCCGCGTCCCACCGGCAGGACCTCGCCCGGCTCGTCGTCCAGCAGGACGAAGGCGATGTCGTCCGTGCGGGCCACCAGGGACCAGCCGGGGCCGTCCGCGCGCAGAGTGCGCGCGTCACCGGGGGCGAAGGAGGAGCGGACCCGGCCGAGCGGCGGAGGCGTGTCCACATAGGCGGCTGCCTCGGCCAGGACACGACGTATGCCGCTGTGACCGGGGCGGAGCGCGCCGTTCTGTGCGCCCGGTTCGCCCGGCGGGCTCGGTATGCCGGGTGCGCTCGGCGCGCTGGGCGTGCTCGGCCCACTCAGCCCACTCAGCCCACTCGGCCTACTCCGTGTGCCCGGTGTGCCGGGGTTGTTTGGGCCGCCGGAGCCGCCGGAGCCGCCGGAGCCGCCGGATCCCGGCGATTGGCTGGCGGTGGCGTCATAGGGCTCCGTCTGCCACCAGGTCTCCACGACCTCGCCCGCCGCCGCGAGGTCGGCTGCCGCCCCTGCGGTGCCGCCACCCTCCGAGGCGACTTCCACAGCCTCGGCCGCCCCACCGCCAGCCTCGGCCGCTTCACCGCCAGCCTCCGCCGCCCCACCGGCAGTCGCCACCGCCCCGACCCCTCCGACCGCCCCGACCGCCTCGGCCGTTTCCTCTCCCTGCTCCTCCCCTTCGCGGCTCCCCACGGACGGGCCCGGTGCCGTCGCCGTGCCGCCCGGCGTCAGGAAGTCGGCGTCGTCGATCTGCTCCCGCCACATCGTCCACTGGAGCGCGATCTCGTCAGCGCCCAGGCGGCGCTGGGCGGGACCCCAGACCGAAGTGTCCGGCGGGCTGAGTGGGGGACCTCCGGCGATCTCCGGGCCGGGGTCGTGCGGTGCCGGGATGCCCGGAGCGGCGACGGCGACCGCGAGGGGCCAGCCCGGCAGCGCGGCGACGACCGAGCGCTCGTCCGGCGACAGGTCGTACTCCATGCCGCAGTCCCAGGCGGCGACGGCCACCGCCACCAGCGACACATCGTCGGTGGCGACGGTCCACCGCGCCCCCTCGCCGTCCTGGCCCAGCACCAGGCCGTACCCGTCGGCCAGAGGGGCGAGGCCGAGCGTCGCGCAGGCGTCCGGGTAGTCGTCGCCGAGAACACTCGGGAACTGCGCGGGCGTCAGCAGTACCGCCGTGAGCACATAGAGCGCGTCGTCAGCGGCGGTGACGGCGTTCTCGTCCGTCCCGGCCATCCCAGCCTCCCCAGGTTCGTCCAACGGAGGCGCACCCTAGTGGGACCGGCGGCGCCTTGTCACGACCGCCATGGCTCCCCGGAGCTGGGACGATCCGGCTGGACCGGGCGAATCGACCGCCCGGTTCCGGTTGCCTCCGCATAGCTCCGTCAGGCTGCTGGCAGCCCCAACAGGTCACGTGCCACGGCCCGGGGCGACTCGTCGCGCTCGCGCGCGAGGGCTATCACCGCGCGGCACGCCAGTTCGTTCACCCCGAACGACAACGCCTCGGGCGACACCCAGCCCGCGGCCTCCTCGATCCGCTCCTGATCGTCCTCGGCGCAGGCCGACACATACGCGGCGGCGGCCTCGAACAGGTTGTGCGAGCGGGCCTGTCGACCTGTGTCCCGCTCCGTCCGGAACGCGTAGCGGACCGTGCTCCAGGACTTGCGGACCCTGCCCCACATGCGACCACCCTTGCTCTCGTAGCTGCGCTCGACGCCCTTTCAGCCGCCGCACCTCAACGTAGAGTTGAAGGCTCCGCGACAGAAGAGGGGCGGCCTGGTGAAAGCGCTGTGACCTCGGTCGCGCGGAGGCGGCCGGGTGCGCGAGCGGGCGATCGAGCCGTGAGAGGACGCGGGGGTCCGGCTCAGCGTTCCCGGACCGCCAGGGCCAGGAAACGGGTGTCCTCGTCGACGTAGGACGTCATGCGCCAGCCGGAGTCGGCCAGCAGCGGGGCGAGACGAGGCCGCGCGCGAAGGTCGTCGGGGGCGATCTGCCGTCCCTGACGGGCGGCGAGCGCGGCACGGCCGAGGGGATGGAAGAGGGCCAGCAGCCCTCCCGGCCGGACCACACGGGCGAGTTCCCGCAGGTTCTCGGCCGGGCGGGGAAGGTGCGCGATGAGACCGGCCGCGAATACCGCGTCGAGCGATCCCGAACGCAAAGGCAGCGCGGAGACGTCGGTGAGCACCAACTGGCCGTCCTCGTCCCGTCCGGCCCGTACGGCGGCCTCCAGCATCGCGGGCGTCAGATCGGCGCCGACGACCACCCCGGAGGGCCCCACGGCGGCCCGCAGCGAGGGCAGGGCCCGCCCTGTGCCGCAGCCCGCGTCCAGCACGCGGTCACCCTCGTGCAGGGCCAGTTCGGCGACGGCGGCGGCGTAGACGGGCCCGTCGTCGGGGAAGCGGCTGTCCCAGTCGGCGGCGCGGGCGGTGAAGAACTCCTGCGTGTGCGTACGGTCCTCGTTCATGCCCGCATGATCTCCCACCGGCCGGAGCACCGAGCCGGGGCGGGTCCGTGCGGCCGGATCAGCTCGCCAGTTCCTTCTGGGCGAGCACCTTGTCGATCGGGACACGGACCAGCAACTCACCCGCCACCCCGTTGCGCTCACCGAACTCCTCGGCGCGCTCCTCACCCATGTACCGGGCACCGATCCGCCCCGCCCAGTGCCGCAGCTCGCCGAGATCCTCGGAGATCCGGGCCCGGCCCTGCAGAATCACGAAGTCGAACGGTGGCCGCTCGTCGTCCACGCACAGGGCGATCCGGCCGTCCCGCAGCAGATTCCGGCCCTTGACGGTCTGCTTCCCCGTGTTGAACACCACCTCGTCTCCGTCGAGCACGAACCAGACCGGCGCCACATGAGGGCTCCCATCGGCGCGAACGGTCGACAGCTTGGCGGTGCGGGTGCCGTGCGAGACGAAAGCCCGCCATTCCTCGTCGGTCATCTTCTCTGCCATGCTCCCCATCCTGCTTGCCCGCGGGGCGTCCGGTGCGGAAGGCTGGCGGAGGTGTCCCTCCATTGCGGGGGATCTCCACCAGGGGGCGACGTCACCACGGGAGACCGGACCATGGCGCAGACCAAGGGACTCGGCTGGCTGCTCGACGATCTGACCGAACGTGTCGATCATGTGCGGCACGCTCTCGTTCTGTCGAACGACGGACTGGTCACCGGAGCCAGTACCGGACTGCGGCGCGAGGACGCGGAACATCTCGCCGCGGTCGCCTCCGGCCTGCACAGCCTCGCCAAGGGGTCGGGCCGGCACTTCGGCGCCGGTGGCGTACGGCAGACGATGGTCGAGTTCGAGGAAGCGGTGCTGTTCGTCACCGCGGCCGGGAACGGCAGCTGCCTGTGCGTCCTCAGCGCCGCGGACTCCGACTTCGGCCAGATCGCCTACGAGATGACCCTGCTCGTCAACCGGGTCGGCGAGCATCTCGCAGTCGATGCCCGGCATCCCGAACGCGGCCCGCTCGACCACGGCTGACCTGCGGTTTTCTCCCGTAGCGCAGAGTTATCCACAGGCTTGCCACGAGATCAGCCGGGGCGGGTACCGTGGAGTCACCGCGAACGCACGGAGCGTGAGCGCAAGACTTCACGGGGGAGACCGACCATGGCAGGCAACACCGTCGCGCGACCTGACAACGCGCTCTGGACCACGACCCGCGCCGCTCGGGAACTGGGCCTCAAACGTCCTGAGCTGGAGCTGGCCCTCGGCCTCGGCCGCGTCCGGTCGGTGCCCGATCCCTCGGGACCGGGCCGCCGGATCACCCGCGCCGAGATCGACCGGCTGCGGTCCGAGAACGGATTCCCGGAAGCCCTCCGGGAGAGCGTCCGGGCGGTGGCCGCTCCGACGGGCGCCACCCTCATGGACGTGCCCGCGGTCCGGCTCAGCCGCCTCGCCCGGCTCGGCCTGCTGGTCCCGGTCTCCTTCTACTTCAGTCGCTACGGCGCCCTGGTCTGGCTCTATCTCGCGGAAGAGCTGCGTCAGTTCGCCGCCGACGAGAAGAACGCCCCCTATCTGAAGGGCCGACTGCCCGAGGGCCTGCGCGGCCAGGAACGCACCGGGCTGGATCTGCGGGCGCGCAACTGGCGGGGACGTCATCTGGGCTTCCTGCTGCGCCAGGTGGGCGACGACGCCTGGGCGCAGACCGCCGCCCTCGCGTCCTTCCTCGATCCGGCCCTGGTCTCGGACCTCGTGCAGGACCCGTACGAACAAGCCCATCTGGGCCGGCTCCGACCACTGCCGCCCGTGCGGGTCTCGGCGTCGCGCACGGCCGACCTCGTCACAAGGATCACGACCGCGAGCGACCCGGACGAGATCGACTGGCTCCGCACCGACCTGGCACAGGCCCTGACCGAGGCCCGCGCCCAGCACCCGGCCCCACGACCGGAACCGCGTACGCCCCAGCTCCACCATCCGCCCCATCCTGCCGAGGCGACCCATCCGACCCAGGTGGCCCGACCTACCCGGCCTACCCGACCTGCCCGACCTGCCCAGGCGGCTCAGGCGTCACCGGCACCGGACGGAACGCCTCCGCACCGGTCACCCGTATCCGAACCGGACTGCAACCGCCCCGCCGTCCCCACGCCCCGCGGCGGGAGCAGGGAATCCCGAGGTCTCCTGGGCTGGCTGCGCCGCAGAAGCTGACGATCCGGCGCCGACCGGTGCCGTTACAGCGCCCGGAACAGCCCCTCCTGGACGACGGAGACGAGCAGCCGCCCCTGAACGTCGTAGATCCGGCCCCGGGCCAGGCCCCGGCCGCCGGTCGCGATCGGTGACTCCTGGTCGTACAGGAACCACTCGTCGGCGCGGAACGGCCGGTGGAACCACATGGCGTGATCCAGCGACGCCATGTCGAAGCTCCGCGGACCCCACAGCGGTTCGACCGGGATGCGCACGGCGTCCAGGAGGGTCATGTCGCTGGCGTAGGTCAGCGCGCAGGTGTGCACCAGCGGGTCGTCCCCGAGCGGCCCGACCGCGCGCATCCACACCGCGCTGCGCGGCTCCGCGTCCTTGACCTCCTCGGGCGTCCAGCGCAGCCGGTCCACATACCGGATGTCGAAGGGCTGGCGGCGCGCCATGCGCTCCAACTGCTCCGGCAGCGCACCCAGATGCTCACGGATCTCGTCCGAGACCGTCGGCAGCGACTCCGGATCCGGGACCACCCGGCCGGGCGGCAGCTGGTGCTCGAAAGGACCCTGCTCAGGCTGATGGAAGGAGGCGGTGAGATTGAAGATCGTACGGCCCTGCTGCACCGCGGTGACCCGGCGGGTGGTGAACGACCTGCCGTCCCGCACCCGTTCGACCTGGTACACGATGGGCACCCCCGGCCGGCCGGGGCGCAGGAAGTACGCGTGCAGCGAGTGCACGGGCCGGTCGCCCTCCGTGGTGCGACCGGCCGCGACCAGCGCCTGGCCGGCCACCTGTCCGCCGAAGACCCGTTGCAACGACTCCTGCGGGCTGCGGCCACGGAAGATGTTGACCTCGATCTGCTCCAGGTCGAGCAGGTCGACCAGTCTCTCGGCCGGATTCGTCATGGGCGTCCTCGTGAGTGTCCTGGTGCGGAGTGCGGGTGTTCTGAAGTGGGCCCGGGGCGTTCTGGCGGAGCGCCTCAAGGCCCCGGGGCGGGGCTCACAGCTGGCCGACGTCGGTGACCTTGACGACGGCCCGGCTCTCGGCGTCGGACGCCGTGAGGTCGATCTCGGCGCTGATGCCCCAGTCATGGTCGCCGTTCGGGTCGTCGAAGATCTGCCGGACCCGCCACAGGGCGTTCTCCGGCTCCTCGTGGATCACGAGCAGCTTCGGGCCGCGCGCGTCGGGGCCGGTGCCGAGGTCGTCGTACTCGTCCCAGTACTTGTCCATCGCCTCACCCCACGCGTCGGCGTCCCAGCCCGACTCCCCGTCCAGCTCGCCGAGTTCGCCGACCTGGTCGAGGGCGGCGAGTTCGACGCGCCGGAACATGGCGTTGCGGACCAGCACCCGGAAGGCCCGCGCGTTGGTGGTGACCGGCTTGACCTCGTCGGCTTTCTCCTGCGCCTGCTCGGCGGTCATCTCCTCCGGGTTGGCGAGCTGCTCCCACTCGTCCAGCAGACTGGAGTCGACCTGGCGGACCATCTCGCCCAGCCACTCGATCAGATCCTGGAGATCCTCCGACTTCAGGTCGTCGGGGATGTTGTGGTCGAGGGTCTTGTACGCGCTGGCGAGGTAGCGCAGCACGATCCCCTCGGTGCGGGCCAGCTCGTAGAACGAGACCAGCTCGGTGAAGGACATCGCCCGCTCGTACATGTCGCGGATGACGGACTTCGGCGACAGCGGGTGGTCACCGACCCAGGGGTGGCTCTTGCGGTACGTGTCGTACGCGTGGAAGAGCAGCTCCTCCAAGGGCTTGGGGTAGGTGATGTCCTGGAGGCGCTCCATGCGCTCCTCGTACTCGACACCGTCCGCCTTCATCGCGGCCACGGCCTCGCCCCGCGCCTTGTTCTGCTGGGCGGCGAGGATCTGCCGGGGGTCGTCCAGCGTGGACTCCACGACCGACACCATGTCGAGGGCGTAGGAGGGCGATTCCGGGTCGAGGAGTTCGAACGCGGCGAGGGCGAACGTGGACAACGGCTGGTTGAGCGCGAAGTCCTGCTGGAGATCGACGGTCAGACGGACGATCCGCCCCTCGGCGTCCGGCTGGTCCAGCTTCTCCACGATCCCGCCGTCCAGCAGCGAGCGGTAGATGGCGATCGCCCGCCGGATGTGCCGGATCTGCTGCTTGCGCGGCTCGTGATTGTCCTCCAGGAGATGCCGCATCGCGTCGAAGGCGTTGCCGGGGCGGGCGATCACCGACAGCAGCATGGTGTGCGTGACCCGGAAGCGGGAGGTCAGCGGCTCCGGCTCGGAGGTGATCAGCTTCTCGAAGGTGTCCTCGCTCCAGGCGACGAAACCGTCGGGTGCTTTCTTGCGGACGACCTTCCGCCGCTTCTTCGGATCGTCGCCGGCCTTGGCGAGCGCCTTGTCGTTCTCGATCACATGCTCCGGGGCCTGCGCCCCGACATACCCCGCCGTGTCGAAGCCCGCGCGGCCCGCGCGCCCGGCGATCTGGTGGAACTCCCGCGCCCGCAGGGTCCGCACCCGGCTGCCGTCGTACTTGGTCAGCGCGGTGAACAGCACGGTGCGGATCGGGACATTGACCCCGACCCCGAGGGTGTCCGTGCCGCAGATGACCTTCAGCAGACCGGCCTGCGCGAGCTTCTCCACCAGCCGGCGGTACTTCGGCAGCATGCCGGCGTGATGCACCCCGATGCCATGACGGACGTACCGGGACAGATTGCGGCCGAACTTGGTGGTGAAACGGAAGTTGCCGATCAGCTCGGCGATCTGCTCCTTCTCCTCCCGCGAGCACATGTTGATGCTCATCAGCGCCTGCGCCCGCTCCACGGCCTGCGCCTGGGTGAAGTGCACGATGTACACCGGTGCCTGCTGGGTCTGGAGCAGTTCCGTGAGCGTCTCGGTGAGCGGGGTGCGCCGGTAGGTGTAGGAGAGGGGCACCGGGCGGGTGGCGGAGCGGACGATCGACGTGGGGCGGCCGGTGCGCCGGGTGAGGTCCTTCTCGAACATCGAGACGTCACCGAGCGTCGCCGACATCAGCACGAACTGCGCCTGCGGCAGTTCCAGCAGCGGAATCTGCCAGGCCCAGCCGCGGTCCGGCTCCGCGTAGAAGTGGAACTCGTCCATGACGACCTGACCGACGTCCGCGTTCCTTCCGTCGCGCAGCGCGATGGACGCGAGGACCTCGGCGGTGCAGCAGATCACCGGGGCGTCGGCGTTCACCGAGGCGTCGCCGGTGAGCATGCCCACGTTCTCGGTGCCGAAGAGCTTGCACAGCTCGAAGAACTTCTCCGAGACCAGCGCCTTGATCGGCGCGGTGTAGAAGGTGACCTCGTCACGGGCGAGCGCGGCGAAGTGCGCACCCGCCGCGATCATGCTCTTCCCCGAGCCGGTCGGGGTCGACACGATCACGTTCGCGCCCGAGACGGCCTCGATCAGCGCCTCCTCCTGGTGTGGATAGAGGGTGAGACCGCGCTCCCGCGTCCACGACTCGAAGGCGTCATAGAGGGCGTCGGGGTCGGCGGTCCGCGGCAGCTGATCGATGAGGGTCACGCCCCCATCTTGCCTGGCGTCCGGGCCCAGGGGGGAATCGGCTGCGGACGGCAAGATCGCGAACGCTACGCTGTGTCGCCGACGTGCCGTCAGCGCACACGGCCAACTGGACAGCGGTACACGACGAATGGGGCGGGCAGCGGCGATGATGGGACCAGCACACTCACTGTCGGGGGCCGCCGCCTGGCTCGGTGTCGGCGCCGCCGCGGCGGCGGCAGGCCATGCGATGCCCTGGCCGGTCCTGCTCGTCGGGGCGCTGATCTGCGCCGGAGCCGCCCTCGCCCCCGATCTCGACCACAAGGCCGCCACCATCTCGCGCGCCTTCGGACCGATCTCACGGGCCCTGTGCGAGATCGTCGACAAGCTGTCGTACGCCGTCTACAAGGCGACCAAGAAGCAGGGCGACCCGCGCCGCACCGGCGGCCACCGCACGCTGACCCACACCTGGCTGTGGGCGGTGCTGATCGGCGGCGGGGCCTCGGCGCTGGCCATAGCGGGCGGGCGCTGGGCGGTGCTGGCGATCCTCTTCGTGCACATGGTGCTGGCGATCGAGGGCCTGCTGTGGCGGGCGGCGCGGCCCAGCAGCGATGTGCTGGTGTGGCTGCTCGCGGCGACGAGCGCGTGGATCCTCGCCGGGGTGCTGGACAAGACGGGCAACGGCGCCGACTGGCTGTTCACCGACCCCGGCCAGGAGTACCTGTGGCTGGGCCTGCCGATCGTGCTGGGAGCCCTGGTCCACGACATCGGGGACGCGCTGACCGTCTCGGGCTGCCCGATCCTGTGGCCCATCCCGATCGGCAGGCGGCGCTGGTACCCGCTGGGGCCGCCGAAGGTCCTGCGGTTCCGGGCGGGAAGCTGGGTCGAACTGAAGGTGCTGATGCCGGCGTTCATGTTGCTCGGGGGAGTGGGCGGGGCGGCGGCGCTCAACGTCATCTGAGCCGGACACCCCCGCGGACGGTGTGGCGGTCCGCCCCGCGCCGCCGCACCCCACCCGCCCGGCCGGGTGACCCATCAGTCCCTGTACAGGGCGCCCGGGACGCGCCCGCCGTCTGCGCTGGGTGTGAGCACGGCCGCCGGCACTGCCAGGGCGGCCCGCTCGACGGGCGTGCGGTACGGGGCGTCCCGCCAGGTGGCCACGCCCGTGATCCGCTTCTCCGATCAACCGGCCTTCCTGAGGTCGGCCGCGTGAGGGAGGCTCGGACAGGTACTGCCGAACGGCTGACCGGCGGGCGTGCACCTCAGGTGCCCGGTGGTCTGGGCCACGGGGCGGTCGGCGTCGGTCTACGCGAGCGCCTCGGTGTTCGCGAGTGCCTCGATCGTCGCGAGGGTCTCGGCGACGGCGGCGAACCCGGGGGCGGGCTTCCGGGGGTCGCGCAGCCGCGACGGACCGGTCGTGGCGGCTTCCTTCGCAGTCCTGGCGCTGCCGCTCGGGCCGGGCCGGGCGGCAGTCGGCCGGGGTGCGCGACGCCGCCGTGCTGCTTCCGATGCGCTGACGGACCGCGAAGGGCGGCGGTGACGGCCGTGGGCCACCCGGGCGCGGCTACGGCCCGGCGCCCGGTACCCAAGGCCAGCAGGAGCGCGGCGGGCCAGGGAAAGGGCTCCAGGCCGCTACGCCGAGTCGGCGGCGCCTCCGCCACCCGTGCCGTAGCGCTTCTCGAAGCGGGCGACACGGCCCTCGGAGTCCACCGTGCGGGCCTTGCCGGTGTAGAAGGGGTGGCTCTCGGAGGAGATCTCGACATCGACGACGGGGTAGGTCTCGCCGTCGTCCCACTCGATGGTGGTGTCGCTGGTCGCGGTCGACCGGGTGAGGAACGCGTATCCCGCGGCACGGTCCCGGAAGACGACCGAGTGGTAGTCGGGGTGCTTGTCCTGCTGCATGGCGACTCCTGTGACGACGTCGGGAAGGGGACGGAGTATAGGAGGAAGTCGGGGTCAGCCGGGTGGCGCATCCTCGTCCACGACGTGCATGGCGGCCTCCTCGGCGGAGGCTGCCGCACCGTCGATACCGACGTCCGTGGCGACCAGTGCGCTCTCCTCGTCCTCGTGCGCGCCCTCGTCGGGGGCGACGAGACGGCCGGAGCGGGCGGCACCGACCTCGTTGTCCCAGAGTTCGCCGTCCGTGCCGGCCGTGTCACCCATGCCGTCGCCGTCGGGCCGGGGACGGTCCGGAAGCTCCTCGGACAGCCGCTGGTCGAGGGTCTCGCCCCGGCGGCGCTCGGCGGCGGTCACATCGTCGCGCTCCACCGCCCACGGCCGCTCAGGCGGGGACCAGCCGCGGTCGAGGGGGTCGCCGACACCGTCGTCGACCAGGGTGTCCTCCGCGTCAAGCAGTCCCGCGTCGTCCTGGACCTCGGAACCGTCCGGCTGGTAGACGTCGTCTCCCCAGCCCTCGGAGCTGTTCACAGGTACCTCCAGGTGGTGGAGATGGTCCCCGCTTGCCGCCGCCGGGGTGGGCCGCGGGGCCGGGCGCGCGACACACCCGGCGGGAAACCGGGCGTTTCCCCGGCCGACGCGCGAACCGGTGCCGCTCTCCAGCCTTCCACCCCCCTTCGGCACCGCGCAACGCCACACGGCCCGAGGGGCGGGGGAGCAGGGGCGGGGCGCAGGCGTCACGGCCCACCCACGAGCCGAGTGAGGCACACACCGCACGCCCCACCGCCCGGGCCCGCCGGTCCGGGGTCGTCTCCGCAGCCGGGAAGCCTGGCCTCGCCGGTCCGGGGTCGCCTCCGCAGCGGGAAGCCTGGCCTCGCCGGTCCGGGGCTGCCTCCCCAGCCGGGAAGCCTGGCCTCGCCGGTCCGGGACCGCCTCCGCAGCCGGCAGCCCTGACCCCACCTGTCCGGGGCCGCCTCCCCAGCCAGGAGTCCGCGGGCGAGGAGACCCCGGGCCAGGAGCCCCAGGCAATGGACCCGGGCCAGGATCTCCGGGCGATGGACCCCGGGCGATGGAGCCTGGGCCGGGAGGGCCCCCTCATGACCGTTCACCCGTGCCAGGACCGCCACAGCGCCGCGTACGCCCCGTCGGCGGCGACCAGCTCGTCATGGCTGCCCAGCTCACTGATCCGGCCGTTCTCGACCACGGCGATCACATCCGCGTCGTGCGCGGTGTGCAGCCGGTGGGCGATGGCGACGACCGTACGGCCTTCCAGCACCCGGGCCAGGGAGCGCTCCAGGTGACGTGCGGCGCGCGGGTCGAGCAGGGATGTCGCCTCGTCCAGCACCAGGGTGTGCGGGTCCGCCAGGACCAGCCGGGCGAGGGCGATCTGCTGGGCCTGGGCCGGGGTGAGCGCCAGGCTGCCCGAGCCGACCTCGGTGTCCAGGCCGCCGTCCAGGGCGCGCGCCCACCCGTCCGCGTCGACGGCACCGAGCGCCGCCCACAGCTCCGCGTCCACCGCCTCGGAACGCGCGAGGAGCAGATTGTCCCGCAGCGAGCCGACGAAGACATGGTGCTCCTGGTTGACCAGGGCCACATGGGAGCGGACCTGCTCGGCAGGCATCGCCGACAGCTCGGCGCCGCCGAGGGTGACCTGACCCCGACGTGGCCCGTAGATACCGGCCAGCAGCCGCCCCAGCGTGGACTTGCCCGCGCCCGACGGGCCGACCAGCGCCAGCCGGGTGCCCGGCGGCACCTCCAGGGAGACCTTGCGCAGTACGTCCACGCCTTCGACATAGCCGAAGTCCACCCGGTCGGCCCGCACATGGCGTCCCTCGGGGGAGAGCGAGTCGTCGCCCGCGTCGGGCTCGATGTCCCGCACCCCGACCAGCCGGGCCAGCGACACCTGGGCCACCTGAAGCTCGTCGTACCAGCGCAGGATCAGACCCACCGGGTCGACCAGCATCTGCGCGATCAGCGCGCCGGTGGTCAGCTGCCCCACGTCCATCCAGCCCTGGAGGACGAAGACACCACCGATCATCAGCACCGATCCGAGCACGGTCACATGCGTGACGTTGATGATCGGGAAGAGCACCGACCGCAGCCACATCGTGTACCGCTCCCAGGCGGTCCACTCCCGGATCCGCTGGTCCGACAGTGCGGTGCGGCGGGCGCCGAGGCGGTGGGCCTCGATGGTGCGCCCGGCGTCCACGCTCTCGGCCAGCGCGGCGGCGACGGCGGCGTACCCGGCGGCCTCCGAGCGATACGCCTGCGGCGCCCGCTTGAAGTACCAGCGGCAGCCCACGATCAGCAGCGGCAGCGCGAGCAGCACGGCCGCGCCCAGCGGCGGCGCCGTGACGACCAGGCCGCCCAGCAGCAGCGTCGCCCACACCACGCCGATGGCCAGCTGGGGCACCGCCTCGCGCATGGCGTTGGCGAGCCGGTCGATGTCGGTCGTGATCCGGGACAGCAGATCGCCGGTGCCGGCCCGCTCCAGCACGCCCGGCGGCAGCCCGACCGAGCGGACCAGGAAGTCCTCACGCAGATCGGCCAGCATCCGCTCACCCAGCATCGCGCCGCGCAGCCGGACCTCGCGCACGAAGACCGCCTGGATCACCAGCGCGGTGACGAACAGGCCGATGGTCAGCTCCAAGCCGAGGTCCTCGGCCCCGTCGGAGACCCGCTCCACCAGGCCGCCGAGCAGATACGGGCCCACCATGGACGCGATCACGGCAGCCGTGTTCACGCCCATGAGGAGCAGGAAGGCCACTCGGTGGCGGCGGAACAGTTCCGTCACGTACGCGCGCACGGTGGCCGGGGCCCCGACCGGCAGGGTGCTCGCGGTCGTCGGGGCCGCCGGGTCGTACGCCGGTGGCGCCACGCCGATCATGCGCTCTCCTCGATGTCTTCCAGTACCTCGACGTCGTCCCGGACCGGCTTCGCGGCCTTCGTCACGTCCTTGCCGGTGCCGCCTGCGCGCACGGCCATGTCCCTGTCGCTCTCGGCCCCGTCGATCGCCGACCCGCCCTTGGCGGACTTGTCCTCGTCGGACCTGTCCAAGGCGGATTCACTCGCCGCCGCCACATCCCCGGATGCCGAGGCACCCACGTCCCCGGACGCCGAGCCACCCACATCCCCGGACGCCGAGCCACCTGCATCCCCGGATGCCGAGGCATCCACCTCCTTCTCCTCGTCCGTCTCCCTCGTCACCACCGCCCGGTACCTCGGCTCGCTCCGCAGCAGTTCGCGGTGCGGGCCCTCGGCGGTCACCTTGCCGTCGTGCACCAGCACCACGTGGTCGGCCCGGTCGAGGAGGAGCGGCGAGGAGGTGAACACCACCGTCGTGCGGCCCTCGCGCAGCTCACGCAGACCGTGGGCGATACGGGCCTCGGTGTGCGAGTCGACGGCCGAGGTCGGCTCGTCCAGGACCAGCACCTCCGGGTCCGTGATCAACGACCGGGCCAGCGCGAGCCGCTGGCGCTGGCCGCCGGACAGGGACCGGCCGCGTTCGGTGAGGTGCGCGTCGAGCGGATCCGTCACCTCCAGCGAGCCCTGGAGTAGCGCCGCCAGCACGTCGTCGCACTGCGCGGCGGCCAGCGCCGCCCTCGCGTCGACCTTGCCGGAGCCGGGGACGTCGAGAAGTTCACGCAGGGTGCCGGAGAGCAGGACCGGGTCCTTGTCCTGGACCAGCACGGCCGTGCGGGCCGCGTCCAGCGGAAGCTCGTCCAGCGGCACGCCGTCCAGCAGCACCGAGGCGCCCTGCTCGGAGGGGTGTCCGCCGAGCCGTTCGGCCAGCAGGCCCGCCGCGTCCGGGTCACCGCACACCACCGCGGTCAGCCGACCGGTCGGAGCGAGGAACCCGGTGTCCGGGTCGTACAGCTCCCCGGCGGGCACCTGGTGCTCCCGGAGCCCTCGCGTGTCGGTGGCCCGCTCCATGGACAGCACCCGGGCGGCGCGCCGCGCCGACGGCCGGGAGAAGGAGTACGCCATGGCGATCTCCTCGAAATGCCGCAGTGGATAGCTGAGGATCATCACGGCGCTGTAGACGGTGACCAGTTCACCGACGGTGATCCGGCCCTCGCGGGCCAGTCCGACGCCGTACCAGACGACCCCGACCAGCAGCAGGCCCGGCAGCAGCACCTGGATGGCGGCTATCAGCGCCCACATGCGGGCGCTGCGCACGGCGGCGTGCCGGACCTCCTGGGAGGCGCGGCGGTAGCGGGCCAGGAAGAGTTCCTCGCCGCCGATGCCGCGCAGGACGCGCAGACCGGCGACGGTGTCCGAGGCGAGTTCCGTGGCGTGGCCCGCCTTCTCCCGCTGGACGTCGGCCCGCCGGGTCGCGCGCGGCAGCAGCGGCAGCACCGACAGGGCCAGCACCGGCAGGCCCACGGCGACCACGACGCCGAGCGCGGGCTGGTAGACGACCAGACCGACGGCGACCAGGACGATGGTCACCAGCGCCGCGGTGAACCGCGACAGGGCCTCCACGAACCATCCGATCTTCTCGACGTCACCCGTGGACACGGCGACCACTTCACCGGCCGCGACCCGTCGGGTCAGGCCGGAGCCGAGCTGGGCGGCCTTGCGGGCCAGCAACTGCTGGACGCGCGCGGCGGCGGTGATCCAGTTGGTGATCGCCGTGCGGTGCAGGAAGGTGTCACCGACCGCGACGCCGACCCCGGCCAGTGCCAGCAGTCCGCCCGCGACCGCCAGTCGTGACCCCGAGCGGTCCACGACCGCCTCGATCGCGAGGCCGACACAGAAGGGCATGGCCGAGACGGAGACGAAGTGCAGCAGTCCCCAGGCCAGCGACGTGAGCTGACCGCCCAACTGGTTCCGGAACAGCCACCTCAGAAACCGGGGCCCCGATCGCGCGTCCGGCACACCAGGATCGAGGTACGGAAGGTCTTGGATCTGCATGGCGTCCCAGTGGTTCGTGTCGTGCGGTGGATCGGGAAGGTAGGCAGGTGGGTGCGGAGAGTGACGTCCGCCCGCCGTGAAAAGGCTCTAGCAAACCGTGCAAGGTTCACCCTGGAGGGCGCTTCGGGGCAAGCTGTTTTCTCATGGCGGGAGGGGTGTGTTTCGGTCGACTTGGGAACCCGGTTTCCGCCTCGGGAGCGGCCTGTTCTGCGAGGCGGGGACGGCCGTCCCCGCTGCGGCCCGGGTGACTCGTGCCGAGCCCCGTGGCCCCGGATGCCTCATTGCGGCCCCGCCTCCCGCCCCCGTAGAACACGTGCATGACAAAAAGGCTCCTTGTGGCTCTGCTCACCGGAGTGACCCTCCTCGTGGGCACCCTCATCGGCGCGGCCCCCGCACCGGCGGCCGGCGCCCACGACATACCCCCCGAGTTCGGCACCGACTGGCACGACCCCCTCACCGCCGCCCCGCCCGTCCCCAGGCCGGACACCAAGTCCTGCACCATCACGGTCGCGCAGGCGCAGTTCCGCGACTTCACCCCGCACCGTGGCCGCTACACCCCGCCCGACGGCTGCGGCGACGACTGGAGCAAGGTGGTGCTCCGGCTGGACGGTAAGGTGAAGGGGCGTCAGTACGACCGCCTCGGTCACCTCCGCCTCGGCGGGGTCGAGATCCTCCGTACGTCCACACCGCAGCCGTCACCCGACGGTATCGAGTGGTCCGTCGAGAAGGATGTCACGCGCTACCGGGACACCCTCCGCGGCACCCAGGACGTCGAGCTGCTCATCGGCAATGTCGTCAACGACACCTACACCGGCGTCATCGACGTCACAGTCACCCTCACCTTCTACGAGGGCACCGCCCCGCGCGCCGACACCCCCGACCGCGTCCTCACCCTCGCCGAGGGCACCACCGGCGGCACGACACTGACCACCCCGCGCAACAGTGAGCGCGTCGTCGCCGAGGTGTACGCGACCGGCTCCGGCGGCGGCTGCGAGGAGTACTGGTACCTCACCGTACCGACTGCGGCCCCCTACTCCTGCCGCACCGAGAAGGGCCCCTACCGCGAGGTCCGAGTGACGGTCGACGGAAAGCTCGCGGGGATCGCGGCACCGTTCCCGACCGTCTGGACCGGCGGTTGGTCCAACCCGTTCCTCTGGTACGTCGTCCCCGGCCCGCGCGCCCTCGACGTGAAGCCGATCCAGTACGACCTGACCCCGTTCGCCGGGCTGCTCAACGACGGCCGCCCGCACCGCGTCGAGGTCTCGGTGGCCGGTGTGCCCGAGGGGCAGAGCGGCTGGAGCACCCCGGTCAATGTGCTGGTGTGGCAGGACGCCGGGAGCCGGAAGGTGACCGGCGGACTCACCACGCACCGGGCCGGTGATCTGACCGGCTCCTCGACCTACTCACCCGGGTCACCCGGATCGCCCGGGCCGCGGCACCGGGTGGACACCGAGGGCGGCCACCGGCTCACCGTCTCCGGCTATGTCGACACCTCGCACGGCCGGGTCACCACCACTGTGACCCGCGCGCTCGCCCACACCTCCGTGCACCGCTGGAGCGACGACGAGAGCACCGACGTGCTCGACGGCACCTGGACGGACCGGGAGACCGTCACCACGGACGGACGCGGCCCGGCGGTCACCACCCGGACCCATCGCACCTACCTGGTGGACGGCACCACCACCCTGGGTGCCGGAGACCGCCTGCGCACCGTATTGACGCTCGGCGACCGGGCCACCGTCACCCGGGCCCGGGGCGGCAAGGTGACCGGCTGGTCGCGACTGGACGACACCTACACCGGTGACGCCACCTACACCGTGAACGTGCCGCGCGAGGAACGTCAGGGTGTCGCCACGACGACCGAGCGCTACCGGCTGCACGGCTCGGACGGATGCCACGACCGTACGGTCACCTCGGTGCAGGGGGTGCTCACGGAGGACCGTCGGCGCTGCTGACCACCGCTCTCACCTGCGGCGATCCCTGCCCACCCCGGCTCTCAGCAGGGGCCGACGGGCCCTCCGTCGATCAGCGTGTCCAGCAGTCCGGCCAACTGCGAGCGCTGATCGGCGGTGAGCGGAGCCAGGATCTCCTGGGCCGCGGCCCGACGCGCGTCCCGTAGCTCGCGCAGCGCCTTGCGCCCGTCCTCGGTCAGTTCGATCCGGATGACCCGGCGACTTTCGGGGTCGGGTGCGCGCCGCACTTTGCCGCTGGCCTCCAGCCCGTCGACCAGGGTGGTCACGGCCCTCGGCACCACTTCGAGCCGGGCGGCCAGATCGGCCATGCGCGGCGGTGCCGAGAAATGCGCGAGGGTGCGCAGCAGCCGGGACTGAGCCGGTGTGATGCCCAGGGCGCGCTGCTCCAGATGGCGTTTCTGGATGCGATGGACCCGGCGAGTGAACCGCAGCAGTTGCTCGGCGAGCATGCCGTCGGGATCGGGGGAGGTCATGTGGGAACAATATCAGGACTCAGTTCATTGTGAGTATAGGTAACAATGAGCTAAGCTCCGCCAGACCTTGATTGACTCCCCTCCGAAGGAGCCCATGCACCCCGACATGAATCGAGACACACACCCTGTCATGAACCGAGACATCAACCGCGACCTGCGCGGAGACATGAACCCCGGCAACGACGGCGACTTGAGCCGTGACACGGACCGTGACATGAGCCGTGGCAAAGACGGGGACATGAGCCGTGACATGGACCGCGACATGAGCCGTGACATGGACCGCGACATGAGCCGTGACATGGACCACGGACATCACTCCGCGCGGACCCGGACCCCGACCCGCTTCCCCAGTGACTCGACCGTCCGGAAAAGAGCCGACGGCGACGCCCCGGCGCAGCCGCATGAGGTGCGCCGCATCCTCGCCCTCTTCCGCCCGTACCGCGGTCGGCTCGCGGTCGTCGGCCTGCTGGTCGGAGCCGCGGCGCTGGTCTCCGTGGCCACCCCGTTCCTGCTGAAGGCGATCCTCGACACCGCGATCCCGCAGGGCCGCACCGGGCTGCTCACACTGCTCGCCCTCGGCATGATTCTCAGTGCCGTGCTGACCAGCGTCTTCGGTGTCCTGCAGACCTTCATCTCCACCACCGTCGGCCAGCGCGTCATGCACGATCTGCGCACGGCCGTCTACGGCCGCCTCCAGCGCATGTCACTGGCCTTCTTCACCCGCACCCGCACCGGTGAGGTGCAGTCCCGCATAGCCAACGACATCGGCGGTATGCAGGCCACGGTCACCTCCACCGCGACCTCCCTCGTCTCCAACGCCACCAGTGTGGTCGCCACCGTCGTCGCGATGATGGCGCTCGACTGGCGACTGACGGCCGTCTCGCTCGCCCTGCTCCCGGTCTTCGTCTGGATCAGCCGCCGGGTCGGTGACGAGCGCCGGAGGATAACCACCCAGCGGCAGAAGCAGATGGCCGCGATGGCCGCCACGGTCACCGAGTCGCTCTCCGTCAGCGGCATCCTGCTGGGCCGCACCATGGGCCGCTCCGGCTCACTCACCGACTCCTTCGCCGGGGAGTCCGAGCGCCTGGTCGACCTGGAGGTCCGGTCGAACATGGCGGGCCGCTGGCGGATGGCGGTCATCACCGTCGTCATGGCCGCCATGCCGGCCGTCATCTACTGGACCGCGGGCCTCGCCCTGCACACCGGCGGACCGGCGGTCTCCATCGGCACCATCGTCGCCTTCGTCACCCTCCAGCAGGGCCTGTTCCGCCCCGCCGTGAGCCTGCTCGGCACCGGCGTGCAGATCCAGGCGTCGCTCGCCCTGTTCCAGCGCATCTTCGAGTACCTGGACCTGCCCATCGACATCACCGAACGCCAGGACCCGGTCCACCTTGACCGAGTCAAGGGTGAGGTCCGCTTCGAGAGCGTCCGGTTCGAGTACGACGCCCAGGGCGCCCCCGGACCCGACAGCGCCGCCCCGGGACCCGGCGGCGCCCACCCCGCCCCCGTACCCGGCAGCGCCCACCCCGCCCCCGGCGACGACCGCCGCCGCCCCGTCCTCGACGGCATCGACCTCGCCGTCCCCGCGGGCGGCAGTCTCGCGATCGTCGGCACGACCGGCGCGGGCAAGTCCACCCTGGGCCACCTCGTGCCCCGCCTCTACGACGTCACCGGCGGCCGGGTCACCCTCGACGGGATCGACGTCCGCGACCTCTCCTTCGACACCCTCGCGCGCGGAGTCGGAGTCGTCTCCCAGGAGACCTACCTCTTCCACGCCACGGTCGCCGACAACCTCCGCTTCGCCAAGCCGGACGCCACCGACGAGGAGTTGTACGCCGCCGCCCGCGCGGCCCAGATCCACCAGCACATCGCGTCGCTGCCCGACGGCTACGACACGGTGGTGGGGGAGCGGGGCCACCGCTTCTCCGGCGGCGAGAAGCAGCGGCTGGCCATCGCGCGCACGATCCTGCGCGACCCGCCGGTGCTCATCCTGGACGAGGCCACCAGCGCGCTGGACACCCGGACGGAGCAGGCCGTGCAGGAGGCCATCGACGCCCTCTCGGCGGGCCGGACCACCCTCACCATCGCCCACCGGCTGTCCACCGTCCGGGACGCCGACCAGATCGTGGTCCTGGAGGCGGGCAAGGCCGTCGAACTCGGGACGCACGACGAACTGCTCACCCTCGACGGCCGCTACGCCGCCCTGGCCCGCAGGGACGCCCAACTGGAACCGGCGTCCTGACCGGCCCCGGGCCCCGACCGCCGGCCCCCCCGCACCCACCGCCGGCCCCGTGCACAGTTCACCATCGACAAGATGAAGATATGCCGGGTTTGTGACGATATGCGGGTTACCGTGCCCGCATGCAGATGAACACTCCGCCACGGAGCACGATCCGACTGACGCGCAGAGGCCGTATCGCCCTCCTCGCGACCGGGGCCGTCGTGGCCGGCACCGCCGTGGCGGTGCCGCTGCTGACCCTGGACGACGAGGTGCCCGCCAAGCCCACCTCGCTGGTGATCCCGGAGGGGTATCGCGCGACCCAGGTCTACGCGGCCGTCGACAAGTCGCTCGAACTGGCCCCCGGCACCACCAAGAAGTCCCTCACCAAGGCCGGCCTCAAGCTGCCGAACGACGCCGACGGCAACCCGGAGGGTTACCTCTTCCCGGCGACATATCCACTGAGCGACGAGTCGACACCGGAGGCGCTGCTGGCGCAGATGGTCGAGACGGCGAACAAGAAGTTCAACGGAGCCCCGATCGCCGCCGGCGCCCAGCGCAACGCCATGAACGTCTACCAGGCCGTCACCATCGCCAGTATCGTCCAGGCCGAGGCGGCCACGAAGACCGACATGGGCAAGGTGGCCCGGGTCGTCTTCAACCGGCTGGAGCGCGGTATGCCACTCCAGATGGACTCCACCATCAACTACGCGCTCAACCGCAGCACCCTGGACACCACGCTGGACGACACCCGGATCGACAGCCCCTACAACTCGTACCAGCGCATGGGTCTGCCGCCCACCCCCATCGACAACCCAGGTGAGGACGCCGTCGGGGCCGCGATCAGCCCGACCCCGGGGGACTGGCTCTACTTCGTCACCGTCAAGCCCGGCGACACCCGCTTCACCGCGGACTACGCCGAGCACCAGCGCAATGTGGCGGAGTTCAACAAGCTCCGGAAGAGCCGGAGCCCAAGCCCAAGCCCAAGCCAGAGCCAGAGCCCGCAGCCCGCCAAGGCGTGACGCCGGGCAGGGCGCACCTCGCCCGCGCGCACAGGGCGGCGGGACCTCACAGGGCGACGGGACCTCACACGGCGACGGCCGACCGGTCCCCGCCCAGCAGCCGCTGGATGTCCCGTACGGCCGAGCGGCCCGCCCGGTTGGCGCCGATGGTGCTGGCGGACGGGCCGTAGCCGACCAGCTGGACCCGCGGGTCGGCGACCGCGCGGGTGCCGTCGAGCCGGACCCCGCCGCCCGGCTCCCGCAGCCGCAGCGGCGCGAGATGCTCGATCGCGGGCCGGAAACCGGTGGCCCAGAGGATGACATCGGCGGCCACCCGCCGACCGTCCGCCCACTCCACCCCGTCCGGGGTGATCCGCTCGAACATGGGCCGCCGGTCCAGCACCCCGTCCGCGAGGCCCTGCCGGACCGCGTCGGTGAGCGGCAGCCCGGTGACCGACACCACGCTCCGCGGCGGCAGTCCCTCCCGTACCCGCTGTTCCACCAGCGCGACCGCCGCCCGCCCCGCGTCCTCGTCGAACGGACCCTCGCGGAAGATCGGCGGACGCCGGGTCACCCAGGTCGTGGCGGCGGCGTACGGGGCGATCTCCAGCAGATGCTGGGTACCGGAGGCCCCGCCGCCCACCACGACCACCCGCAGCCCGCTGAACTCCTCGGGCCGTCCCGGATACTGCGCGGTGTGCAACTGCCGCCCCCGGAAGGTCTCCTGACCGGGATAGCGCGGCCAGAACGGGCGGTCCCAGGTGCCGGTGGCGTTGATCAGCGCCCGGGTCGACCAGATCCCGTCCGAGGTCTCCACCGACAGCCGCCCGAGCCCGCCCCTACCGGCCCGCTCACCCCTACCGGCCCGCTCACCCCTACCGGCCCGCTCACCCCTACCGGCCCGCTCGCCCCCACCGGCCCGCTCGCCCCCGCCCGCCCGGTCGTCGTCGGCTTCGCCACCCGGCTCCCGCACCTCCCGCACCGCCCGCACGTCCACCGGCCGCCGCACCCGTAGATCGAAGGCCCGCTCATAGTCGGCGAAGTACTCGCCGATGACCTCGGACGACGGCCGCGCGGGGTCGGCGCCGGTCAGTTCCCTCCCCGGCAGCGCGTGCATCCCGTGCACCCTGCCGTACGTCAGTGAGGGCCACCGGAACTGCCAGGCGCCGCCCGGCGCGGGGGAGTGGTCGAGCACCACGAAGTCACGCTCCGGCTCGAACCCGACCCGGCGCAGGTGAAAGGCGCTGGACAGCCCCGCCTGACCGGCGCCCACGACGACCACCTCGACCTCACGTGTGTTGTTCACGCTTCTACTAACTATGGGGAGGGCATGGATCTTCCCCCGCCGCTCTCCCCTCGCCGGCGCGAGCACGGGAACATTCCGCCCGGCAGGCTCGTTCCTCCCGGGTCCGTCCACATCACCGCCGCTGGGAGCACCGTTGCCCGAATCCACCCCCGCCATCCCCGCCACCCCCGCCATCCCCACCACCCCTGCCTCTCCGTTCGGCACCTCCCTCCCGGAGCTGGGCGCGCAGGCCGAGCGGCTGATCGCACGGGGGGTCCACGAGATCGCCGGCCTGTCCGCCGCCGAGCTTCGGGACGCCACCCGGGCCGCCCAGGCCGACGCGGGCGACGAACAGGGCGACGCCCGGACCCTCCTCGCCGTCCACCCCGACCGTGCCCCCGCCTCGGTGCTCGCACCGCTGCTCCGCCGCGACGACAAGCCCGGCTTCGTCGTCATCGACATGCCCGACGTCGACGACTTCACCCCGCTCGCCCCGATCGCACCCCCCGAGGCCCCGCTCTACCTCCTCACCGACGTGGACCGCGGCGACCACATGGCCAACTGGAGCCCCGACGAGGCGCTGCCCGCCCTCACCGAACAGGCCCGTACGCCGCTCCTGCTCACCGAGGGCCTCCACTGGGTGATCCAGCAGCCGGCCGCCCTGGAGCGCAACCACTGCTTCATGACCATCGGCTCCCGGCTGCGCAAGCCCAGCGGCACCCTGGACGCCCGCACCCCGGCGATCTGGATCAGCAACGGCACCGGCCGGGACGGCCGCGAACGCCGCAACGCCCCGAAGGTCGGCTGGTGCTGGGCCGGCAACCGGCACACCTGGCTCGGCTTCGCCTCCGCACAACACCGCCGGGACCTGCCGGGACGCAGCAGCTAGCGCTGGGCTACGCGCGGCCCGGGGGGTTCTCGCCGCGTACCGCGTCCAGGTACTCGGCGATGGCGTCCCTGTTGCGCGACAGACACCGGATGCGTTCCGTCATGCGGTCACGCTCGCGTTCCAGCGTGGCCAGCATCTCCGGTGTGGCGTCGGAGAAGTAGATGGTCCGGGGCTTGTCCAGGCACGGGAGGATCTGCTTGATGATCCGGGTCGGCAGCCCGGCGTCGAGCAGACCTCTGATCTGGACGACCCGGTCCACGAAGCGCTCGTCGTACTGGCGGTAGCCGTTCGCGCACCGGCGGGCGGCGATCAGCCCCTGTTCCTCGTAGTAGCGCAACAGCCGACGGGACGTGCCCGTGCGATCCGACAGCTCTCCGATACGCATGTGATCGACCCCACAAGACCGGTTCCCTTGACCTTCACATCAATGTGAAGGTCCGAGCGTATCCACGGACAGGGAAACCGGCAGCCATGGGGTGACACTGATGGACCACCAGCTCTACGACTACAGCCCGATCACCGGCCGCGAGCCGATCCAGTGGCCCGGCGGCGCCCGCGTCGCCTTCTACGTGGGGCTCAACATCGAGCACTACCAGATCGACCGTCCCGCCACGAGCACCTTCCCGGACACCGCGGCACTGACGCCGGACCCGCTGAACTACGGCTGGCGCGACTACGGCCCCCGGGTCGGCGTGTGGCGGCTGATCGAGAGCCTCGACCGGCACGGGATACGCGCCAGCGCGCTGCTCAACTCCGATGCAGGTGAGCGCTATCCGCAGATCGTGGAAGCCGGACGGAGGAGGGACTGGGCCTGGCTCGCCCACGGGAGGAACAACTCCCTCTTCCAGACCGGCATGACCCGCGAGGAGGAGCACACCTACCTGACCGAGGTCGTCGACAGCATCGAGAGGACCACCGGCACCCGGCCCCGGGGCTGGATGGGACCGGCCCTCACCGAGACCTTCCACACCCCGGAACTCCTCGCCGAACTCGGCCTGGACTACGTACTCGACTGGACCAACGACGACCAGCCCTACCCCCTGAACGTCCCCGGAATGCTGAGCGTGCCCTACTCGGTCGAGCTGAACGACATCAGTCTCTTCGTCGGCAAGGGGTTCACCGGCCCGGACTTCGTCCAGGTCGTCAAGGACCAACTGGACCAGCTCCACGCCGACTCGGCGGACAGCGGCCGGGTGATGGCACTGGCACTGCACCCCTTCGTCATCGGGCAGCCGTTCCGGCACACCTACCTGGACCAGGCCCTGGAGTACGTCGCCGACCACCCCGGAGTCTGGCTGACCACCAGCGACGAGATCGCCGACCACTACACCCGCGCGTCCGCACCCCGCCCGTCGGGTTCCCCCGCCCTCCCGCGGGCCCGTTGACGCGCGGGAAGACCGGTCCGTGGGTCAGGATGGGACGCATGCCAGACACGTTCACGACGCGAGTGCTGCACATCTCGACCGGTTCGCGGGAGCGGGTCCACGACCTCACCCACGACTGCGAGACCTTCCTGCGCGAGGCGGCGGCCGGCCGGGACGGACTGCTCAACCTCTTCGTCCCGCACGCCACGGCGGGGATCGCCGTCATCGAGACGGGTGCGGGCAGCGACGACGATCTCCTCGCCGCCCTGCACACCCTCCTCCCGGCCGACGACCGCTGGCAGCACCGGCACGGCAGCCCCGGTCACGGCCGTGACCACGTCCTGCCGGCCTTCGTCCCCCCGCACGCGACCCTGCCCGTGGTCGGCGGCCGACTGGAGCTGGGCACCTGGCAGTCGGTGTGCCTGGTGGACACCAACCGGGACAACCCCGAACGCAAGGTCCGGCTCAGCTTCCTCGGCTAGGCGAGCCCCCGGTCAGAGAGCTGGGCTTCGGGATACGTCACCGATCGCCCGGTCCAGGATCTCCAGGCCCAGCGACAGCTCCTCCTCCGTCGCCGTCAGCGGCGGGGCGATACGGAAGACGCCGCCCATCCCGGCGAGCTGGACGATGTTCATGTGCAGCCCGAGTTCGAGGCAGCGGCGGGTGACCTGGGCGCCCAGCTCGTCCGAGGTCCGCCCGCTCTCGCGGTCCACGACCAGTTCCAGACCGGCCAGCAGACCCCGGCCGCGGATGTCACCGACCACCTGGTGGCGGCCCGCGAGATCGGTCAGGCCCTCGCGGAGGAACGCGCCGAGCGTCCGGGCGCGTTCGTCCAGCCGGTCGCGGACCAGGACGTCCAGGACCGTGTTGCCGACCGCGGCCACCAGCGGGTCGGAGACATGGGTGGTGAAGAAGAGGAAGCCGCGGTCGTACGCCTCCTGCTCGATCTCCGCGCTGGTGATCACAGCCGCGAGGGGCAGCCCGGCGCCGAGTGTCTTGGAGAGGGTGAGGATGTCGGGGACGACGCCGTCGCGTTCGAAGGCGTACCAGGTGCCGGTGCGGCACAGTCCCGTCTGCGCCTCGTCGAGGATCAGCAGCATGCCGCGCTCCCGGCACTTGTGCTGGAGGGCCGCGAAGTAGCCGGGCGGCGGTTCGATGATGCCGCCCGAGCTGAGGATCGGCTCCACCAGACACGCGGCCAGGCTGCCCGTCGACTGGGCGTCTATCAGATCGAAGGCGAGGTCCAGTTGACGTCGCCAGTCCAGGGCGCCGTCGGCGGTGGTGAGGTCGGGGCGGTACGCGTGCGGCACCGGGATCGCGAAGTTGCCGGGCGCGGTGGGCCCGTAGCCCTTGCGGCCCGCGCTGTAGGTGGCCGACGCGGCGGCCTGGGTCATCCCGTGCCAGGAACGCGCGAACGACACGACCTCGTGCTTGCCGGTGACCAGCTTGGCCATCCGCAGCGCGGCCTCGTTCGACTCGGCGCCCGTCGTCAGCAGCATCGCCTTCTCCAGCGGCGCGGGCAGCGTGCCGGCCAGCCGCCGGGCCAGCTCGACCACCGGGCGGCTGAGCATCCCGCTGTAGAGATGATCGAGGCTCGCCACCTGCCGCTGGACCGTGGCGACGATCTCGGGGTGAGCGTGGCCGAGGATGGCGCTCATCTGGCCGGAGGTGAAGTCCAGGATCCGGCGGCCGTCCGCGGTGAACACATAGCTTCCGGCGGCCCGCTCGATGATCTCCGGGGTGAACGCGCCGCCGCCGTAGCGCACGAGATGCCGCTCGGCGTCCGACCAGAAGGCGGCCGTGTCAGCCGTGGTCCGGTTGAACGAGGCGGACGAGGTGGACGGGGCGGACGGGGGCGTGGGGGAGGTTCCGGGGGAGGGCGTCATGCCCCGACCGTAGGACCGCCCGAGCGGCACGTCCATCAAACGATCCCGGCTGTGCTGTTCGGAAAAACCGCACAACAATGGGGGTGTGATGAACCCCTGGAGGCTGCGCCTGCTCGTCCAGCTCGACACCCTCGGCACCGTCCGGGCGGTCGCCCAGGCCGCCAATCTGAGCCCGTCGGGCGTCTCCCAACAACTCGCCGTGCTGGAGACCGAGACCCGCACCCAACTGCTCGAACGCACCGGCCGCCGGGTCCGACTGACCTCCGCCGGACTGATCCTCGCGCGGCGGGCCCGCGCCATCCTCGACCACATGGACAGCGTGGAGACCGAACTGCGCGGCTTCGGCGCGGAGCCCGCCGGACTGGTCCGGCTCGGCGCCTTCCAGAGCGCGATCCACACGGTGGCCGTGCCCGCGGTGACCCGGCTGGCCCGCGCGTATCCCCACCTGGACGTGGAACTGCTGCAACTGGAGCCGCACGAGAGCGTGCCCGCGCTGCGGGTCGGCGACGCGGACGTCATCGTCACCACGACGGACGTGCACGATCTGCCCCTCGGCCCCGATCTCGACCTCGTCCCACTGGCCACCGATCACATCGTGCTGGTCCTGCCCCCCGACCACCCCGCCGCCGGACGCGGCCCGGTCGACCTCGCCGCCTGCGCGGACGAGCCCTGGGCCTTCGACATGCCCCAGTCCTACATGGCGAACCTCGCCCTGCGACTGTGCCGCCAGGCCCGCTTCGAACCCCGGGTGGTCTGCCGCTTCAGCAACTACATGCTGGGCCTTGAGCATGTGGAGGCCGGACTGTCGATCATGCTGCTGCCCAGCCTCGCCGTAGGCGACCGGCACCGGGTGACCACCCGGGAACTCGCCACGCCCGTGCCCCGTACGATCACCGCCGCCGTCCGCCGCGGCGCCCCGCCCCGCGCCGCGGTCCGGGTCGTCCTGGACGCGCTGCGGGGTCTGCCGGACCTCGGGGGCGGATGACGTAGGGCGCGGCAGGTGTCGACCACCGGTGCGGCACTGGTGCGGCACCGGTGCGGGCTCAGGACCGTCTCAGAGCCGGATCAGGGCCGGATCAGGGCCGGCTCAGGACCGGATCAGTGTCGGTTCAGGGCCTACGGAGGCTCTCCGCCTCCGCCTCGAACAGTACGGCCGGGTCGAGGCCCATCCCCTGGAAGTGCCCGGCGAGTTCCAGGGACAGCACTCCGTGCAGCCGGGTCCAGAAGGTGAGGGCCTTGGCCGAGGCGGCGGCGTCGGCGCGATGGCCCGGCGCCCACTGACGAGGGCCGTCGAGATGCGCTTCGAGCGGTGACCCGGTGGCCGCCGGCGCGTGGGCGACGGCGGCGTCCAGCAGGGCCGTCATGATCTCGTCGGAGATCTCGGTGATGTCGTCCGGCGCGTGATAGCCCGGCACGGGCGTGCCGTAGACGAGGAAGTAGCGCTGCGGGTCGTCCAGCGCCCAGGCGCGCAGGGTGTGGGCGAGTCCGAGCAGGTCGGCGCCGGACCCGGCCGCCGCCCGCACGGTGTCCGCCAGACCGCGGTACGCGTCCCGGACGAGGGCGGTGATCAGGTCGTCCCGGCTGGCGAAGTACCGGTAGAGGGCGGGTCCGCTCATGCCCATCTGCTTGGCGATGGCGTTGAGGGAGAGAGCGGAGGCTCCGGCGGTGGCGATCTGCTCCCACGCGTGGGTCTTGATCTCCGTCCGCACCTGGGCGCGGTAGCGCTCGCGCGGGGTCGTGCCGGTGTCGGCCATGGCTGCCGCCCTTTCATGCCGGTGTCCTGCTGGTGGGCTGCTGGTGTGCCGCGGTGGGATCCGCACCCTCAAGGTGAGTGAGAGGTTATCACTGACGCTCTTGACTCTCACAGAATCTCTGCGTTACAACTTCTAACGAACGGCAGTACATCTAGCTGAGCTGAACGAGGGGAATCCCATGACATCGACCGTCCCGTCACCCACCCGTGCCCGTGGCGGTCGAGGCGCCCGCCCCACCCCCTTGGCCGTGACCGTCGCCGCCTGGGCGGCGCCCGTGATGGTGGCGGGCGGGTTCGCCCTGGTGGCGGTCGCGCCGGTCGCCGTCGCCGCGATCGGGTCGCTGCTCCGGGTCCGTGACACGGCGGTGCGGGTGTCCGCCGCGCTGCTCGCGGCCACCTACACGGTCCCCCTCGTCATCTGGCTCACCCGGGCCGACCCCGCGCCGAGCCTGTCCCAGGACCTCCACCCGGGGTTCGTGGGACTGGTCGTCGCCGCGTCCGTCGCGCTGATCGTCGGCCTGCGCCGGGCCGGCCGCCGCTGACGTCACCCTTCACCGCGCGGGCCGCCGCCGAGTGCCGCCCACCGGACCGACCGCACACCCCACCCGTCAACAGACCCTCGACACCAGGGAGAACACCATGCAGACCCTCCGCCACCGCCGTGCCGCAGCCCTCACCGTCTCGCTCGCCGTCGCCGGTGTCCTCGCGGGCACCGTCCTGCCCGCCCAGGCCCACTCCGGCCACCACGGCAACCGGCCCACCTGCCGGGGCCAGGGCGTCGACCGGGACGCCCTGATCCGCTACGAGACGGACATCGTCATCGACGCCTCCCTGAACACCATCTGGAAGCTCCAGACCGACGTCGAGCGCTGGCCGTCCTGGCAGTCGCCGGTCCTCACCTCCGAGCGCGTCGGCCATGGCCCGTTCCGCAAGGGCACCCAGTGGGTGTGGACGACCCCGGTGCCGGCCACCCCCACCACCCCCGCCACCACGCTGGACATCACCTCCACCGTCCAGCAGGTCAAGAACAAGAAGTGCCTCCTGTGGAGCGGCCCGGCCGTCGGCGAGGGACTCCGGATCGACCGGGGTGTCCACCTGTGGACCTTCCAGAAGGTGAAGGGCGGCGTCCGGGTCCACACCGAGGAGACCTGGACCGGCGACCAGGTGGAGGCCGACATCCCGACCGCGACCGAGCACCTGGGGATGGGCCTTGAGGCATGGCTGAGGGAACTGAAGGCCGCCGCCGAGGCCCGCGACTGACCCGGACCCCATACGCGATCGACGGTGCTTATCAAGCGATCGGCGCCACCTCTTTGACGGCCTCCTCGAACGCATTGGATGCTGCCCCGTCGGCAATTCCGCCCCCGGCGAGAAGAGGAACGCGATGACCGGCATCGAGGACCCTGACGACGATCTGACGGTCACTCCGCCCAAGGAGTGGGCGACGGGCGCGCCCGCCGTGGCCCACGCGCTGGAGTACGCGCTGGGACAGACCTCCGTACGGCGGACCGCGCTGACGCTGCTGAACATCAACCAGGTCAAGGGCTTCGACTGCCCGGGATGCGCCTGGCCCGAAACCGCGCCGGGCGCGCGGCACAAGAACGAGTACTGCGAGAACGGCGCCAAGCACATCGCCGACGAGGCGACCTCTCGCCGGGTCACCGCCGACTTCTTCCGCGAGCACTCGGTCGCCGAGTTGGACACGAAATCCGACTTCTGGCTCAACCAGCAGGGCCGGCTGACCGAACCCATGGTGAAACGCCCCGGCGCCACGCACTACGAACCCATCGGCTGGGACGAAGCCCTCGGCCTTCTCGCCGCTGAACTACGACGCCTCGACTCGCCCGACGAGGCCCTCTTCTACACCTCCGGCCGACTCAACAACGAGGCCGCGTTCCTGCTCCAGCTCTTCGTCCGCGCCTACGGCACCAACAACCTCCCCGACTGCTCCAACATGTGCCACGAGTCCAGCGGTTCGGCCCTCCAGGAGACCCTGGGCATCGGCAAGGGCAGCGTCTCGCTGGACGACATCCACCACTGCGACCTGATCCTCGTGGTGGGCCAGAACCCCGGCACCAACCACCCCCGTATGCTCACCGCCCTGGAGGAGACCAAGCGCAACGGGGGCCGGGTCGTCGCCGTCAACCCGCTGCCCGAGGCCGGGCTGATCCGCTTCAAGCACCCGCAGAAACCGCGTGGGGTGATCGGCCGCGGCACGCGGATCGCCGACGAGTTCCTCCAGATCCGCCCCGGCGGTGACCTCGCCCTGTTCCAGGCGCTGAACCTGCTGCTCCTGGAGGCCGAGGACGCGGCGCCCGGCACCGTCCTCGACCACCGCTTCATCGCCACCTCCACCACCGGCTTCACCGAGTTCGCCGAGCAGACCCGCAAGGTGTCCTGGGACGCCGTCGTCGAGGCGACCGGGCTCAGCCGCGAACAGATCGAGCGGGTGCACCGGATGGTCCTGGAGAGCCGCGGGGTCATCGTGTGCTGGGCGATGGGACTGACCCAGCACAAGCACGGGGTCCCCACCATCCGGGAGGTCGTCAACTTCCTGCTGCTGCGTGGCAACATCGGCCGCCCCGGCGCCGGTGTCTGCCCGGTGCGCGGACACAGCAACGTCCAGGGCGACCGCACCATGGGCGTGTGGGAGCGGATGCCGCAGCCGTTCCTGGACGCGCTGGGCCGCGAGTTCGGCTTCACCCCGCCCGACCGGCCCGGACTGGACTCCGTCGACGGCATCCGGGCCATGCGCGACGGCCGCGCCAAGGTGTTCGTCGGCGTCGCGGGCAACTTCGTCCGCGCCACCCCCGACAGCGAGGTCACCGAGGCCGCGATGCGCGGCTGCCGGCTCACCGCGCACATCTCCACCAAGCTGAACCGCTCCCACACCGTCTGCGGTGACACCGCCCTGATCCTGCCCACCCTCGGCCGCAGCGACCGGGACATCCAGGCCACCGGCGAACAGTTCATCACTGTCGAGGACTCGATGAGCGAGGTGCATGCCTCGCGCGGCCGGCTCGCCCCCGCTTCCCCGCATCTGCTCAGCGAGGTCGCCATCATCGGCCGCCTGGCCCGCCGTGTCCTCGGCACCGCGCCGGACATCCCCTGGGAGGAGTTCGAGGCCGACTACGGCGCCGTCCGCGACCGCATCTCCCGCGTGGTGCCCGGCTTCGAGGACTTCAACGCCCGGGTCGCACGGCCCGGCGGCTTCCGACTGCCCAACCCCGTCAACGAGGGCGTCTTCCGCACTCCCGGCGGCAAAGCCGTCTTCACCCGCAACGCATTCACGATGCCGCGCGTACCCCCGGGCCACCTCCTGCTCCAGACCCTGCGCTCGCACGACCAGTGGAACACCGTCCCCTACGCCCACAACGACCGCTACCGGGGCATCCACAACGCCCGCCGGGTCGTCCTCGTCCACCCGGCCGACCTGGACCGTCTCGGCCTCGCCGACCGCGACCTGGTCGACCTCGTCGGCCTCTGGCACGACGGCCGCGAACGCCGGGCGGAGGGCTTCCGCGTCGTCGCCTACCCCACCACCCCCGGCTCGGCCGCCTCCTACTACCCCGAGACCAATGTCCTCGTACCGCTGGACAGTGTGGCCGACATCAGCAACACCCCCACGTCCAAGGCGGTGCTCGTACGACTGGAACCGGCCGGGCCCCGCCTCTAAGGGGTGTCCGGCAGCCGCTCCAGCGCCCCCGCCACGTCGACCTCCTGGGCCAGGTCGGTCAGCGCCCGGGCCATCACCGACTCCGGCTCGCGCGCCACGGTCACCAACCCCACCGGCACCGTACGCGCGGGCTCGACCAGTGGCAGCGCCCTCATACCGGGCGGCACGCCGAACACATGCAGCCAGGCGTGCGGGACGACACTGGCCCAACGTCCCGTCCTGACATGGGCGAACAGCGTCCCCACCGAGTCCGTCTCCACCCTCGGCTCCGGTCGCAGCCCCGCCTCCTCGAACACCCCGTCCACCATCCGGCGGCCCTGCATCGCGCGGGACAGCAGACACAGCGGGAGGTGCGCGGCCTCCTCCCACGTGGCCGTCGGCCGCTGCCCGGAGCCATCGACACCGGCACCGGCACCGGCGGTGGCGCCGGCTGTAGCGGTGACGGTGGTCAGCAGGACGTACCGCTCGTCGTAGAGCGGAACCGTGCGGAAGCCGTCCGGGAGTTCCTCGTGGAGATAGGTGAGGCCCGCGTCGAGGTCGAAGTCCCTCAACCGGCGCAGGATGTCCCCGGCCTGCAGGTCCGAGCTGATCTCCACGGTGACCAGCGGATGCGCCACACAGAACGGGCCGGTCAGCAGGGAGACCGCCCCCGACGCCGTCGGCACCGAACCGACCCTCAGCCGCCCGCCCAACCCGGTGCGCAACGCGTCGACCTCGTCCTTCAGGGCGTCCCGGTCGGCGAGGATGCGCTGGGCCCACACCACGATCCGCTCGCCCTCGGGAGTCAGCCCCTCGTACGTACGCCCCCGTCTGACCAGCGGCACGTCCAACTCGACCTCCAGCTTGCGGATCGCCTCGGACAGCGCGGGCTGGGAGACACGGCAGAGGTCGGCGGCCCGGGCGAAGTGACGCTCACGGGAGAGGGCGACCAGGTATTCGAGTTGACGGAACAGCACGTGACGGGTCTACCCGAAGGGCGGTCGGAGCGCCAGCCGGGACCGCACGGGCACACCGCACCCGCCTACGAACGACCGCAGGCGGCACCTACCGCACGGCGTCCGGTGTCTGCTCCGGTCGTACGACGACCACCGGACACGCCGCGTGCTGGGCGACACGCTGACTGACCGAGCCCAGCATCGCCCGGGCGAACCCGCCCCGCCCCCGACGGCCCACGACCACCAGGTCGGCGCCCTCCGAGGCACGGATCAGCACCTCCGACGGGTCACCCTCCACGAGCACCTCCCGCAGCCCGGCCGGACGCTCGTCGCCGAAGACCGACTGCAACTCGGCCGCGAACCGCTCGTGCGCCTGCTCCAGATCGAACTCCGGATCGATCGCGGGCCCGGTCCAGCCGGCCGACGACGGGGTGTCCCAGGCGTACACCACCTCCACGACCGCCCCGGTCTCCCGCGCGTACCCGGCCGCCCAGCGCAGCGCCGCGTGCGACGTCGGTGAACCGTCCACCCCCACGACCACCCGTCGCACCGGCTCACGTACCGGGACACGTACCGGGTCAGAGGAACCCATGGCCACCTCGCTCAGCGTCGATGTCTCCGCACCCACGCTGCCCGGACCCACGGCCCCGCGCCAGCCGGGACGTGCCACCGGAGGAGCCGCCCGCCGTCCGGCCGCCTCACGCCCCGCCGCGCCACACCTTCACGTCCAGCGTGGCCGACGGCGTCCCCGAGGCGCCCCGGAACGTCACCAGCCCCACATGTCCGGTTCCGCTGATCACACACATCTGCCGGCCGGGCGTGAGTTCCGCGACCCAGAGGTAGCTCTTGAATCCGGTCGCCGCCCTGCACGCCTGGAGGCTCCCGGCGCGGCCCGCCGGAAGGAGGGCCAGCGAACTGCCCGAGTCGGTACCGGGGGCGAGGACCGCGCCCGAGGAGTAGACGGCGTAGGTCAGATCCTCGTCGGCCGACCCGGTGTCCGCCTCGGGCCGCACCGGAGTGTCCGCCAGATACAGGTCCTGGCTCCTGGTCATCCGCAGTCCCGGGTACGACACCGCCGTCGGGCCCTTGGGCGCGGCGGGCTCGCGGGAGGCGGCGGCCGGGGGCGCGGAGGTCGCCTCGCGGGAGGCACTCGGCGCACCCGAGGGCGGCGGTGGCTGCGCCGACCGGCCCCGCTCGGGCTTCTTCGACGTACGCGCGGACGCCTCCAGCGACACCGACGGGGACTCCCGCGGGCGCTCGGCCGTGCGCGTGGACGCCAGCTCCTGGGCCCGGTCGTCGACCCGGTCCCGGTCGTTCGGCATGAACAGCACCGCGGCCCCCGCACCGCACGCCACCAGCACCACCGCGGCGGCGGACAGCAGCCACACCGGCGCCCGACGGCGACGGCCACCGCCCGCGTCCACGGGGGCGGTCCGCGCCGAATGAGGTCCGTCGTGCCCGGGCACCGGCTGCTGCGATCCCGGGGGCTGCTGTCGGTAGGGCTGAGGTGCAGGGGGGCTGTACGCGTGCGGCTGATGCTCCTGCGCCTGCTGGGACGGCTGCTGGGACGGCCATTCTTGGGACGGCCACTGCTGGGACTGTGGCTGCTGTGCTTGCGCCGCCTGCTGCGGCTGCTGCCAAGGAGCCCCGGCGTACTGTCCCGGCGCCCCGGCGGCTCCCGGCCCCGTCGGCGCGTACCCCGTACCGGCACCGGCGGCCACCCCCGGGCCCGCGGGCGCGTACCCCACGGCCGCCCCGAACGCCCCGGAACCCGAGGCTCCGGTCGCCGTCGCCCCCGTGCCCCGGGCCTGATCGGCGCTCGCGGCCATCGCCGCCGCCCCGGCCGCCAGCACGCCCGGCAGCCACGCGCCGGACGCGAACCTGGCCTCGTCGCCGCGCCGCGCCTGGATCGCCTGGACGGCGCGGATGACCTCAGCGGGGGCGGGACGTTCACCGGCGGGCTTGCGCAGGCACCCGGCGATCAGTTCCCGCAGCTCGGGCGGGACCCGGCCCAGATCGGGCTCCTCGTGGATCACCCGGTACAGCACCGCGTGCGAGTCCCCGCCCCCGAACCCGGCGCTGCCCGTCGCCGCGAACACGGCCGTCTGCCCCAGCGCGAACACATCGGCCGCCGACGTGGCCTCCCCGCCGAGCACCTGCTCCGGCGCCATGTACGCGACCGTTCCCAGCGCCATCCCGCTCTGCGTCACCGACGTGGTGTCCGTGGCCCGCGCGATCCCGAAGTCGATGACCCGCGGTCCGTCCGCGGCGAGCAGCACGTTCGACGGCTTGAGGTCCCGGTGCACGACCCCCGCGCGATGCACCGCCTGGAGCGCCTCGGCGACCCCGGCGACCAGCCGCAGCACCGTGTCGACGGGCAGCGGCCCATGGTCCCGTACCGCGTCCGCGAGGGAGGGACCCGGCACGTACGCCGTCGCGCACCACGGCACCGGTCCCTCGGTGTCGCTGTCGACCACCGGGGCGGTGTAGAGCCCGTGCACCCGGCTCGCGGCCGTGACCTCGGCCCGGAAGCGGGTACGGAACTCGGCGTTCTCCGCCAGCTCGGGCCGGATCACCTTGACCGCGACGGCCCGCCCGCCCGGCGTGTGGGAGAGATACACCCGCCCCATCCCGCCGGAGCCGAGCCGCGCCACCAGCCGGTAGCCGCCGACGAGTCGCGGGTCACCGTCCTGCAGCGGTCCGAAACTCCCCGCCGTGTCCCCACCGTTGCTCAGCACGTCCGCTCCACCCCGTGTTCCGCCGTGTGCCGGCCCATTGGACCACGGTCGTTCAGCCCGGTGCCTGCCCGGTCGAGCCGCGCACCACCAGCTCCGGTTCGAAGAGCAACTCGCCCGGCGGGACGTCACCGCCCTGGATCTGGGTGGAGAGCAGCTCCACGGCCGCCCGGCCCATGGCCTCGATCGGTTGACGGACCGTGGTCAGCGGCGGTTCGGTGCAGCTCATCAACGCGGAGTCGTCGTACCCGACCACCGAGACCCCACCGGGAACCTCCAGCCCCCTTCGGCGGGCCGCCCGTACGGCGCCCAGCGCCAGCGGGTCGCTCGCACAGATGATCCCGGTGACCCCCCGCTCCAGCAGCCGGGACGCCGCGGCCTGACCGCCCTCCAGGGAGAACATGGTCCGCTCCACCCGCTCCCCGGGCAGCTCCCGGCCCGACTGCCGCGCCGCCGCCTCGGCCGCCGCGAGCTTGCGCCGGGAGGGCACATGGTCCAGCGGGCCGAGGACCAGCCCGATCCGCTCGTGCCCGAGCGAGACCAGATGCCGCCACGCCTGGTCGACGGCCACCGCGTCGTCGCAGGCGACACACGGGAACCCGAGGTCGGCGATGGCCGCGTTCACCAGCACCACCGGGATCATCCGGTCGGCGAGCAGCTTGTAGTGGTCGTGCGGGGCGTCGGCCTGGGCGAACAGCCCACCCGCGAACACCACCCCGGACACCGCCTGCTGAAGCAGCAGTTCCACATAGTCCGCCTCGGACACCCCGCCCTTGGTCTGGGTGCACAGCACCGGCGTGAGCCCCTGCTGGGCGAGGGAGCCGCCGATCACCTCCGCCAGCGCCGGGAAGATGGGGTTCTGCAACTCGGGCAGGACCAGCCCGACCAGCCGGGCGCGTTCGCCGCGCAGTTGGGTGGGGCGTTCGTAGCCGAGCACGTCGAGCGCGGAGAGCACCGACTGCCGGGTGGTCTCGGAGACCCCCGGTTTGCCGTTCAGCACCCTGCTGACCGTGGCCTCGCTGACCCCGACCTTCCGGGCCACCTCGGCGAGTCGTCGCGTCATGCGCGCCACATTAGTGCAGGCCCGCTACCAAAGTTGCGGCGCCGTAGACCAACGGCCGATGGCGGATCGCGCCCACCGGCCGCCACACTCGAACCGCGATCTGACGACCTGGCCACCGGTGAGCGAACGAGCACCGGCGACGGCCACACATCGGGGGACGAGAGGCACATGGACAGGGTGAAGCGGCAGCGGCCCGCGGCGGAACGGCGCCGGGGACCGGGCGAGCGGACCGCCGGGGGGACGACCGTCATCGCGGAGTCGGCCTGGCTCACGGTGTTCGTCTGCGTCGGGTGCGGACTCGGTGGCGGTTGGCTGATCACCCTGCTCGCCGGATGGCTCACCGCACTGCCGTGGGCCCCCCTCCAGGGCCCCGCCGAACTGATCACCTCCGTTCCCGAACCCGGCCTCACCCTCGGCGGCATCACCGTGGGCGGGCTGCTCGGACTGCTGGTCGGCTTCCTCGCGGTCCATGAGGCGCTGACCGTCGCCGTCCACGCCGAACGCGTCGTCCTGACCGTCCGTGACAGCGACCAGGAGTTCACCGCGGACCGGATCGCCCTGGCCGTCCGCGACGGCAGACAGCTCGTGCTGCTCGACCCGGACGGCAGGGAACACGCGCGGGAGCGCAGCGGCCTGTCCTGGCGCCAGGTGGCCGAGGCATTCCGCGCCCACGGGTACGCCTGGGCCGACGAGGACCCGTACCGCGAGGACTTCCGCCGCTGGGTCCCCGGCACCCCCGGCCTGCCCGAGGGCGCCGACGCCCTGCTGATCGCCCGCGCCGAGGCACGCAAGAAGGACGACAGCGCCGACGCCCACGAACTGCGCCGGGAACTGAACCGCCTCGGCGTGGCCGTACGGGACGAGGGCAGACGACAGTACTGGCGGACGCCACGCCGCCCATGACGCCGCGCCGCCCATGACGCCGCGCCGCCCATGACGCCACGCCGCCCATGACGCCACGCCGCCCATGACGCCACGCCGCCCCGCCCCGCCCACGACGCCACGCCGCCCACGACGCCGCCCCGCCCACGACGCCGCCTTCGTGGGGACTGATCCGAGGTACGCGGGCGCCCCGTGTCGGCCGGCGACCGGCACACACCGCCCCGGGCTGCGATGCTGTCCTTCGAAGTGGCACCCACCTGCCCCTCGCGCCGGTCTGTCGTCCGTCGTCCGTCATGCCAGGGAGGCACCACATGCCCGAGCCGTCGTCCGTTCTCGCCGCGCTCGTGTCCGCACTGCGAGGCGGGTCGATCGAGGTCGTGGACCTCACCTCGCCCCTGTCGTCGTCCACCCCGATCATCCAACTGCCCCCGGAATTCGGTCAGACGGCCGTGTTCGAACTGGAGGAGATCAGCCGCTACGACGACCGGGGACCCGCCTGGTACTGGAACAACTTCCGCACCGGCGAACACACCGGCACCCACTTCGACGCGCCGAACCACTGGGTCACCGGCAAGGAACTCGACGACGTGGCGTCCGTCCCCGCCCGCCGGCTGATCGCCCCCGCCGCCGTCCTGGACTTCACCGCCGAGGCGGCGCGGGACGCGGACTTCCTGGTCGAGGTCGACCATGTGCGGGCGTGGGAGGCGGAGCACGGGCCGCTGCCCGACGGCGGCTGGCTGCTGCTGCGCACCGGCTGGGACGCCCGTTCGCACAGCCAGGAGACGTTCGTCAACGCGGACGAGAACGGCCCGCACACCCCAGGACTCTCCCCGGAGTGCGCCCGCTGGGTGGCACAGGAGTCACCGGTGATCGGCCTCGGCGTGGAGACGGTCGGCACCGACGCCGGCGGCGCCCACTCCTTCGACCCGGTGTTCCCCTGCCACTCCTACCTCATGGGCAGCGACAAGTACGGGCTGACCCAGTTGCGCAATCTGGCCGCGCTGCCGCCGACCGGCGCCGTCGTGATCGCCGGACCCCTGCCCATCGTCACCGGGTCCGGTTCCCCCGCTCGGGTCCTCGCCCTGGTGGAGCGCTGATGCGGGTCGCGGAGGCGGTGGGCCGGGCCCTCGCGGCGTCCGGCGTCGACCATGTCTTCGGGGTGGTGGGCTCGGGCAACTTCCATGTCACCAACGCCCTGATCGCCGCCGGCGCCCGCTTCGTCGCCGCCCGGCACGAGGGCGGCGCGGCGACCATGGCCGACGCGTACGCGCGTACGAGCGGGCGGGTCGCCGCACTCACCGTCCATCAGGGGCCGGGTCTGACCAACGCCCTGACCGGCATCACGGAGGCGGTCAAGAGCGGCACCCCGCTCGTCGTACTCGCCCCCGAGGCGACCGAACCCCGGTCGAACTTCCACCTCGACCAGGAAGCGCTCGTCCGCGCCGTCGGCGCCACCACCGTACGGATCACCTCGGCCCGGGACGCGGTGGAACGGACCGGCGGAGCGATCAACACCGCCGTGGCCGGACGCACCACCGTCGTCCTCGCCCTCCCCCTCACCGTGCAGTCCGAGGAGGTGCCCGACCCCACCGCCGCGGAGCGGCTCGGACCGCCTCCCGCGCGCGAGCCGGTCGAGCCGACGGACGCCGACACCGCGGCCCTCGCCCGGCTGCTCGCGGACGCCCGCCGCCCGGTCTTCGTGGCGGGGCGCGGCGCCCGCGGCCCGGCCGCCCGGGACGCCCTCACGGCCCTCGCCGAGCGGTACGGCGCCCTGCTCGCCACCTCGGCCGTCGCCCGCGGCCTCTTCCCCGACGACCCCTGGTCCCTGGGTGTCTCCGGCGGCTTCGCCTCCCCTCTGGCCGCCGAACTCGTGCAGGGCGCCGACCTGATCGTCGGCTGGGGCTGCGCGCTGAACATGTGGACCATGCGCCACGGCCGGCTGATCGGCCCGCGGACCAAGGTCGCGCAGATCGACGACGTCCCCTCCGCCCTGGGCGCCCACCGCCCGGTGGACCTCGGGGTCACCGGCGACGTGGAACGCACCGCGCGACGCGTCCTGGAGACGGACACCGGAACCCACCAGGGCTACCGCACCCCGGAGACCGGGGCCGCCATCGCCGCCCGCGCCCACTGGCGCGATGTGCCCTACGACGACGACAGCACCCACGAACGCATCGACCCCCGCACCCTCAGCATCGTCCTCGACACCCTCCTCCCCGCCGAGCGGGTGATCGGCGTGGACTCGGGCAACTTCATGGGCTACCCGAGCGTGTACCTCTCCGCGCCCGACGAGAACGGCTTCTGCTTCACCCAGGCGTTCCAGTCGATCGGCCTCGGCCTGGCCACCGCGATCGGCGCCGCCCTGGCCCGCCCCGACCGGCTCCCCGTGGCCGCCCTCGGCGACGGCGGCGCGCTCATGGGCGCCGCCGAACTCGACACCGTACGACGGCTGGGCCTGCCGATGGTGGTCGTGGTCTACAACGACGACTCCTACGGCGCGGAGGTCCACCACTTCGGCCCGGACGGACACCCCCTGGGGACCGTGGAGTTCCCGCCGACCGACCTCGCCGCCGTGGCCCGCGGATACGGCTTCGAGACGCTCACCGTCCGCTCGGCCGACGACCTGAAGGGAGTCGGGAACTGGCTCGCCGGTCCCCGCTCCGCGCCCCTGCTGATCGACGCCAAGGTGACCCGCGACCGGGGCGCGTGGTGGCTGGAAGAAGCGTTCAGAGGCCACTGAACCCGCACGCAAGGGGATCGCACACATCGCAAAGGCATCGGACACACGTCGGTAGGGGATCGAACAAGTGGGTTCGCGGGACGTGCAACCATCCGGCGATATGGGGTGTCCAAGTACACATCCCAATATCGCCCTCCCTAGGGGGATGTCATGGCACGCAAACGATCTGTGCTCGCCGCGCTCGCTCTGCTGAGCACCACCGCCGTCATGGTGGCCGCGCCCGTCGGCGCGGCGGCCCCGGCGGCCACCGCCTCCACGGCGTCGGCCTGCCCGACCGGCTGGGGCAGTCTCGACAAGACCCGCACCGCCACGACGACGGCGTCGGTCACCGACGTCAGGACCGGCCGCCAGGACTGCTACGACCGCATGGTCATCGACGTCCCCGGGGCGGGCACCGGCCTCGGCCACCTCGTCCGCTACGTCGACCGCCTCCACCAGGACGGCTCCGGCACCCACATCCCCGTCGGCGGGGGAGCGATCCTGGAGGTCCGCGTCGCCGCGCCCGCCTACGCCCCCGCCACCGGCGAAGCCACCTACCCGGGCCGACCGGGCAAACCCCTGCCCGGTGTCAGCCTCACCGGCTACCGCACCTTCCAGGACGCCCGCTTCGCCGGCAGCTTCGAGGGCGAGACCCAGATCGGCCTCGGCGTCCGGGGCCGACTCCCCTTCCGAGTCCAGGTGCTGACGGACCGGGTCGTGGTGGACGTGGCCCACTCCTGGAGCGCGACACGGTGAGGCGCCTCCGATGACGAGCACCCGCCGGAGGCCCTCGGCGACGCACACCGAAGTCCGCACACCGAAGTCCGCACACCGAAGTCCGCCCGCGGAGAGCCACCTGCGGAGAGCCTCCCGCCGAGAGCCACCCGTACCCCCATGCTCATGTGCCTGATTGTCTGAGCAGAAACGTTCGTGTTCGATCACCGGGCCGCTAGGCTCCTGATCTGCCCGACGGACGACACGGGGGAGCCCGTTCACGTGCATGCCGAAGACAGGCACCAGGCGATCCTCGAACGCCTGCGTGAGCGGGGTTCCCTCCGGGTCTCGGAGATGGCCCAGGTCCTGAGCGTCTCCGCGATCACCGTCCGCCGCGACGTGGAGTCCCTCGCCGAACGCGGGCTCCTCACCCGGGTGCACGGCGGTGCCGTACTGCGTGCCGGACTGCCGGGGCCCCGGGCGCACCCGGTCGCCGTCACCCCGGCCGTGCCGCCGCGCGTCGCCCGGGCGGACGGCCGCCCTCTCGTCCTCGGACTGATCGTCCCGGCCGCCGACTACTACTTCCCCGAGATCATCAAGGGCGCCCGCGCAGCCGCCGCCGAGCGGGGCATCCGTCTGGTGCTGGGCATCTCGCAGTACGACCCCGAGGAGGAACGCGCCCAGGTCCGGCGGATGGTGGAGGACGGCGTGGACGGACTGCTGATCACTCCGTGCGGCCCGCCGGACCCGACCACCGGCACCGGAGTGCCCCACGTCCTCATTGAGCGCCGCCCCGACACCGACGCCTGGGGCGAGGAACGCGTCGTCACCGATCACGCCCACGGCGCGCGGATCGCCGTACGCCATCTCGCCGAGGCGGGCCGGGAACCGATCGCGCTGCTGCTGCGCGAGGACAGTCCGCACGCCGCACTCGTCCTGGACGGCTACCTCTCCGGGCTGGCCGCCGTCGGACTGCCGCCGGGCGAGGCCGCCGTGTTCCGGCTGCCGGCGCCGCACACCGACCCCGCCGAACGCGAGCGCCTGTTCTCCGCGTTCGCGGACCGAGCCGTGAGCGGCACGCTGACGGCCGCGCTCGTGCACAACGACCACGACGCCATCGTCGCCTTCCAGCGGCTGCGGGCCCGCGGCGTCGACATCCCCCGCGGGCTGGCGCTCGTCGCCTACGACGACGAGGTGGCCGCCCTCGCCGACATCCCGCTCACCGCGGTCGCCCCGCCCAAACGCGCGGTCGGCGCCGCCGCCGTGGACCTGCTCGTCCACCGCCTGGCCACCCCGGACCGCCCGGCCCACCGCGTGTCGATCCTCCCCGTACTGAACATCCGCGAGTCGACCGTCCCGCCCACCGGCGTGCCGCCCGCCCGGAGCCACGGCCTGTCCTGAGGAGAGCGCTCATGTTCACGATCTCGCCCGAGGGTTTCTCGCTCGACGGCCGCCCGCTGCGCCTGCTCTCGGGCGCCCTGCACTACTTCCGCGTCCTGCCCGAGCAGTGGCCGCACCGGCTGCGGATGCTGCGCGCGATGGGCCTGAACACCGTCGAGACCTACGTCCCGTGGAACCTCCACGAGCCACGCCCCGGCGCCTACGACTTCTCGGGCATCGCCGACCTGGACCGCTTCCTGCACACCACGCGGGAGGAGGGCCTGCACGCGATCGTCCGCCCCTCGCCCTACATCTGCGCCGAATGGGAGAACGGCGGACTGCCCTGGTGGCTGTCGGCCGACCCCGAGGTCCGCGCCCTGCGCTGCCGGGACGCCGCCTACCTGGCCCATGTGGACCGCTGGTACGACCGACTCGTCCCGCTGCTGGCCGCCCATCAGACCACCCGCGGCGGCAACGTCCTGATGGTCCAGGTGGAGAACGAGTACGGCTCCTACGGCACCGACACCGGCTACCTCCAGCACCTGGCCGACGGACTGCGCACCCGGGGCATCGACGTACCGCTGTTCACCTCCGACGGCCCCGACGACTTCTTCCTCACCGGCGGCACCCTGCCCGCCACCCTGGCCACCGTGAACTTCGGCAGCCGCGCCGGTGACGCCTTCCGTTCACTGGCCCGCCTGCGGCCCGACGACCCGCCGCTGTGCATGGAGTTCTGGTGCGGCTGGTTCGACCACTGGGGCGCCGAGCATGTCGTACGCGATCCCGAGGACGCCGCCGCCACCCTCACCGACATCCTCGACGCGGGGGCCTCCGTCAACCTCTACATGGCCCACGGCGGCACCAACTTCGCCACCTGGGCCGGCGCCAACACCGAGAACCCCACGACCGGCGAGCGCTATCTGCCGACGGTGACCTCCTACGACTACGACGCCCCGATCGACGAACGCGGCGCCACGACGAAGAAGTTCTGGGCGTTCCGCGAGGCACTCGCCCCGTACGCGGACGGCCCGCTCCCCGACCCCGAACCGCCCGCCCCCCTCCTGCCGCCCACCCGCGTCGAACTCACCGCATCACTCCGCCTGTCCGACACTCTCGACACCCTGGCCGGCCCGACCGCGCGGGCCGCCCTGCCCCCGTCCTTCGAGGAACTCGGCACCCCCCACGGACTGGTCCTCTACAGCACCCGCATCCCCGGACCCCGGCAGCCGTACCCGCTCTCGGCCCAGGGCCTCGCCGACCGGGCCCACGTCTACGTCGACGGAACCCACGCCGGGGTCCTGGAGCGCGACGGCACCACCGAACTCCCGGACATCCCCGTCCCGGCCGAGGGCGCACGCCTCGATCTGCTGGTCGAGTCCATGGGCCGGGTCAACTACGGCGTCGCCCTGGGCGACCGCAAGGGCGTCCGGCGCGTGCTCCACACCCAGCAGCACCTGCACGGCTGGACCGCCCGCCCGATCGAACTGGGCCACGGCACCCCCGACCGGCTCACCTGGGACAGCAGAGCGGACAGCCGGGCACCCGCGACCGAGCCTCCCGGCACGGCGCCGTCCCCCGCACCGACGGGGCCGGTGTTCCTGCGCGGCACCCTGGACGTGTCCGAACCCGCCGACGCCCACCTGGCACTCCCGGAAGCGGGCAAGGGCTACGTCTGGGTCAACGGCTTCTGCCTGGGCCGGTACTGGCGGTCCCGCGGCCCCCAGCGCACGCTCTACCTCCCGTGGCCGCTGCTGCGCCCGGGCCGCAACGAGATCGTCGTACTGGAACTGGACGCTGACCTGGGAACCGTGCCGAGCGCCGTGGAGACCCGGACCGAGCCGGACCTCTGATCCCTGATGTCCGTTCGGCCGCCGGGACGGTCATGTCCATTGACTGCGATCGATCGTGCGCGAATGATGTCCGACGTTCACCTCGCTCCCGGGAGCCGCCCAGTGACGCCCTCGCCCCGCCGCCCCCGCACCGTCCTCGCCATGGACGCCCCCGTCCGCGAGGCGCTGTTCGACCGGGCCGCGCTCGAACGGCTGGCAGCCGTCGCCGACGTCGACCCGGACCTGCTCGTCCAGGACTTCGCCGACCCGGCCGCGGCCGACGCCCTCGGCGCGACGGAGGCCCTGCTCACCGGCTGGGGCTGCCCCCCGATCACCGCCGGGGCCCTGGCGCTCATGCCCCGGCTGCGCACCGTCGTACACGCCGCGGGCTCGGTGAAAGAGCATGTCACGCAAGCCTGTTGGGACCGCGGCATCACCGTCGCCTCGGCGGCCGACGCCAACGCCGTGCCCGTCGCCGAGTTCACGGTCGCCGCGATCCTCTTCGCGGGCAAGCGCGTCCTGCGCGCGGCCCGCGCCTACCGCGAACAGCGCACGGCGATCGACCCCTTCCGGCTGCTCGCGGACGGCGGCAACCACCGCCGCACGGTCGGGGTCGTCGGCGCCTCACGCATCGGGCGACGCGTCATCGAACTGCTCAGCCCCTACGACCTCGACCTCCTGCTGCACGACCCCTATGTGGACGCCGACCGGGCGAAGGCATGGGGCGTGCGGAGCGTCCCGCTCGACACCCTGGCCCGCTCCAGCAGCATCGTGACGATCCACGCCCCCGCGCTCCCGGAGACCCGTCACCTCTTCGACCGTGCCACCCTCGCCCTGCTGCCCGACGGGGCCACCCTCATCAACACGGCCCGCGGCTCCCTGGTCGACACCGAGGCACTCACGGCGGAACTCGTCGCCGGCCGCCTCGACGCGGTCCTCGATGTGACCGACCCCGAAGTCCCGGACCCCGCCTCGCCGTTGTACGACCTGCCGAACGTCCTGCTCACCCCGCACATCGCCGGCTCCCTCGGCAATGAGCTGCCCCGGCTGACCCAGGCCGCGCTGGACGAACTGGACCGCTACGCCCGAGGACTGCCGTACCTCGCCCCGGTACGGGCGGAGGACCTTACCCACTCCGCCTGACCCCGGAGGCCGGACCCGGGACGCCGGAGCCGGGACGCCGACCCGAATGTCCACCCGATGTCGACCCGAGTGTCGACTCGGGATGCGGCCTCGGGATGCCGCATTCAGCGGGTCGGCCGCGGGAGGTTGACCTCAACGAAGCTTGAGGTTCTACCGTCTCCGGCATGAGCATGGAGACCACCGCCTGGATGCAACTCCAGAACGTCATGAACGCCCACGAGAGCCGCCGGCCCCTGGCCCGCGCGACCCTGCGCCGGATCGCCGTCTTCGCCCGACCGCACCGCCGCCGCATCATCCAGTTCGTCCTGCTCGGCGTGGTGACCGCCCTGCTCGCCGTCGCCACACCGGTCCTCGCGGGGCGGGTCGTGGACGCGATCGTCTCGGGCGGCGAGGAGAGCACCGTCGTACGCCTCGCCGTGCTCATCGCGGTGATCGCGCTGGCCGAGGCGGCGCTCGGGCTGCTCGCCCGCTGGCTCTCCGCCACCCTGGGCGAGGGACTGATCCTCGATCTGCGGACGACCGTCTTCGACCATGTGCAGCGCATGCCGGTCGCGTTCTTCACCCGCACCCGCACCGGGGCGCTCGTCAGCCGCCTCAACAACGATGTGATCGGCGCCCAACGCGCCTTCAGCAACACCCTCTCCGGCGTGGTCAGCAATGTGGTGACCGTGCTCCTCACCCTCGCCGTGATGCTCACCCTCTCCTGGCAGATCACCCTCCTCTCCCTGGTGCTGCTTCCGGTGTTCGTGGTGCCCGCCCGCTGGATGGGCAGCCGCATGGCCCGGCTCCAGCGCGAGGCGGCCGACCTCAACGCGGCCATGGGCACCCGGATGACCGAGCGTTTCTCGGCACCCGGCGCCACCCTGGTCAAGCTGTTCGGACGGCCCGGCGAGGAGTCGACGGAGTTCGCCGTCCGGGCCCGCCGGGTCCGGGACATCGGGGTCCGCACGGCCATGGCCCAGTCCGCGTTCATCACCGCCCTGACCCTGGTCTCCGCCCTCGCGCTGGCCCTCGTCTACGGGCTCGGCGGCTGGTTCGCCCTGCGCGGCACCCTGGAACCGGGCGCCATCGTCGCCCTCGCCCTGCTCCTCACCCGTCTCTACGCCCCGCTCACCTCCCTCGCGGGCGCCCGTGTGGAGGTGATGACCGCCCTGGTGAGCTTCGAGCGGGTCTTCGAGGTCCTCTACCTGCCGCCGCTGATCGAGGAGAAGCCGGACGCCCGCGCGGTCCCCGACGGTCCGGTGGCCGTCGAGTTCGACCAGGTGCGCTTCGCCTACCCGGCCGCAGACAAGGTCTCCCTCGCCTCCCTGGAGGAGGTGGTCTCCCTCGACACCCGCGGCGGCGCCGACGTCCTGCACGGGATCTCCTTCCGGGCCGAACCCGGCTGGACCGTCGCGCTCGTCGGCTCCTCGGGCGCCGGGAAGTCCACCATCGCGAGCCTGCTGCCCCGCCTCTACGACACCGACGAGGGCGCCGTACGCCTCGGTGGCGTCGACGTACGCGACCTCAGCGCCCGGTCCCTGCGCGAGACGCTCGGCATGGTCACCCAGGACGGCCACCTCTTCCACGAGTCGGTCCGCGCCAACCTGCTCCTCGCCCGGCCCGAAGCCACCGACGACGACCTGTGGGACGTCCTGCGCCGGGCCCGCCTGGAAGCGCTCGTACGGTCACTGCCGGACGGGCTCGACACGATCGTGGGCGAACGCGGCTACCGTCTCTCCGGCGGTGAGCGCCAGCGCATGACCATCGCGCGGCTGCTCCTGGCCCGCCAGCGCGTGGTGATCCTGGACGAGGCCACCGCCCACCTGGACAACACGTCCGAGGCCGCCGTCCAGGAGGCGCTCGCCGAGGCGCTGGAAGGGCGCACCGCGGTCGTGATCGCCCACCGGCTGTCCACCGTGCGCGCCGCCGATCTCATCCTCGTGGTCGAGGAGGGCCGGATCGTGGAACGGGGCACGCACGATCAACTGGTCGCGCGGGACGGCCGGTACGCGGAGCTGTACCGGACCCAGTTCAAGGAGCCGCTGGAGGTCGACGCGGTGGCGTAGGGACCGCCGGGGGCGAGGACCCGGCGGCGGAGGCGCCCGGGGGACCTTCCTCGTGGGAGGTCGTGGGAGGCCGTGGGAGATACGGGGAGCGGCGAAGTGGAGGGGAGCGTCAGTCGCGCGGTCCGGGCCCGGCCGCCCGCTCGGTGTCGCGCTGCTTCAGCCGCTCCGCCTCCTTGCGCACCTCGGCCTGGGTCGCCTGCTCCTTCTCCAGCCACTCGGGCCGCTCCTGCCTGAGCGCCTCGATCTGCTCGGTGGTGAGCGGCTCGGTCACCCCTCCGCGCGCGAGGCCGGCGATGGAGACACCGAGCCTGGCCGCGACCACCGGACGCGGGTGCGGGCCGTTGCGTCGCAGCTCGCGCAGCCACTCGGGCGGCTCGGCCTGGAGCTGGTTCAGCTCGGCACGCGAGAGCACACCCTCCTGGAACTCGGCGGGGGTGGCGGGAAGGTACACACCCAGCTTCTTCGCCGCGGTCGCGGGCTTCATGGTCTGGGTGGTCGGGTGCGACTTCATGCTGTCCAGACTATCCGCCGACGACGAGACATCCGACCACAGCCGGTAGCCTGGCGAGGTGACAGGCTCCGACGCACCTCCCTCGTTCCGGCTCGCGTACGTCCCCGGGGCGACCCCCGGCAAGTGGGTGCGGATCTGGCAGGAGCGCCTGCCCGGCACCCCGCTCACACTGCTCGCCGTACCGGCGGCCGAGGCATCCGACCTGTTGCGTGACGGACAGGCGGACGCGGGAATCGTCCGCCTCCCGGTCGATCGAACGGTCCTCAGCGCCATCCCGCTCTACACCGAGGCGACCGTCGTCGTCGTCCCCAAGGACCATCTGATCACCGCGGCCGACGAGGTGTCCGTCGCCGACCTGGCCGACGACGTGGTCCTCCACCCGCTGGACGACGTGCTCGACTGGCCCGAACTCCCCGGCCGCCCCGCCGTGGAACGCCCCGCGACCACCGAGGACGCGATCCAGCTGGTGGCGGCCGGCGTCGGTGTCCTGGTCGTCCCGCAGTCCCTCGCCCGCTTCCACCACCGCAAGGACATCACTTTTCGCCCGGTCGTGGACGCCCCGCAGTCCAGTGTGGTCCTGTCCTGGCCCGAGGAGGCCACGACCGGTCCGGTCGAGGATTTCATCGGCATCGTCCGCGGCAGGACCGTCAACAGCACCCGCGGCCGGACCAAGGACGAGCGCCCCGCCGACACCGGCACGGGAGCCGGTAAGGCCCCGTCGTCCGCGAAGAAGCCCGCGGCGGGCAAGAAGGCGGCGACAGGCCGGAACGCCTCGGCGGGCAGGAAGCCCACGGGCGGCGGCCGGGCACGCGGCGCCACCGGCGGCGGGGCGAAGCGGGGCCGCCCGCGCCGACGCTCCTAGAGGCTGTCGTCCGGAGCCGCCCCGGCCCCTCAGGACGTCGGTGCCGACCGGACGAGCCAGTCGTACGCCTGCCGTGCGGTGAACTCGGCCTGGCCGCCCCGCAGCAGCAGCCCCGCCGTCGCGAACTCCGGGGCGTCGGCCTGAGCGGCCACGTACGGCAGCGCGATGCACCGCATCCCGGCGGCGTGTGCCGCCGCCGCACCGGGAGCCGCGTCCTCCAGCACCACACAGTCGGCGGGCTCGGCGCCGAGCCGTCGCGCCGCCTCCAGGAAGACATCGGGCGCGGGCTTGCCGTGGTCCACCTCGTCGGCGGAGACGACGATGCGCAGATGGGTGTCGAGTCCGGTGTTGGCCAGCACCGCCTCGATGGCCTCGACCGAGGAACCCGACGCCACGGCCATGGGAACCCCGTGCGCGGCCAGCAACTCCACGAACGCCCGCATCTCGGGGTAGGCGCGTGACGAGGTCCGGGCGAGGGCCAGGTAGTGCCGGTTCTTGGCGGTGAGCAGTTCGTCGACGGAGGTCGTGAGCCCGTACCGGCGCTTCCAGTCGGTGACCGTCTCCAGGGTGCTGATACCGACGTACTCCTCGTGCTCGCTCCAGGAGAAGTCGGGCACACCGTGCTCGGCCAGCACCTGCCGGCCGGCCTCGTAGTAGTGGGGCTCGCTGTCCACGAGCGTTCCGTCGAGATCGAAGATGACCGAGAGGGCGCCAAGAGTGCTCATACGGTTCAGCATGCCAAGAGTGAGCACAGAAGAGATCACCGGGTGATCATTTGCTCACCGAGCGGCCGATCGACTCGACCAGCGGCAGCAGGCGGTGCGGCACCCGCTCGCGCAGCGCCACCTCCGTACGGGTCCGGACGACCCCCGGAAGATTGATCAGCTTCTGGACCACATCCTCCAGATGCGCGTTGTCCCGCGCCACGACCCGGGTGATCAGATCGCCCCCACCGGTGATCGAGAACGCCTCGACGATCTCCGGTACGGAGGCCAGCTCGTCCCCCACGTCGTCCAGATGTCCCTGGGTGACCTCGATGTGCACGAAGGCGAGCACCGGATGGCCGAGCGCCGCGGGGGAGAGGGCCGGTCCCGTGCCGGTGATCACACCCTCCCGCTCCAGTCGGTCGAGCCGGGCCTGGAGGGTGCCGCGCGCGACCCCGAGGAGCCGCGCGTACTCGCGCACGCTCGTGCGCGGCTGTTCCAGCAGCAGACGCAGAATGCGGGTGTCCAGCTCGTCCACGGCCATGGAACCGGCCCTCCTCCTCGACCCCGGCCCGTCCTTGTCGATCTTCACCGACTGTACAGCGGTCCGGTGGGCGACTGGCGCACTCGGTCCCGCGAGGTAGTCCGTTGGCCCGCTTATGGACGACCAGAAAGCGCCTTCTCCGAGCCATTGGCCCACTGATTCCGAGGTCGTTTGAGCCAGCGCCTCAAGGGTGCTCTCATGGTGGTGTCAACGGCGCTGCGGATCCCGCGGCGCCTTTCTCATGCGCGTTCGATCTTCCGGTGCGCGTCTCAGGGGCCCGACGCTCAGGAGCGTCACGGGGGTTTCCGGGTGCGTGGGCGATCGGGTCGGCCGAGGGCAAGGGGGCGAAAGCAGTGCTGAAGACGGTGTTCACGGCTCCGGACCCGGGCCGGGTGCGGCTGCGCTTCGCCGCGCGCGCCGTGCTCGGCATCGGCCTGGCGGTCCTCGTCTGCGGTCTCGCCGGGCACTCCCTCGTCGGCGCCGTCACCGGCGGCCTCGCCGCGCTGCTCGCCCTCTTCACCGTCACTGACGCCACCGTCCGCGGACAGGCGGTCACCACCGCCCTGCTCCCGGTGGTCGGCCTGCCCGTGCTCGCCGCCGCGGCCGGGCTCCATGACCAGCCCCTCGCCCGCGACCTGGTCTTCCTCACGGTGGTCGGCGTCGGCGTGTACGCCCGCCGCTGGGGGCCGCGCGGACACAGCCTCGGCGTGTTCGCGTTCATGACCTACTTCGTCGCCCAGTTCCTGCACGCCACACCCCGGCAGCTCCCCGAGCTGTACGCCGCGATGCTGCTGTCGGTCCTGGTCGCGGCCACCGTCCGCTTCGGCCTGTGGTGCTACGAGCGCCGGCTTCCGCCCGCCCCGGCGCCCGCGCCGCCCGACGGCACCGGACTGGCGCGCGTCACCACCCGACAGGCCGTCCAGGCCACCGTCGGCGCGGGCTTCGCGCTGGTCGTGGGACAGCTCGTGTCGGGGGAGCGCTGGTACTGGGCGGTCGGCGCCGCCTGGTGGGTCTTCGTCAACACCGCCTCGCGCGGGGAGACCCTGGTCAGGGGCTTCCGCCGGGTCCTCGGCACGGTCCTCGGCATCGGACTCGGCCTGCTGGTCGCCCTGCCCCTGCACACCGCCGCGGCGCCCACGGCCGTGATCCTCGCCGGCTGTGTGTTCGGGATCTTCTACACGGCCGCCGTCTCGTACACCTGGATGATGCTCTGGGTGACGCTGCTGGCCTCGCTGCTCTACGGTCTGCTCGGCGTCCTCGACCCCGCCCTCCTCGCGCTGCGGCTCGCCGAGACCGGGGTCGGCGCCCTGGGCGCCGCGCTCGCCGTCCTGTTCGTGCTGCCGGTCACCACGCACGCCGTCACGGACGGCTGGATCCAGCGCGCGTTGCGCTGTGTGCACGCCTGCACGGCGGAGGCCACCGCCCGCCTCGCCGGCGACCCGCACGCCGACCCGGCGCCGCGCGTGGCCGAACTCGAACAGTTCCTGGGCCGGGTGAGGCTCTCGGTCGCCCCGCTCGTCCACCCGCTGAACCCGATGTCCGGCCGCAAGCGGCGGGCCCGCCGGGTGCTCGCCCTGCTGGACGACTGCGCGCGCGAACTGCGCGGCCTGGTCGCCGTGGCCGCGGACCCCGTGGCCTCGCACGACGCCCGCCTGACGGCGGCCTGCTGGCGGGTGGAGACGGCGGTGGAGGCGCTGACCGGGGGCGCCGCCGGATGGACCGCCCCGGCCCCGGAGCCGCACCCGGACGCCCCCGCCCTGGCCCATCTGCACCGCTTGGAACGCGCCCTCGCCGAACTCGCCACCCCCTTGCGCGCACCCACCGGCTCCCCGCTGGTGGGCGCCTGACCGGGTGCCGCACACCGCAGGGCCCGAAGACGGCAATTGCACGCCGTACGGCCGCCGCGGACACGCCGAGGCCACCGCCCACGCCGGGCCCCGGCGCGCGAAGACCCGTCCGATTCCCCACCACCCTTGGTCTAGACCGCCGTAGATCGACTGCTACCGTCACCTCGGACAGGCACACCCAACGCGTGACGGACACAGCCACCGAGAGGGGACAGCGGTGACACACGGCGGCAGAGGGCGCACAGGACAACGGGCGTTCATCGGGTCGTTCACAGCGGCCGGCGGTCCCGGAGTCGTCACGGCGGCCGTGGACCCGCACGACGGCGCGCTGACCGTGCTCAGCGGCGTGGACGGCGTCCCCGACCCCTCCTACCTCACCCTGTCACCCGAGGGCGACATGCTCTACGCGGTCAGCGAGACGACCGAGGGCGCGGTGGCCGCCTACCGCGTGGACGGCGACACGCCCGAACCCGCGGGCCCGCCCGTGTCCATCGGCGGCAGCGGCCCCACCCACCTCAGCGTGCACGCGGGCCACGTCCTGACCGCCAACTACGGCTCCGGCAGCGTCAGCGCCCTGCCCCTGCGCCCGGACGGCGGCCTCGCCACCACCCCCTCCGACGTGCTCACCCACACGGGCGCCGGCCCCCACACCCCGCGCCAGCAGGGCCCGCACGCCCACCAGGTCCAGCCCGACCCCAGCGGACGCTGGGCCGTCAGCGTGGACCTCGGCACCGACTCCGTACGCGTGTGCACCCTCACCGAAGGCCGCCTCGCCCTGCACCGCGAGATCGCGCTGCGCCCCGGCTCCGGCCCCCGCCACCTCGCCTTCCACCCGCAGGGCTCGCACGCCTACGTCGTGAACGAACTCACGCCCACGGTCACCGTCTGCCGCTGGGACGCCGTCGACGGTTCGCTCAAGCCCCTGTCCGAGGTGCCGCTGCTGGCCGACTCCCCGGACGGCGACGCGTACCCGTCGGGGATCGCGGCCTCGCGCGACGGACGGTTCGTGTGGACCGCCACCCGCGGCGAGGACGTCCTGTCCGTGCTCGCCGTCGACGGCGACGAACTCCGGCTGGTGGCGACCGTCCCCTGCGGCGGTCACTGGCCGCGCGCCCTCACCGAGTCCGGCGGCCGTCTCTACGTCGCCAACGAACGCTCCGGCGACGTGACCTGGTTCGCCCTGGACCCGGCCACCGGCCTGCCCCGTCGCGCGGGTTCGATCCGGGTCCCGGCCGCGTCCTGCGTGGTCTTCGACTGAGCCACGCGCCACGCCACACCTCGCCACGCCACACCTCGCTGCGCCACGCCTCGCCACGCTGCGACACGCCGACGGGCCCGCTCCCACGGGGGGAGCGGGCCCGATGTCGTCCGTCGGTCGTGCCGTGCGCTCAACGCGCTCAGCGCACCGGCGCGCCCTGCGCCTGCTGCGGCGCGATGCCCAGCGCCGTCGTGTACTTGGCGAGCGCCAGCTTTCCGATCGCCGGATACGGGCCCAGCGCCTCGGCGGCGGAGCAGCCGGCCTCGGTCGCGGCGGCGACGAGCAGGGCCGGGTCGATCTCCGGGCCGATCAGATACGGCGCCAGCGCCAAATGGTGCGAACCCGAGGAACGCAACTGCTCGGCGACCCGCGCGATCGAGCCCTCCTCGTCCAGCGCGGCGGCCATCACCGGCACGGCGAGCCGCGCGGCCAGCAGCATGCCCGTGATCCCGGCCGCCTGCACGGCCTCCTCGCCGCCCACGGAGGCCAGCACGATGCCGTCGGCGGCGGTGGCGACGGTGAACAGCCGGGCGCGGTCGGCGCGGGCCAGCCCGGCCTCCGACAGCCGTACGTGCAGCGCTTCGGCGAGCAGCGGGTGCGGGCCCAGCACATCGGTCAGCTCGGCGGCGACCCGGCTGTCCATCACGGCCTGGCGGACCTGGCGCAGCAGCGCGTTGTCCGGGCCGGCCAGCAGCGGCACGACGACCGCGACGGGCCCCTCGGGCTCCTTGGCCTCCACACCGGCGGCGAGGGCCTGCTCGTAGCGGGCGGCGCGCTCGTCGGCCGTGTAGGCCAGCATGGCGGACAGCGAGGGGAACTCCTCGTTGTCGCCGTCCACGTAACCGATGCGCGCGTCCAGGCCGGGCAGCTCGGAACGGGCGATGCTCACGATCTCCTCGGCGATGCCGCGGGTGGCGGCGCTGGGCGTGCCGGGCACCGCGAGAACGAGGGCGGGTGCGCCCTCGGGAGCCGCGAGCGGCTCGGGGCGGCGGTGCCGGCCCGGCTGTCGGGGTCGCGGCATTCGTACGGGCAGGCCGGGGGTGGGCCCAGTGGAGGAGCTCATGGCGCCGCATGTTACTGGCTTCCTGGGCTCCCCTGTTCGGGGAGGGGGCTGGTGAGCGGTATCCGTCCGGTTTTGTCTGATGGGTTACGTACGCATCAGTAAGGACGGTCATCCGATCGGCCGGACGTGCGCGTCACCGACAGCATGTTCCTGTCGTACGGGAGCGGCATCGCGCCGGTCGCCAGGCTCGCGGCGAGGGACACCGAGCCGTGCAGCGGATCGCCCTCGGCGGGCACCCGCCGCGCGTGCGGCAGACGCGCGGTCAACTCGGCCTCCAGCGGCCCGAGCAGGGGCGGCCCCATCTTGAACAGGCCGCCGGTGAGCGCCACGCGCGGTTCGCCCCCGGCGGGGCAGACGGCCGCCGCCGAGTCGGCCATGTGCCGGGCGGCGGCCCGCAGGATGTCCGCCGCGACCGGGTCCTCGTCGGCGCACGCGGCGACATGCGGCGCGAACGAGGCCAGTACGGCGGGCCGGTCGGTGCGCGGATACACCGCTGCGGGCAGTGCCTCCGGCGGCCCGAACTCCTTCTCCGCGCGCGCCAGCAACGGCCCCGAACCACCGGGCCGCCCGTCGTGCGCGCGCAGCGCCGCCTCCAGCCCCGCCCGCCCGATCCAGGCGCCGCTGCCGCAGTCGCCCAGCAGATGCCCCCAGCCGTCGGCCCGGTGCCACCGCACGAGATCGGTGCCGATCGCGATGAGCCCGGTCCCGGCCGCCACCACCGCGCCCGGCCGCGCCCCGAGCGCACCGGCGTACGCGGTGACGGCGTCGGCGGCCAGCGCGACCGTCTCCACGCCGAACTCCCGGTGCAGGGCGCCCGGCAGTTCCGCGCGCAGACCCTCGCCGAGGGTGCCGAGACCGGCCGCTCCCACGACGGCCGTGCCCGGCGTGCGCACTCCCGTCTCCTCGGCCAGTGACCGGACCATCGGCACCAGTTGGCGCAGCAGATGCTCCGGGTCGATGCCGCGCGCCCCGGTGCGGACGGGCTGGGCGGAGTCCCGCTGGGCGAGGGCGCCGCGGGCCGCCGTACCGACGATCACGCGCAGGCCCGAGCCGCCCGAGTCGACGGCGAGGAACGCCGGGTCCGGGTCCCCGCCCGCCGTCACGGCAGACGCCAGTCGACCGGCGGGCCGCCCTGGGAGATCAGCAGATCGTTGGCGCGGCTGAACGGCCGCGAGCCGAAGAAGCCCCGGTCCGCGGACATCGGTGACGGATGCGCCGACTCCACCGCGGGCAGACTGCCCAGCAGCGGGCGGAGATTGCGCGCGTCCCGGCCCCACAGGATCGACACCAGCGGCTTGCCCCGCGCCGCGAGCGCCCGGATCGCCTGCTCGGTGACCTCCTCCCAGCCCTGTCCCCGGTGGGCGCCCGGCTTGCGCGGGGCCGTGGTCAGCGCCCGGTTCAGCAGCAGCACACCCTGTTGGGTCCAGGGGGTCAGATCACCGTTGGACGGCTGCGGCAGCCCCAGGTCGGTGTGCATCTCGCGGTAGATGTTGATGAGGCTGCCGGGCAGCGGCCGGACGTCCGGCGCCACCGAGAAGGACAGCCCGACCGCGTGCCCCGGGGTGGGGTACGGGTCCTGTCCGACGATCAGCACGCGTACGTCGTCGAAAGGCTGCTGGAAGGCGCGCAAGACGTTCGGTCCGGCCGGGAGATAGGTGCGTCCGGCGGTGATCTCCGCGCGCAGGAAGTCGCCCATTCCGGCGATCCGTCCGGCGACCGGTTCCAGGGCCTTCGCCCAGCCCGCTTCGACGATCTCATGCAAGGGTCGTGATGCCACGGGTTCACCCTACTGCCGTACACCGCGCGGTGATCAACCGATGGCCATGACCGCCGCTCCCGACCCTCGCCCCAGGGTGCGTTCATCCGACCACCGCGGCCCGCACGCACAGCACGTCGGGCAGATGGGACGCCAACTGCCGCCAGCTGTCGCCGTCGTCGGCCGAGGCGAACAGCTCGCCGTTGCGATTGCCGAAGTACACGCCCGCCGGGTCGGCGTCGTCCGTGCACAGGGCGTCGCGCAGCACCGTCCCGTAGTGGTCCTCCCGCGGCAGCCCCGCCGTGAGCGGCTCCCAGCTACCGCCCGCGTCCGCCGTGCGGAACACCCGGCAGCGCCGGCCGGCGGGCACCCGGTCGGCATCGGCGTTGATCGGGAAGACGTACGCCGTGCCGCCGCGGCTCGGATGGGTCGCCGCCGCGAAGCCGAACGTGGACGGCAGGCCCGTACCGATGTCGGTCCAGTGCGCGCCCGCGTCGTCGGTGCGGTACACACCCCAGTGGTTCTGGAGATACATCCGGTCCGGGTCGGCCGAGTCCTTCGCGATCTTGTGCACACACTGGCCGAACTCGGGGTCGGGGTCCGGCAGGAACACCGCCGAGACACCGGTGTTGGAGGGGGTCCAGCTCTCGCCGCCGTCCGTGGTGCGGAACACTCCGGCCGTGGACACGGCGACCGTCACCGCCCGCGGGTCGCGCGCGTCGGTGATCACCGTGTGCAGTCCCTCGCCCCCGCCGCCCGGCACCCACTTCGAGCGGGTCGGGTGCTCCCACAGCGGGCGGACCAGGTCGAACGTCTCACCGCGGTCCCGCGAGCGGTACAGCGCCGCCGGTTCCGTGCCCGCGTAGACCACGTCCGGCTCGGCCGCCGCCGGGTGCAGTTGCCACACCCGTTCCAGCGAAGCCCCCGTGTCCTTGGGGAACCGCACCGCCGGGCGCGCGGGCTCCGTCCAGGTCCGCCCCAGGTCGTCGGAGTGGAACACCGACGGCCCCCAGTGCGCGCTGTCCCCGCCCGCCAGCAGGCGCGGGGTCCCGCCCCGGGTGTCGATGGCGACCGAGTACACGGCCTGCGCGTTGAAGTAGGGGCTCTCGTCGAACTCCCAGGCACCACCGCGGCGGCGCCCGATGAACAGGCCCTTGCGGGTGCCCACGGCGAGCAGTACTCCGGTCATGCCGGTCACCTCCGCGACGTCGTCGTCCCAGACACCGGCCAGTCTGCACCCCGGCACTGACAGTGTCCCTCGCGCACGCCTCCGGCGCAGGTCAGGGCCCATGGCGGCGTGGATCCGTGGATCCGTGGGTGTGGGTGCGGCGGGGGCCGGGTGCGGGGCCCGGGTGCGGGGGCGTGACCCGCGCCGGGGCGCTCACGCCGGATCCGCACCCACCCCTCCCACCGTCTCCCGGCACAGTCTCAGCAGCCGCTCGTCCTTCGGTATGTCGTCGCTGCCGTGCCCCCCTTCGCGCGCGAGATGCCGGCGCCTCGCGGAGAGTTCGGCCGCGAGCAGGTCGTGCAGGGGCGTGCCGGCCGCTCCCATCTCGTGCAGATGCTCGGCGACCCGGACACGCGGATACGGGCTCTCGGCCCAGGCGGACCGCAGAACCGGGAGGGCCGGCTCCGGGGCCCCGGTGATCCGCCACAGGGCGTACGCCGCCGCCGTGCGTTCCCAGACCGAGTCGGACCGGGCCAGCCGCCGCAGCCGGGGCAGCGCGGCGCCTGCCGCCGGTCCCAGCCGGGCGAGCTGTTCCGCCGCGGCCGTACGCCGGTACGGGTCCCGGCCCGCCAAGTCCCGCCGGAGCACCGGCAGCACGGCCGACGCGTCGCCCTCCAGCGACCACAGGGCGCCCGCGGCGGCCGTGCCGAGGTCCCCGTCCAGCAGCCCGCGCAGCACGGGGGTCGCCTCCCGCGCGGCGGTCGCGAACGCGCCCAGGGTGCGGATCGCCGCCCGCGCCATCAGCGTGTCCGGTGCCTCGTACGGCCGCCCCCGCAGCAGCCGCAGCGCCTGCGGCACCACCGCGTCGTCGCCGAGTTCGGTGAGGGCCGTGAGCAGGGGCAGGGTGCGGCTGGGGGCGGTGGGGGAGCCGGGGTCGACGGCGGTCAGCGCGCGCAGCAGGGCGGGCGCCAGCGGGGCCGCGTGTCCGCCGAGGTGGCTGACGGTGAGCGGCAGATCGTCGGGGACGGCGGCTCCTTCCAGGACCTCGGCGAGGAGCGCCGTGGTGCGCGGGTCACCCGTCCTGGCCAGCGCCCTCAGGGGGCCGCCCAGGGTCGGCGCGCCGCGCTCCCAGCGCCGTACCCACAGGTCGGGGCGGGCGATGGCCAGCCCGTACAGCGCGTCGGCGGCCGGGGCGGCCAGTTCGTGGAGATCGCCCAGGGCGGAGACCGCGGCATCGCGCAGCCCGCCCTCCTCCGCGCTCAACTGGGCCCCTATGAGGGCCACGGACTCCTCGTAGTCGCCCCGCCAGCCGCGGAACAGGCCCGTGGACATCCACACCGCGTTGCACCGGTCCGAGGTGCCCGGACTGCTCAACTGCCCGTTCAGCAGCGCGATCCGGTCCGGCACCCGATCGTCCAGCGCGGAATGCAGGGTCCGCAGCAGCCGCGAGCCCTCCTCGTCCGACGGCCGCAGCCGCCGGAAGTGCCGGGCCAGCGTGTCCGTCACGGGATGACAGGGTTCGACCGGTCGCCGCCCCGTCGACCGCTCCTTGAGCAGCCCTACGACGGTGTCGACCAGGTCGGCCGGGAGCCGCTCGGGCGCGCGGGCGGCCAGTTGCCCGAGCGCGGCGAGTCGCAGCGCGGGCCCGTGGGGCGGGCGGCTCTGCACGGCCAGGATGTCCAGCGCCGGGCCCGAATAGGTGGGATGGCGGAGCGCGAACAGGCCGAGGCCCTCGGTCAGCGCGATCAGGACCCGGTCGTCGTGCTCCCGGTGGAGCCAGTCCTGTAACTGCTCCAGCACGCGGGCCGGTTCGTCGAGGAACCCCACCAGCGCGCGGGGCACCGCCCGGCGCACGCACACGTCGGTGTCCCCGGCGAGCCGTGTGAAGACCGGCGCACCGGCGCGCACCGCGTCGCGCGCCCGCGTGCGCAGGTCCGTCTCCGCCGCCGAGCGCCTTCGCGTACGGCTCGCACGGACGGCCCCGGATCCCCCCGTCCCGGAGTGGTCGTCGGACGCGTCCCCGCCGTCGGGGCCGTCCGCCTCGCCGCCTATGCTCACCAGAAGTTCCACGATCCCACCGCGGTCCCGGCCGCCTTCGCGCGCGGCCAGCGCGAGGAGAAACGGAACGCAGGCGAGCGTCGAGTCGTACACGCTGCCCTGGTGGTGCACCGCGCCGTACATCCCGTCGAGCGCGGTCTCCCGCTCGGCGGGGTCCTCCGAGGCCAGCCCTCGGAGCAGTTCCGGCACGTCCCGCGCGCTGCCGTAGGCATGGCGCAGGGATGGCCAGTCGATGTCGTCGATCCCCGTGAACATCCCGTCCTCCCCCGGGTGCAGTGGTCACACTGCCCGTCCGATCTGGAGTCTGCACCACGGCACTGACAACGAACCGGAATCCCGTGGGGAGGATAGGGGAGGTGAGGGCCGCGGGCGCACGGGATTTCACGGGGTGTCGCCTGGTCGAGCCGGGGGCGGCGCACCGGGGGCGCGCGGTGGCGTGACCGCGCGGGTCGCTCGTCGGACGGCGGCGCCCGCCGGATCACCTGTCGCACGGCAGTGATCGTCGGGTCACCCGTCGGACGGCGGCAGCTGCCGGGTCATCCGTCTGAGGCCGGCAGCTGTCGGGTCACCCGTCTGACGGCGGCAGCCGCAGGGTCATCCGTCGGACGGCAGTGCCCGTGCCAGGACGGCGTCCACGTCCGCCGCGGACGGGAGGGTGCCGAACGCATGGCCCCAGTCGCCGCCCAGCCTGCTCGCGCAGAAGGCGTCCGCGACGGCGGGCGGCGCGTGCCGGACGAGCAGGGACGCCTGGAGCGTCAGGGCCATCCGCTCCACCAGCCGGCGTGCCCCGGCCGGTGACGCCGAGGCCACCTGGTCCTTCAGACCGGCCACCGCCGTGTCCAGCCGGGCGTCCGCCCCGCGCGCGAGGGCGAGTTCGGCGAACAGGGCGTCGGCGGTGGCGGGATCGCGGCCCAGCGCGCGGAGCACGTCGAGCGCGTTGACATTGCCCGAGCCCTCCCAGATCGACAGGAGCGGGGCCTCACGGTAGTGCCGGGGCATGCCCGACTCCTCGACGTAGCCGTTGCCGCCGAGGCACTCCAGGGCCTCCGCGGTGAACGCCGGACCGCGCTTGGTGACCCAGTACTTGCCGACGGCGGTGGCGATCCGCCGGAAGCCGCGCTCGGCCTCGTCGCCGCGCGCCGCGCGGTCGGCCGCTCCCGAGAGCCGCAGGGCGAGCGTGGTCGCGGCTTCGGACTCCAGCGCGAGGTCGGCCAGCACATTGCGCATCAGGGGCTGGTCCAGCAGCCGCGCCCCGAACGCGCCGCGGTACCGGACGTGGTGGCCCGCCTCGACCAGCGTCTTGCGCATCAGCGTCGCCGAGGCCATCACACAGTCCAGGCGGGTGCAGTTGACCATCTCGATGATGGTCTTCACGCCCTGCCCCTCCGCTCCGACCAGCCAGGCGACGGTTCCCTCGAACTCGGGCTCCGAGGACGCGTTCGAGCGGTTGCCGAGCTTGTCCTTGAGGCGCTGGATGCGGAACGGGTTGCGGGTGCCGTCGGGCAGCACACGCGGCACGAGGAAGCACGACAGCCCGTGGGGCGCCTGGGCGAGCACCAGGAACACGTCGCACATGGGCGCCGAGGTGAACCACTTGTGTCCCCGCAGGGTGTACACGCCGGGCTCCGTGGTCGGCGCGGCGGTCGTCGTGTTCGTCCGCACGTCGGAGCCGCCCTGCTTCTCCGTCATGCCCATCCCCGCGAGCAGCCCGCGCTTCTCGGCCGGCACCCGCAGCCCGGGGTCGTACTCCCTGCTGGTCAGCAGCGGCTCGTAGACCTTGGCCAGCTCGGGCTGGTGGCGCAGCGCGGGCACGGCCGCGTACGTCATCGACGTGGGGCAGCCGTGTCCCGCCTCGCTGTGCCCCCACACCAGACCACCGGCGGTCCTGGCGACATGGGCGCCCGGCCGCTCGTCCGCCCACGCGGAACCCGCCAGCCCCTCCGCCACCGCCACCCGCATCAGCTCGTGCCAGCTCGGATGGAACTCCACCTCGTCGATCCGGTTGCCGAACCGGTCGTGCGTCCGCAGCACCGGCTCGTGCCGGTTGGCCAGCTCACCCCACTCCTGCGCCTCGACCCCGCCCGCCAGCGCCCCGAGTCGGCGCAACGCGGGCTCAGCCCAGTCGGCGCCCTCCCGGCGGAGCCCTTCCAGGAGAGCCGGATCGGCACTGGCGTCGTACGGGGCCAGGGGCGGCGGCTGATTGGTGACGTCGTGGGTGGCGTGCTGCCCGGGCGCCGTGAGCGCGTCGTACGCGGGAGGTGCGGGAAGGGTGGCCATGCCACGAGTGTTGCACTATTCCTACGACCGCAGCAATAGTGCAACACCCGAGGGGCGTGCGAGCGTAAGGTACGGCCATGCATCCGGAGGTACGTACGCCCGTGAACGCGCCCGTCCGAGCAGCCGGGACCACCGGGACCACCGGGACCACCGGGGCCACCGCGGCTCCCGGGACCGGTGCCGGGCTGCGTCCGCTGTCCGCGCGGTCGGTCGTCCTGAGCCTGCTGCTGGGCGCGCACCCCCCGGAGATGCCGGTGAAGGACCTGGTGAGCGCGGTGGCACCGTTCGGGGTCGGCGGATCCACTCTGCGGGCCGCGCTCAGCCGCATGGTCGCGGCCGGAGACCTGCTGCGCACGGACACCGTGTACGGGCTCAGCGACCGGCTGCTGGACCGCCGACGCCGCCAGGACGAGGCCGTGGAGCCCCGTACGCGCGCGTGGGACGGCGACTGGGAGATGGCCGTCGTCACCGCCACCGGGCGCGGCCCCGCCGAACGCGCCGCACTGCGCGCCCGCTTGACCGATCTGCGGCTCGCCGAACTCCGCGAGGGCGTCTGGCTGCGCCCGGCCAATCTGCTGCGCCCGTTGCCGACCGACCCGGCCGGGGCCGCCCAGCACTACACGGCACGGCCCGAAGCCCCGGCGGGGGACCTCGCCGCGCGGCTGTGGCCGCTGGACGACTGGGCGGCCACCGCGCGTACGCTGCTCGACCGGGCCGCGCGCGCGGAACACCCCGCCGACCGTTTCACCGCCTTCGCGGCCGTCGTACGGCATCTGCTGGCCGACCCCGTGCTCCCGCCCGCACTGCTCCCCGCGAACTGGCCGGGGGCGGCTCTGCGCACCGCCTACGCGGCGTACCGGCGGGAGATGACGGCGCTCGTGCACCGGGAGTGAGACGGGCGGGGCGCCACCCGCCCGCACTCACCTGCCTCGTGCTCGCGCGCTCACACCGAGCGCAGGTACGGGTCCGGTACGCGCACCGAGCCGCCCAGTTCCTGTGCCGCCTGCCGCGCCCAGGACGGGTTGCGGAGCAGTTCGCGGCCGAGGAGCACCGCGTCGGCCTCCCCGTTGGCGACGATCTTCTCGGCCTGTTCGACCCCGGTGATCAGGCCGACCGCCGCGACCGGCAGAGGAGTCTCGGCCTTCACGCGCGCGGCGAACGGGACCTGGTAGCCGGGCCCGGTCGGGATCGACGCGGCGGACGCGTTGCCTCCGCTGGAGACGTCGAGGAGATCGACGCCATGGGTGTGCAGTGCGCCGGCGAAGCGGACCGTGTCGTCCGCCGTCCAGCCCGCCGGGTCGAGCCAGTCGGTCGCGGAGATACGGAAGAACAGCGGCTTCTCGTCCGGCCACACCGCCCGCACCGCGTCCACGACCTCCAGGGCGAAGCGCGTGCGGTTCTCCCACGAACCGCCGTAGGCGTCGGTGCGGTGGTTGGAGTGCGGGGACAGGAACTCGTTGATCAGATAGCCGTGCGCGCCATGGATCTCGGCGACCTCGAAGCCCGCGGCGAGCGCCCGCTGAGCTGCCTCGGCGAACTGCCGGACGACCACCTGGATCTGCTCGACGCTCAGTTCGTCGGGCACTTGGTGCCGCTCGGTGAAGGGGAGCGCGCTCGGCCCCACCGGCTGCCAGCCGTGCCCGTCCGCTCCGACCGGCGCCCCGCCCTTCCACGGCCGCTCGGTCGACGCCTTCCGCCCGGCGTGGGCGAGCTGGATCCCGGGCGTCGTGCCCTGCGCGACCAGGAAGCGGGTGATCCGACGGAACGCCTCCACCTGGGTGTCGTTCCAGATACCGAGGTCGTACGGGGAGATCCGGCCCTCGGCACTCACCCCGGTCGCCTCCGTGAGGATCAGCCCGGTGCCACCGGTCGCGCGGGCGGCGTAGTGGGCGAAGTGCCAGTCGCCCGGCACACCCGCCCCGGGCCCGTCGGGCGCGGCCGAGTACTGGCACATCGGCGCCATCCAGATCCGGTTGGGGATCGTGAGGTCACGGAGGGTGAAGGGTGCGAAGAGTGCGCTCACGGCGCCTCCATTCATCAGGGGTGAGCGGTCGACTCGTACGATAGACGCCGTAGTACGGTGGATGTCAAACTACGAGAGTCCTCGTACTATGGAGGAGCCGAGAGAAGAGCCGGGGACCCGGTCGCCCGACCTGTGGGCGTCCTGACGAAGTGGAGCCACCGTGACCAGCACCACCGCCTCCGCGGGCACCCGCGATCTGCCGCACCCGGTCTGTGCGGAGATCCGGCTGGAGGGTGTGCTGCACGCGTTGTCCGACCCGATGCGGCTGCGCATCGTCCGTGAACTCGCCGCCGTCGGCAGCGAGCTGACCTGCTCCCAGTTCGCGCTGCCGGTCACCAAGTCCACCAGCACGCACCACTTCCGCGTGCTGCGCGAGAGCGGTGTGATCCACCAGACGTACCGGGGCACGGCCAAGATGAACGGACTGCGGCGGACCGATCTGGACGGTCTGTTCCCGGGGCTGCTGGACGCCCTGCTCCTGGCCGCCGACCGGGAGACGGTCCGGGCGGCCGAGGTCGCAGAGGTCGCAAAGGTCGCAGAGGTTTCAGAGGTCACAGAGGTCTCCGAGGCCACCGAGATCGGCGTCGACGGCGGGGCGTGAGCCTCAGCGGGCGTCGCCGCCTGCCGCCCTCATCAACGACGGCCAGTCGGGGAGCTTGACCACCCGGCGGCCCAGCGAGGCGCCCAGTTCCGCCTCCGCGCGCTCGATCGACTGCCAGCCCGCCCATGCGACGGGACGGACCCCCTCGGCGCGCAGCGCGGTCAGCGGATCGCCGTGCGGTGAGATCCGCGCGGAGCGGGCGGGCCGGGCGGACCGGGCGGCGTCCGCCAGCAGGGACGTCACGGTCTCCTTCGCGCACGCGCGGTTGGTGCCGATGACCCCGGTCGGCCCGCGCTTGATCCAGCCCGCCACATACTCGCCCGGGGCCACCGCGCCCTCGCGCAGCACCCGCCCGGCCGCGTGCGGCACGGTCCCGCTGTCCTCGTCGAACGGCAGCCCCTCCAGCGGCACTCCGCGATAGCCGACCGAGCGCAGGACCAACTGCGCCGCGATCGTCTCGTGCCGGCCGGTGCCGACGACGCCGCCCTTCCCGTCCGGAAGCGTGCGCTCGAACCGCACACCGGCCACCCGGGTGCCGCTCCCGTCGGCGACCACCTCGACCGGGCGCAGAAAGAACCGCAGGTGGATCCGGCGCCCTGCGTCCCTGCCCGGGTTCCTTCCCGGGTCCGGCCGGTCGCTCCGGTCTCCCCGGTCGCCCCGGTCTCCCCGGTCCGCCCAGGCGCGCAGTGCCTCGATGTTCCTGCGCACCGCCGCCGGAGCCCCGGACGGATCGCCGTAGAGCGGGTCCAGACCCAGCTCCTCGGCGTCCACCAGCACCTCCGTGTCCGGCAGAACACCCAGCTCGCGCAGCTCCTTGGTGGTGAAACGGGCCTGAGCGGGCCCCCGGCGCCCGACCATGTGGATATCGGCCACCCCACTGCCCGCGAGCGCGGAGAGCGCCGCCTGCGGCATATCGGTGGGGGCGAGTTCCGCCGCTCCGCGCGCGAGGATCCGGGTGACGTCCACCGCGACATTGCCGACCCCGATCACGACGGCCGAGCGCGCCTCCCGTACGAACCCGTCGTCCACGGCGTCCGGATGGGCGCTGTACCAGGACACGAACCGGGTCGCCGACCAACTGCCCGGCAGATCCTCGCCCGGGACGCCGAGCCGGCGGTCGGTCGCCGCGCCGACGCAGTACACCACCGCGTCGTACAGCTCCCGCAGCCGCCGCACCGGCACCCCGCGCGCCCCGATCTCGACGCCGCCGAGAAAGCGCACCCGGTCGTGCTCCAGCACCGTCCGCAGGGTGTTCTGGAGCGACTTGATCTTCTCGTGGTCCGGTGCCACGCCGTACCGCACCAGGCCGTACGGGCACGGCAGCCGGTCCAGGACGTCGACCCGTACCTCGGGGTCGAGCTGGACCAGGCTCTGGGCGGTGTAGACCCCGCTGGGGCCGGAACCGACGACGGCGACACGCAGCACGGCGGAACTCTCCTTGTCAGGAGGTCGCTGATGGCTCCAGCATCCCACCGGGCGGGCGTGAGGGGGAGGGGGGCGATGAAGGCCGGGGGGGAGGTAGGGCGGGGCGGCTTGGGGCGGTGCCGGGGATGCCGGGGGAGAGGACGGAGGCCAGCGGGGGCCGGATCGGGGTGCTGCGCCGACGGAGTGCCTGGTGAGCGTGTCCGTTCGTACACGTTCGTATGGAATGTGATCATGCGGTTACGTTGCGTGTGTGCTTGAAGCATCCTTTCTTAATCTTTCCGATCGTCGGCGTGCGGACGGGGCGGTGTCCGTGTGGCCCGCGTGGGAAGTGCGGGAGAGCGGCGGCACCATGTCGTGGTTCACCGTGCGGCTGGCCTTCGCGGACGGCGCGTGCGTGGAGGCCCTCGCGGTCGTCACCGGCCGCCAGGTCTCCGTCGAGGAGGTCCACGCCCGTCCCGCGCTGTCGCCGGACGACCTCGGGGCGCTCGGTGAGTGGATCGAGGGAGCGGTGTTCGCGGCGTGCGGACTTGAGGCGCGACCCCGCGATCGGGCAGCGGGCGGCCCCGCGGTCGCCCCGCAACCCGCGGTCGACGCCGCCGCGTGCCACGCCCCTGACGACGCCCCTGACGACGGCCCCGACGACGGCCCTGACGACGGCCAAGGCGCTGATCGCGCGGATGTCGCCCATGACGCGGATGTCGCCCATGACGCGGACGATGCCGATGACGTGGATGATGCCGATGTCGCCGATGAGGGCGAGGATTCGGAGGCTCCCGACCGCAGCCACCACACCCACCACACCCACCATGCCCGCCACGCCCACCAGCCCCCTCACACCCATCACTCCCACCACGCCCGCCCCGCCTGGCCCCGCGGCGGCGAGGGCCGACGGCTCGTCGCGCGCGCGTACCTGACCGCCCAGCGAGGCGGCACCGACCCGGTCGTCGCCGTGATGGGCGCGACCGGCCGCAGCCGCCGCAAGGCGCTCCGGCTGATCGCCCAGGCGCGTGACGCGGGCCTGCTGACCCCACGTCACGCCCGCCGCTGAGGCGCGGCACCCGCACGCGCGGGACGGCTCCGGGCCCACCCAACTCCTCAGCCCAGCCCAGCCCAGTCCGGCCCAGCCGTCAGCCCAGCCGTCCAGCAGCACCCGGCCAAACCTCAGCCCATGTCCCGCATCCGCCCGATCTCCGCCGTCTGCGTGGCGATCACATCGTCGGCCATCTCCTCGGCCCGGATGTTGTTGCCCTGCCCCTTCACTTCCGTGGCCATGGCGATCGCCCCTTCGTGATGAGTGATCATCAGCGTCAGGAAGAGCTGGTCGAACGATGTCCCCTTCGCCGCCCGGAGGTTCTTCAGCTGTGCCTCGGTCGCCATCCCGGGCATCGGGGCGGGGCCGTGGCCGTGTCCGTCCCCCTCGTCCGCCTTCTCGGACTTGCCGTGCTCCTTCAACCAGCCCCGCATGGCGCCGATCTCCGGCTCCTGCGCCGCGGCGATCCGCTCCGCCAGCCGCTTGACCGCATCCGATGCGGCCTGCTTGGGGGCGAGTTCGGTCATTTCCAGCGCCTGCTGGTGATGGACGATCATCATGCGGGCGTACGACACATCCGCGGTGTTGGGTGTGTCGTCCTCCTTGCGCTGCTCCTTCGCCTCCTGGGCGGAGAGCGTCCGGTTGTCCTCGCCCGGCGCCCCCGGCACCAGCACCGAAGGCCCGCTCGCCGGGGCGGACTTGGACCCGGACTCCTCGCCGGAGCCGGATTCACACGCTCCGAGGCTCAGCACCACCACCGTGGTCAGAGCGGCGGTGGTGAGGGACGCGCGGGAAGCACGGCGGAAGAGCACTGCGACCTCCTGTGGCAGGCGTGACGGTGAGTACCGCATGACTGCGCATGGTGAGCGCAGATGACTTTCCTAGCACGGTCTTGCGCTCGAACGATCAGAAAACTGCATTACGAGTCCGTTGCACCCTGTTGATCTGTGCATGACGCCGACCATACTGCCCTTGATCCGTGAAGCGTTCCCTCGCCAACGGAACAAGGGAGGACGCAGTGACCCTGTTCAAGAAAGCCCGGACCCGGCACAGACGGCTTGCGGTAGGCGCAGCCGCGGTCGGGCTCCTGGCCTCACTGATGACGGCTCAACAGGCCGTCGCCACACCCGACCCGGGCGACAAGCCCGCCGGGCAGCAAGAGGTGTCGAAGAGCGACCGGGCCGAGGCACGTGCGGCGATATCCGCCGGCGAGATACCCGGCAAGGACGAGATCGTTCACTCGTCCAACGTCCAACACCTCGCGAACGTCCCGAAGGACGTGCTGAGCGGCACCAACTCGGACCTCGCCTTCCAGGGCAAGTACGCCTTCGCCGGCAACTACGACGGCTTCCGCGTCTTCGACATCAGCAACCCGAAGAAGCCGAAGACGGTCTCCCAGGTGCTGTGCCCCGGCGCCCAGAACGACATCTCGGTCTCGGGTGACCTGCTGTTCCTGTCGACCGACTCCTCGCGCAGCGACAGCAGTTGCAACAGCACCACGCAGCCCCTCACCGAGAAGTCCTCCTGGGAGGGCATGAAGGTCTTCGACATCAGCGACAAGCGCAACCCGCGCTACGTCGCCGCCGTGGAGACCGCCTGCGGCTCGCACACCCACACCCTGGTGCCGGAGCGCAAGAACGTGTACGTGTACGTCTCCTCGTACGCGCCGCACGCCAGCTACCCGGACTGCCAGCCTCCGCACGACGGCATCTCGATCATCAAGGTGCCGCGGAACGCGCCCGAGAAGTCCAAGGTCATCGACTTCCCGGTGCTCTTCCCCGGTGAGGGGCCGGACGGCGGCGGCAACCCGGGCGGATCCACCAACCCGGGCGTGACCAAGACCAGCGGCTGCCACGACATCACCGTGCTGCCCGAGGAGGACCTCGCGGCCGGTGCCTGCATGGGTGACGGCATCCTGCTCTCCATCAAGGATCCCGAACGCCCGAAAGTCATCGATCAGGTCCAGGACAACGTGAACTTCGCGTTCTGGCACTCGGCGACCTTCAACCAGGACGCCGACAAGATCGTCTTCACCGATGAGCTGGGCGGTGGCGGCAGCGCCACCTGCAACGCGGCGATCGGCCCGAGGCGCGGCGCGAACGGCATCTACGACGTCGTCGGCAAGGGCGACAAGCGTGAGCTGGTCTTCCGCAGCTACTACAAGATCCCGCGGCACCAGGCGGACACCGAGAACTGTGTCGCCCACAACGGCTCGCTGATCCCGGTCAAGGGCAAGGACCTGATGGTCCAGGCGTGGTACCAGGGCGGCGTGTCGATCTGGGACTTCACCGACTCGTCCCGTCCGAAGGAGATCGGCTACTTCGAGCGCGGACCGATCTCCACCGACTCGCTCGTCGGAGGCGGTTCCTGGTCGGCGTACTACTACAACGGCTACATCTACTCCAACGACATGGCCAAGGGCTTCGACGTCCTCAAGGTCGAAGACCGCCGTACCGACCCGGGGCGCTGGGTCAAGATGCGGGAGCTGAACGTGCAGACCCAGCCGGACTACTTCGACTGACGGACCGGCTAGCGGCCCTTCGCGTCGGGCGGTTCGTCCGGCGTGAAGAACCGTGACAGATCGCTCTCGCACGTCCCGCCGGACGCCTCGGTGTCCGGCGGGACGCCCTGCTCCCCGTCGAGCCCGTAGCGGCTGAAGAGTTCGGCGCGTACGGCGGTGATGGGCATCGGCACGTTCGGCAGCACCATCGCGTAGACCGCCCCCATCAGCAGGGACCGCAACATCGGATAGTCGGCGTCCACATCGCCGCTGCCGCGCCGGACCACCGTGTCCCGCAGCAGTTCCGCGAGCCGCCGCTGCTCCGGGCACTGCACGAACCCCTCGGCCTGAAGCAGCCCCGCCATGTGCTGGCGCATCAGCACCGGCTGGTCCCTGGCCAGCCCGAGGATCGCGTCGATCGCCCGCGCCATCCGCTCCCGGCCGTCCTCCGTGCGCGGCTCGTGCTCCAGCCCCTCCTCCAGCGTCCGGTGCATCAGCCGGTGCACCGCGGACTGGACCAGCTGGCGCTTGCCGGGGAAGTAGTACGACACCAGTCCGCGGGCCGAGCCCGCCCGGTCGGCGATGTCCGCCAACGTTGTCGCCTCGTAACCGCGCTCGCTGACCAGCTCGATCGCGGCCTGCAGCAGCCGTTCCCGGGAACGGCGCCGCAGCTCCTCATTGACCTGGGCGCTGCGCGGGGACATCCTGTAACTCCTGCGTTGACTGGCTGCCAGCCAACTATACTCAGGGATGTCCGGCCAGGCTCCTGCACAGGCCCGGCCCGGCTGCCGCCTGCCTCGGGCGACACGGGGGATCGTCCGAGGTGGGCGGTTTTCTGTCGTGAACCGGTATGCCGAGGCTACTAACCGGACCCGAGGGCTCCGGCCGGAGAGGGTGGGGATCAGCCGTCCGAGGGCTCTTCCGGCGCACGTGAGGACAGCACCGGGCGCAGCCGCTCGTGCACCGCCACGGCCACCGCGATCACCGTCGCCCCCATCAGCCAGCCGCCCAGGACGTCGGTGGGCCAGTGGACGCCCAGCCAGATCCGGGTGAGGCCGACGCCCACGACCGACACGGCGGCCACCACCGCGGCCGTACGCACCAGCGCGCACGGTGCGCCGTAGTGGTGCAGGAGCCAGACGAGCAGACCGCACACGACCGTCGCCGTCATGGCGTGGCCGGAGGGGAAGGCCGCGAAGTTGGCCGAGTCCACCGGGTCCGGCCAGACCGGGCGCTCACGGTCGACGGCCGCCTTGAAGCCCTGCTGGAGCAGGGTCGTGACCACCACGGTGACCAGCAGCCACCCCGCCGTGAACCGCTCCGCGCGCCGCCACACCAGCCAGATGATCACGACCCCGGCCAGGATGCGCAGGGTCAGGGGATCCCACACCCAGTCCGTGAGGATCCGGAACGCGTGGGTCAGCCCGTCCTGCTCGACCGCCCAGCGATGGGTGGTCCGGGCGATGCTCTCGTCCAGGCGGATCAACGGGGCCCAGGAGAACGCGACCAGGATCAGCAGCACGAGCGAGCACACCGCCAGCGCGAGCGCGGCGCGGACGGCCGTACGGCGCTCCGTCGGACGGGTGGGACGGTCGACGGGCGTGAGGCTCATGATGCGATTCTCGCCGACCCGCGGGGCGCGAAGCCACCAGGGGGTGCCACCGGGCGCGAGGAAGGTGCCACGAGGGCCGAAAACCGCCACGGACCACCAGCGACCAGGGGCGGAACACCGGCGACCGGGGGCGCGCGGACACCGACCCCGGCGGACTCTCCCGCGCTACCCCAGGGCCCGCAGGCCCGGCACGAACGCCACCAGCACCGGGATCACCGGCACCAGCGCCGCCGTCGCCGTCAGCCGCAGACGGTGCAGCGGCGCAAGGCGGTCCGGGGGAGTGAGGAGACGGTGCACGCGCTGCGGAACGTGCGCCTGGGGCGCGGGGGAGGGACCGAACACCCCGCGGTCCTCGTTGAGTTCGACCAGCGCGAGCGCCGTGGTGAGGCGCCCGAAGCGACGCGAGGCCATGTCGTCCGCGGCCAGTTCCACCAGCCGGTGCATCTCGCCCCGGAACGCCGCGAACACCGGCACCTGCGGGAACCCGGCCGCCAGCGCCGCCGAGGTGTGCCGCAGCCAGTCGTGCCGGGCCAGCGCGTGCCCCTGTTCGTGCGCCAGCAGCGCGTCCAACTGCCGCCCCTTGAGCCGCCGCAGCGCCGCCGTCGTCACCACCATCCGGGGCGGCGTCCCCGGCAGCCACCAGGCGTCCGCCCGCTCCCCCTCCAGCACCACCAGCCGCCCCGCGTCGGACGTCTCACCGGGCAACCGCGGAGCGCGCACGGCCAGTTCGGCCCGCCGCAGCCGACGCCGGGCACGGGCGCCCGCGATCTCCCGCACCAGCATCGCACCGCTCCACGCCCCGGCCAGCGCGAGCACCACGGCGGTCGTCGCCGCCCACGGCCCGGCCGCACCCGACATGTACGCCTCCACGACCCCGCGCGGCGCCGGTGCGAAGACATGTCCGCGCACCACCTGCCAGGCCGTCGCCGCGCTCAGCGTCATCGACAGCGCGCAGCACAGCAGTACGGCCGCCACCACGCACTGCCACGCCCACAGCGCGACCACCGGTTCACGGTCGGACCAGTCGGCGCGGGCGAGCAGCCGGGGGCCGGCCAAGGCGGTCAGAACGCCGAGCAGCAGCAGTGCCGCGGGGACCATCATGGGCGACAGCCTATGAGCGGCCGGCTACCCCGTGAAACGGCCGACGGCCGCAAAGTGACACAGGCCACGGCTTCGTACCGCCCCAGGCCGCCCCCAGGCCGCCCCCACGCCGCGCCCAGGCCGCCCCCACACCGTGCCCACACCGTGCCCGCCCGGCGCCTCCCGCCCGCTCACAGCGGCATCAGCATCGCCATCATCGCGATCCCCATCGACAGCCGGCACGCACGCGCCAACTCCGGCCGGTCGCCCCGCCCCGCGGGCACCGGAGCGACCCCCGCCACCTCCGGGACCGGCATCAGACGGACCCCGGACACCAGCACGTACCCCGTGAAGTACACGAGGAACGCCCCGGTCAGGAGCGGCAGTCCGGCCGGGCCCCCGTGGAGGTGCGGCCCCTGCCCGGCCGTGACCGTCATCGCGAGCGACATGTAGACCATGGCCAGCGCGCCGACCGCGTGATGCAGATGATGCGCGCCGGCCCGCGCCGCCCACAGCGCGCGCACCCCGGCCGCGCCGAACACCACGGCGTACCCGGCCCAGGCCCACGACGGCGGGCTGAACACGGTCGCGGGTACGGCCATCGCGGCCATGCCGAACGCCATCAGCGCCTCGGCCCCCGCCGTCCTGCGCTGTTCCACCCCGCCGCCGCGCATCCGCAGCACGCAGGAGACGCCGGTCGCCGCGCACAGCGCCACCAGCAGCCATCCGGGTGAAGCCGGTCCGTGCACACGCACCTCCCCGCTCGACACTCGGTCCAGGGATGCGATGCCCGACCCGCGCGGCGCGCATACGAGCGCACGGGCGTACACGGGGAGCACGCCGGGAGCACGGGCGGCGCCCCGGCCCCCGACCCTCCCCGCCCCACCGCCGATACCGCCCCACCGCTGATACCGCCTCGCGCCGACCCCGCCCCCCGTCGTAAGCTCCTCCCGTACCGCATCGCATGGCGGCCTCCCTCGTACGACTCCATGACCGGAGGTCACCCATGCCCACCGTGCGGCCTTTCCACCGCGCCGACCGCGATCAGCTCACCGATCTGATCAATCTGCACGTCGCAGCCGTCGTGCCCGGCGTCTCCGTCTCCGTGAACACCGTGCTCAGCTCGCTGGAGCGACAGCCGGACGAGTTCATCACCGACCCCTGGGTGGCCGAGCGCGTCACGCTCGTCGCCGAGCAGCGCCGGCACCTCGTGGCCGCGGCCCATCTGCTGCGCTACCGCGCGGACGACGAGGTCGGCGAGGACTACCGGGGCGCCGGCGAGATCAGCTGGTTCGTCTGCCGCCCTGAGGCGTCCTTCCTGCCGGACACCGGCGAGGCCGCCGCATCCCTCATGCACGCCTGCCTGGCCCGGCTCGCCCGCTGGGACGTCCGCGTCCGCCACGCGGACGGCGCGCTGCCCGCACCGGCCGTCTACGGCCTCCCGCACGCCTGGCCGCACATCCGGGCCGTGTACGAGAACGCGGGCTTCCGGCACACCGGGGACACCGAACTGCTGCTCATCGCCCACGTCGCCGACCTGCCCCGGCCCGAGCCCCGCCCCGGGGTGACCGTGGAGCGCACGCTGGGGGAGTGCGGCACCCGCTTCACCGCCCGCCGGGACAGCGGTGACGTCCTCGGCTTCATCGAGATCGACACCGCCCTCGCCCGCCCCGAGCGCCACACCCGCACCGCGGGCCTCGCCGACATCGGCAACCTGGTCGTCGTAGCCGAAACCGCCGAAACCGCCGAAACCGCCGGAGACGCCGGAGACGCCGGAGACGCCGGAGACGGCGGGGACGGCGGAACCGGCGACCACGACGCACGCGACGAGCACCACGACCACGGCGACGCGGCCGACGCGGGCTGGGAGCGGTGGCTGATCGGGCAGGCCGCGGACTGGCTGCGGCTCTGCGGGGCGGACCGGCTGCTCGCCTACGAGGACCCCGAGGACCGGGCGGCGATCGACGTGCTGACCGCCGCGGGCTTCCGGGAACTCACCCGCACCGACCGGGGCTGGCGGCACGGCGCCGACACCGGCTGAGCCCGCCCGGCCGGCGGTGACCGAGGCCGGTCAGATCGTCGGCCGGTAGCGCAGCGGATGGTCCGGCGGCACCTCCACCAGCACGATCGGGGTGCCGTCGGGATCCCGGCGTCGCGGGGTCCGGCACGCTCCCCCACTGCCCGAAAGGCGTGGGGCACCCCCAGCGGCGTTGTCGTCGGTTGCCGGCGCTCCGCGTCGCCGCCCTCCTCCGCCTTGCAGCTCCACGCACCAGACCCCGCTCAGGCCGACCGAACAGCACCGCTTTCTCACAGCCGGGCTGATCCAGACGACAGACCCCAGAAGGCGGGACGGGGCCGGAGCGGGGCGGCGCGTCGGCCGCGTTACCCTCCTCGTGGCCCCGCCGCGCCGCAGAAAACGGAGAAGCGCATGGATGTCCGCCCCGCCACCGACGCACTGGTCTACCGCGATGCCACCGACGCCGACGTGGACGACCTCGTCACCCTGATCGAGTCGGCCTACCGGGGGGACTCCAGCCGTACCGGATGGACCACCGAGGCGGACATCCTGGAGGGGCAGCGCACGGACGCCGACGGGGTGCGGGCGGTCATCAAGACACCGCACAGCACCCTGCTGACGGTGGAGCGGGACGGCCGGATCGTGGCGTGCTGCCAGCTCGAACACCGCAGTGACCACACCTACTTCGGCATGTTCGCGGTCAGCCCCGCGCTCCAGGGCGCGGGCCTTGGCAAGATCATCATCGCGGAGGCCGAGCGCCGGGCCCGGGAGCGGTGGGGCGCCCGGGAGATGCACATGACCGTGATCTCCGTACGGGAGGACCTCATCGCCTGGTACGAGCGGCGCGGCTACCGGCGCACCGGGCGGATGACCCCCTTCCCGTACGGCCAGGAGAGCTTCGGCATCCCGCAGCGCGACGACCTCCAGTTCGAGCTGCTGGTCAAGGAGCTGTGACGGGAAGGACCTGTCACGGGACGAAGCCGTGACGGGACGCAGCCGTGACGGGAAGAAGCCGTGACGGGAAGGGGGCCCGGAAGGGTCAGGCAGTGAAGCGGCCCGTCCGTTTGATCTCCGGGTGGTCGGTGGTGGCGCCGTCCAGTTCCAGCGCCCGGACCAGCCGCAGGTGGTCCTGGGTGTTCACGACCCAGCCGATGACCCGGAGATCGGCCTCGCGGGCGAGCTGGGTGATCTCCAGGGTGAGGCGGCGGATGTTGAGGCAGACGGTCGAGGCGCCGGCCCGTACCGCCCGCTCCACGATGTCCGTGCCGTAGCGGCTGCCGATCAGCGCGGTCCGCACCCCCGGCACCAGCCGGGCGATCTCGGTGACGGCCTCGTCGTGGAAGGACGACACCTCCACCCGCCCGAGCAGATTCCGTTCCGTGATCACCTCGGCCAGCGCCCGGGCCGCCGCGGTGTCCTTGATCTCGACCTGGAGCGGGCTGCGTACGGCGTCCAGCACCTCCTCGAAGACCGGGACGCGCTCCCCGCGTCCGGCGTCCAGTGTGCGCAGTTCGGCGAGGGTCTTCTCGGCGACCGGTCCGGTGCCGTCGGTCGTGCGGTCCACGTCCTCGTCGTGCAGGACGACCAGCGCGCCGTCCTTGCTCAGATGCAGGTCCAGCTCGATGACATCGAGCCCGGCGTGCTCGGCGGCGACGAAGGAACGCAGGGTGTTCTCGGGCTCGACTCCCATGATTCCGCGGTGTCCGATGGTGAGGAAGTTCAAGATCCGGCTCGCTTCCGTCGTACGGGCAGGCGGCCGAGCGGACGGCGGGCGTCCGCACGGTTGGTTCCGATGGTTCCGAGTTCCGCACTTTAGTGGCCGGGAGGTGAGATGGCCCCCCGCTTACGTTGCGGATCCACCGCCCGGGGGGTGGTCCCCGGCGCGGGACGTGCGCTACGGCACCGGCGGGTCCCGCACGCTCGAACGAACCGCCGGACCTCCCGCGCGGGCCACGCTCGCGACCCCACCCGGCGTGGGTGCACCAGATTCCGCCGTACCCCCGTCTCGCAGGAAAAAACACGGCGATCATCGGGTGTTCACAGGATGATTTCCCGAGCCTCCCCTTGCTGGAAGAAACCCCGTACGCATACGGTGTCTCTACGCAAGGTTCTCCCGTGGAGGATGGGACATGACGGAAATTCTTGAGCAGCTGACGAGCGAGGGGGAGGTTCCTTCCGTGCCCAAGGTGGTCGGACACAAGGTGGTCGAACAACCCGCGTGGCCCGCGCTCAAGGACGCCGTCGAGCGGATCCGGGTCTGGCAGGCGAAGGACGGCTCGATCGACTTCACCGCCGAGGACGCCCCCGCCGCCGCGGACGCCGAGCGTGCCGTGGCCGAGGTGGTCGACGCGGTCCGGGCGCTCGCCCCGCTGCTCCCGCACGACGCCGCCTACCACACGGCCCTTGTCGAGGATCTGCGCCGCTGGGCGGCCGACGGCTTCCAGGTCCCCGACTTCCTGGACTCGCTGCTCGCCTTCCAGCCCGCGGCCGACCGCCGCGACGGCCTCCAGCACCTGGTCGTCTTCCCCATGTACACCCAGAACGGCAACCCCGACCGCAACCTCGAAGCGGTCGTGCTGAAGATGGTCTGGCCCGACTGGCTGGCCGAACTGGAGCGCACCCGGTACGACAACCCGCTGTTCTGCGGCATCACCTTCGAGGACTTCACGGCCGGCTACGACACCAACTCCGCCGTCCTCTTCCCCGAGACCATCGCCGTGCGCGAGGCGCCCGAGCGGTTCTCCTGGGGCGGCATCTTCTGCGACCGCGAGGCCGCCCGGTTCCGCCGGGTGACCGCCGCCGCCGTCGACATCCTGGGCCTGGAACTGCCCGAGGACATCGCCGCGATGGTCCACGACCAGAAGCGCAGCGAAGCGGCGTTCGTGCTCTGGGACATGGTCCACGACCGCACCCACAGCCACGGCGACCTGCCGTTCGACCCGTTCATGATCAAGCAGCGCCAGCCGTTCTGGATGTACGGCCTGGAGGAGCTGCGCTGCGACCTCACCGCCTTCAAGGAGGCCGTGCAGCTCGCCCGGGAGGGCGTCCCGCAGGCCCGTGACGTGCAGTACGCGGTCCTCTTCGACCGGATGTTCCGCTTCCCGGTCACCGGTGAGCGGGTCCGCAACTACGACGGGCTCGGCGGTCAGCTCCTCTTCGCCTACCTGCACCGGCACGAGGTCGTGCGCTGGACCGACAACCGGCTGTCGATCGACTGGGAGCGGGCCCCGGAGATCACCAACCAGCTCTGCGCCGAGATCGAGACGCTGTACCGCGAGGGCATCGACCGCCCCAAACTCGTCCACTGGTTCAAGGGCTACGAACTGGTCGCCACCTATCTCGCCCCGCACCCGGGCTCCACCTGGGCCAAGGGCCCCGACGCCCTGGACCTGAGCCTGCCGCCGCGCAAACTGGTCGATGACGTGCTTCCGGACGAATTTCCGCTGAGCATGTTCTATGAGGCCCTGTCCAAGAAGCTGAAGAATGTGATCGCCTCGACCCGAGGCATCACGGCGGACACCGCCGAGCGCGTCGCCGCGTGAGCGACCACGCGCTGCACACTGCACAGGCTGCTCAGGAGGCGAGGAACATGGGGAACGGGGCGCTCAGCGGAGCCGTGATCGCGGTGGCCGGTGCGGGCGGACCCGCCGGACGGGCCACCCTGCTCCGGCTCGCCGAGGCCGGCGCGACGGTCGTCGGCGCGGACAACGACCCGGAGCGGCTGGCCGAGGCGGTCGACGCGGCCAGCTTCGCCCACGGCGGCGCCACCGTCGTCGGGGACACCGTCGACCTGCTCGACCGGAAGTCGGCGCAGGACTGGGCCGACCGCATCGAGAAGGACTTCGGCCGGGTCGACGGCCTGGTCCATCTCGTCGGCGGCTGGCGCGGCAGCGAGACCTTCACCAAGACCCGGCTCGACGACTGGGACTTCCTGGAACTGCTGCTGATCCGCACGGTCCAGAACACCTCGCTGGCCTTCCACGAGGCGATCCAGCGCAGCGACCGCGGCCGGTATGTGCTGATCAGCGCCGCCGGCGCCAGCAAGCCGACCGCCGGGAACGCGGCCTACGCCGCCGCCAAGGCCGCCGCCGAGGCGTGGACCCTCGCCCTCGGCGACTACTTCCAGAAGGCGGGGGGCGAGCAGGGACCGACCTCCGCCGCTGCCATCCTGGTGGTGAAGGCGCTGGTGCACGACGCGATGCGCGCCGAACGCCCCCACGCGAAGTTCGCGGGCTTCACCGACGTCCAGGACCTGGCCGACGCCGTCGCCGGCGTCTGGGACAAGCCCGCCACCGAAGTGAACGGACGCCGTCTGTGGCTGACCGAGAAGCCGTGAACCCCCCGAAGACCGACGCGCGCCGTCATCACGACCCGGAGGTCCGCGGCTTCGCCAGCGACAACTACGCCGGGGCCCACCCGGAGGTGCTCGCCGCCCTGGCCCTCGCCAACGGCGGCCATCAGGTCGCCTACGGCGAGGACGACTACACCGGGCACCTCCAGACCCTCATACGCAGCCACTTCGGGGCCGGGGCAGAGGCATTCCCGGTCTTCAACGGCACCGGCGCCAACGTGGTCGCCCTCCAGGCGGTCACCGACCGCTGGGGCGCGGTCATCTGCGCCGAGAGCGCCCACATCCACGTGGACGAGTGCGGGGCGCCCGAGCGGGTCGGCGGTCTGAAGCTGCTCACCGTGCCCACCCCCGACGGCAAGCTCACCCCCGAGCTGATCGACCGGCAGGCGTACGGCTGGGACGACGAGCACCGTGCCATGCCGCAGGTGGTGTCGATCGCCCAGAGCACCGAGCTGGGCACCGTCTACACCCCCGACGAGATCCGCGCGATCTGCGAGCACGCCCACGCGCACGGGATGAAGGTCCACCTGGACGGCTCCCGCCTCGCCAACGCGGCGGCCTCTCTCGACGTCCCGATGCGGGCGTTCACCAACGCCGCCGGGGTCGACCTGCTCTCCCTCGGCGGGACCAAGAACGGGGCGCTGTTCGGCGAGGCGGTCGTGGTGCTGAACCAGGACGCCGTCAGCCATATGAAGCATCTGCGCAAGCTGTCCATGCAGCTCGCCTCCAAGATGCGGTTCGTCTCCGTGCAACTGGAGGCCCTGCTCGCCCGGGACCTGTGGCTGCGCAACGCCCGCCACTCCAACGAGATGGCCCAGCGGCTCGCCCAGGGCGTGCGGGCCGTGCACGGCGTGGAAGTGCTCCACCCGGTGCAGTCCAACGCGGTCTTCGCCCGGCTGCCGCACGCGGTGACGGTCCGGCTCCAGGAGCGGTTCCGCTTCTACTTCTGGGACGAGGCCGCCGGTGACGTGCGCTGGATGTGCGCCTTCGACACCACCGAGGAGGACGTCGACACCTTCCTCGCGGCGCTGAAGGAGGAGATGGCCCGCTAGCACGGGCCGACCGCTCTTCGGCCGAGTACCGGAATGTGTTGCATAGGTATGCGGCCACCCGAAAATGCATAGACATTCGGGTGGTCGCGTTCCTATGCTCTGCGGGCATGCGGCTGATCCAGAACACCGACGACCTCTCCGCCTATCTGGCCTCGGACGAGGTCATCGACCATGAACACCCTTTGGTGCGGCGGACGGCGGCCGAGATCGCCCGGGGAGTCACCGGCTCGTATGCCTATGCGCGGGCCGCCTTCGAGTTCGTACGCGACACCGTGCCGCACTCCGCCGACAGCGGGGACCCGCGGGTCACCTGGCGGGCCTCCGACGTCCTGGAGCGGCGCACCGGCATCTGCTACGCCAAGGCCCACGCCCTCGCCGCCCTGCTGCGCGCCGAGGGCATCCCCACCGCCCTGTGCTACCAGCGGCTGCTCCACGACGACGGCGGCGGCCATGTCGTCCACGGGCTGGTCGCGGTGCGGTTCGACGGGGCCTGGCACCGGCAGGACCCGCGCGGCAACAAGCCCGGAGTGGACGCGCGGTTCTCCCTGGACGGCGAACGGCTGGCCTTCCCCGTCGACCCGCAGTCCAGCGAGGTGGACTATCCGGTCCTGTACGCTGAACCGCACCCGGCCGTTCTGGACGCGCTGAGAGCCGCTCCGGACCGGCCCCACCTCTGGAAGACGCTCCCCACCGCACTCTGAAGGCAGCCATGACGTTCTCCCTGACCGTGTCCGACGAGGTCCGCGCCCTCGCCCCCGGCTTCACCCCCGTCACCGTCGAGGCCCACGGACTCGTCAACGGGCCCAGCACCGACGCCAGTTCGGCGCTGCTGGACGAGGCCGCCGAGCGACTCGCCGCCCGGCTGGCCGGCCGCGCCCCGCACGAGGACCCGCACATGGCCGCCTGGCGTACGGCGTACACCGCGTTCGGCGCCAAGCCCTCCCGCACCCGCAACTCGGCCGAGGCACTCGCCAAGCGAGCCCTGACCGAGGCCGGGCTGCCCCGGATCAACCTCCTGGTGGACCTCTACAACGCCATCAGCGTGGCCCATCTGATCCCGGTCGGCGGCGAGGACATCGACCGGATCGCGGGCGGGATGCGGCTGGTGGTCGCGCGCGGCGACGAGGACTTCGTGACCGTCTCCGGCGGAGCGGAGACCGTCGAACACCCGGACCCGGGCGAGGTGGTGTGGCGCGACGACCTCGGCGTCACCTGCCGCCGCTGGAACTGGCGCCAGGGCCCGCGCACCCGGCTCGGCGAGGAGACCACCTCCGGCATCTTCCTGCTGGAGAGCCTCGCCCCGATGCCCGTCGCCGAGGCGGAGACGGCGGCGGAGGAACTCGCCGCACTGCTGGAGAAGTTCAGCCCCGGCGCACGGATCACCCTCGGAGCCCGCACCCACTGACCCACCGGCCCACCCGCCGACCGCCCTACGGTCCGCCAGCGGGCCCGAGCGGTCCCGGGCCGCCCACCGTACGACGGTCAGCGAGCCCGGCCGACCTGGGCCGTCCGTCGTAGGCTCGTCAGCCCGACCCGCCGGAGCGGGAGGGCGTCCGGCCCGTGGCCGTCAGCGTGACTCGGCGGCGCGGACCGCTTCCGGGGTCGGGGCCGTGCCGCCGAGGTGGGCGGGGACCCACCAGGTGTCCTCGGCGTTCTTCGGCCGCACCGGATAGGCGCGCTGCGCCGCCTCCAGCAGCTCCTGCACCCGCCCGCGCAGCCGGCGGGTGATCGCCCCCGCGTACTCCTCGCGCGAAGCCTCCATCGGCTCCCCGACGCGGACGGTCACCGGGATGTGGCTGCGCTTGAAGTTGCGCGGGTGGCCCTTGGTCCACAGCCGCTGGGTCCCCCACACCGCCATCGGGATCATCGGCACACCCGCGTCCTGCGCGAGCCGCGCGGCACCCGACTTGAAGCTCTTCAGCGTGAAGGACGGCGAGATGGTGGCCTCCGGGAAGACCCCGACGATCTCACCCGAACGCAGCGAGTCCAGCGCGTGCTGGTAGGCCAGCTCGCCGTTCTTGCGGTCCACCGGGATGTGCTTCATCCCGCGCATCAGCGGCCCGGAGATCCGGTGCCGGAACACCGAGTCCTTGGCCATGAAACGCACCAGGCGTTTCTGCGGCAGCGCCGCCAGACCGTTGAAGATGAAGTCCAGGTAACTGATGTGATTGCTGACCAGAACGGCACCGCCCGACCGCGGGATGTTCTCCGATCCCTTGCAGTCGATCTTCAGATCCCACGCCTTGAACAACGTGAGGGCGAGACCGACGGCGGGGCGGTACACAAGCTCTGCCATGGGCTGGACGGACCCTTCCTGCTCTGCCTGGGAAGGGATTCCCGGCGGGAAAGCTACGCAGCCGTAGGTTTTACGGCATCTCGCAGATGGTGCCCGAAGAACGAACGCGGAGCCAGCCCTGGTGCCCGTCCCCGGCGTAATCCTCGTCACGTCACCGCCAGGTTTCACCTGCGTGGTTCACCGCGCGCGCACCGCGACCCGGCGCAGCAGCGGATACATCTCGCAGCCCAGGCAGTACCCGAACACGGCGTTCAGGAAGGCCGCCGCGAGCGCCGCCCCCGTCGCCGCGAGCCCCAGCCATCCCGGCCCCAGCGCGAACCCGGCGAGGCCGACCGTCGCGAAGCCGAACCCGACGGCCTGCGCGAACCGGGGCGGCTCCGGCGGCTCGAACGCGGTCGGCGGTGCGAGCCGCGGCGCCACGAACCGCCGGAACACCCAGCCGTAGGGCGCCCGGCGCACCCCGCCCGCCGCGCCGAGCGCGAACGCCAGGGTCTGCCACGCCAGCAACCACCCGCTCCCGGTGACCAGTACGACCGCCAGCACCACCGCGGTCACGGCCGCCCCGAACCGCGGCCCCCTCACATCGATGTCCATGGAGCCAGCATTCCGCAGCGCACCCGCCCCGCGGCCCCGGGAATCTTTGCGGTCTCGTGAACGCTGAACCCGCCGATGACCGGACTACTGGTGTGCCTGGGGGTGCTCGCCGCGGCGAGTGCCTACGGAGTGCTGCACCGGCGGCGGAGCGGGAGAGTGCGCGTGCGCGGGCGGGACGAGGACAAGCGGCTCGGCGCCGCCGAACTGGGCGGGGAACTGGGGGAGCGGGCCACCCTCGTACAGTTCTCCAGCGCCTTCTGCGCCCCCTGCCGGGCGACCCGCCGGATCCTCGGGGAGGTGGCGGACCTGGTGCCCGGCGTCACCCACATCGAGATCGACGCCGAGGCGCACCTGGACCTCGTCCGCGCGCTGGACATCCTCAAGACCCCCACGGTGCTGGTGCTCGACGCGGACGGGCGGGTCGTACGACGGGCCACCGGGCAGCCGCGCAAGGCGGAGGTGCTGGCCGCGCTGGGCGAGGCGGTCTGACGGCGCGACGCCGGGAGCGAGCGCTCCGCGGGCGGGAACGCCGGCCGCGGGAGGGCAGGTCGGGTGGCGCGTCGGCGGATCACTCCGCCGCGGTGAGCCACCTCCCATATACAGGGACGCGCTTGACTGTATGGGGCAATGATCGCCAGCCTGGTCCCGGGGGGAGCCCACGCCTGCGGGACCGTCGAGTTCCGGTTACGCTGCGTTGCGAAGGTCACAGTTCAAAGCGCTTGCTCAGTGGGCATGAACTGGATGTACTGACGAGTAATATCGTGGTCGGAGCGCGGGTCGCCCCGGCCGGGATCGGCCGCCACGGGCGCCTATGCTGCCTGCTGGAAGGCAGCCGAGAAATGTCGATTGCAGTAGGAGAGCCGGCGTGAGCTTGAGGATCGTTGTCACCGTGAAGTACGTGCCCGACGCCACTGGCGACCGGCACTTCGCCGATGACCTGACCGTCGACCGCGAGGACGTGGACGGGCTGCTCTCCGAACTGGACGAGTACGCGGTCGAGCAGGCCCTGCGGATCTCCGAGAACTCCGACGACGACGTCGAGGTCACCGTGCTCACGGTCGGCCCCGAGGACGCCAAGGACGCGCTGCGCAAGGCGCTGTCGATGGGCGCGGACAAGGCGATCCACGTCGAGGACGACGACCTGCACGGCACCGACGCGATCGGCACCTCCCTGGTCCTGGCCAAGGCGATCGAGAAGGCCGGCTACGACCTGGTCGTCTCCGGCATGGCCTCCACCGACGGCACCATGGGCGTCGTCCCGGCCCTGCTCGCCGAGCGCCTCGGCGTTCCCCAGGTCACCCTGCTGTCCGAGGTCTCCGTCGAGGACGGCAAGGTCACCGGCCGCCGCGACGGCGACGCCGCCTCCGAGCAGCTCGAAGCCTCCCTCCCGGCGGTCGTGTCCGTCACCGACCAGTCCGGCGAGGCCCGTTACCCGTCGTTCAAGGGCATCATGGCGGCGAAGAAGAAGCCGGTCGAGTCCTGGGACCTGTCGGACCTGGACATCGACGAGGACGAGGTCGGTCTGGACAACGCGTACACCGCCGTGGCCTCCGCCACCGAGCGTCCGGCCCGTACCGCGGGCACGATCGTCAAGGACGAGGGCGAGGGCGGCAAGCAGCTCGCCGAGTTCCTCGCGGGCCAGAAGTTCGTCTGAGGCCCGGCACTCGGCGCGTAGCCGCCCCCCGGCGCGAGCCGCCGCCCGGCGGGTGTGCGCCGACCGTCCCGCCCCCTTCGCAAGCAGGAGAGAAGAAGTCCCATGGCTGAAGTTCTCGTCTACGTCGACCACGTGGACGGCGCCGTCCGCAAGCCCACCCTGGAGCTGCTCACCCTGGCCCGCCGCATCGGCGACCCGGTCGCCGTCGCCCTCGGCAACGGCGCGGCCGACACCGCCGCGACGCTGGCCGAGCACGGCGCGGTCAAGGTCCTCACCGACGACGCCGCCGAGTACGCCGACTACCTCGTCGTCCCGAAGGTGGACGCCCTCCAGGCCGCCCACGAGGCCGTCTCCCCGGCCGCCGTGCTCGTGCCGTCCTCCGCCGAGGGCAAGGAGATCGCCGCCCGCCTCGCGCTGCGCATCGGTTCCGGCATCATCACCGACGCCATCGACGTGGAGGCCGGCGACGAGGGTCCGGTGGCCACCCAGTCGGTGTTCGCCGCCGCCTACACCACCAAGTCCCGGGTCGCCAAGGGCACTCCCGTCATCACGGTCAAGCCCAACAGCGTCGCTGTCGAGGCCGCGCCCGCCGCGGGCACCGCCGAGGCGCTCGCCGTGTCCTTCTCGGAGCAGGCCACAGGCACCAAGGTCACCGCGCGCACCCCGCGCGAGTCGACCGGCCGTCCGGAGCTGACCGAGGCCGCGATCGTCGTCTCCGGCGGCCGGGGCGTCAACGGCGCCGAGAACTTCGCGGTCATCGAGTCCCTCGCCGACGAGCTGGGCGCCGCGGTGGGCGCGTCGCGCGCGGCGGTGGACGCGGGCTGGTACCCGCACACCAACCAGGTCGGCCAGACCGGCAAGTCCGTCTCCCCCCAGCTGTACATCGCCGCCGGCATCTCCGGCGCGATCCAGCACCGGGCGGGCATGCAGACCTCGAAGACCATCGTCGCCGTCAACAAGGACGCCGAGGCCCCGATCTTCGAGCTGGTGGACTACGGCGTCGTCGGCGACCTCTTCGACGTCGTCCCGCAGCTCACCGAGGAGATCAAGACCCGCAAGGGCTGATCCCGCTTCCGTTCCGTACGAGGCCCCCGCGACCGGCGACCGGTCACGGGGGCCTCGCCGTGCCCGACCCGGTGTCCGACCCGGTGTCCGGCCGAGGGCTCGGCCGAGGACTCAGCCGAGGGTCAGGGTGGCCTGCACGGGCAGATGGTCGCTGGGGAACTGGCCGCCCAGCGAGAAGGTGTTCATGACCGCGCGATGGGCCGTCACCCCGGGTGTGGTGAGGATCCAGTCGATGCGGTCGCCGTCCGGCTTCAGCGGCCGGTAGCCGTGGAAGGTGCCGTACGCCGGGCCGCGCTCGGCGGCGCTGTCCCAGGCGTCCGTGAGACCGGCCGCCAGGAGCGTGCCGTGGACGGGGCTCCGGTGCGCGGGCACGTTGAAGTCGCCCGTCATCAGCAGCGGGAGGGACGGGTCGAGGGTGCCCAGCCGCTCGACGATCAGCGCGGCGGCGCGGGCGCGGGCGTTCGGGCTGCTGTTGTCGAGGTGGGTGTCGAGGGCGTAGAACTCCCGGCCGCCGTCGCCGAGATCTCGGAAGCGCACCCAGGTGGCCATCCGGATGGAGCCGCCGCCCCAGGTGTTGGAGCCGATCACGTCCGGGGTGTCGGAGAGCCAGAAGTGGTCGTACTCCAGCGGGGCGAGGCGCCGGGTGTCGTAGTAGAGGGCCATGAACTCGTCGCGGCTGCCGCCCGCGCGGCCGGTGCCGATCCAGTCGTAGGCGGGGCCGAGGTCGCTCTCGATGTCGCGGAGCTGCTGGTACAGGCCCTCCTGGGTGCCGATGAGATGCGGGCGCTCGCGGCGCAGCAGGGCCCGGGTGACGGGTCTGCGCACCGCCCAGCTGTGGGGTTCGGCGGTGCTCGCGTAGCGCAGGTTGAAGGTCATCACCTCCAGACGGCCCTCCGTCCGCTCCTCGGCGCGGGCGGCGTTCGCCGACGGCGCGGTGCCGGAGAGGGAGCCGGCGACCGTGGCGGCGAGCGCGGTCTTCAGACCGAGACGGCGGGTGACGCGGCGGTGGTGCGGCACGGGTGCTCCTTCACTGGGTTCCGGGAGGTCGTACCGCCGTGCGGGACGGGAGCGGGCCTCCATGAGCGGTGGAGTGACGGGGGTCGAAGGGGTGTTGACCGGCGGAGGGGCGACAGATAGTTTCCTTCAACAGAATGTTGATTTCACCGTGCGGAAGTACAGAAGCGCGGAAGAACGGAAGCGCAGGGGACGAAGCGCGGGTACGAAGCGCGGGGTACGGAGTACGCAAGCGCGGAAGGCTGGAGGAGCCGAATGGGTCAGGACCGGCAGGAACGGGTGTCCACGAGCCTCGCGGGCGCCGTGAGCGAGGCCGTCAGCGCCTCCCTCGCGCCGGTCGACGCCGAACTGGAGCGCCGCTACCCCGGAGACCCCGGCACCCGCCAACCCGTCCACACCGTCTACGTCCCCGGCGACATCTTCGCCGCCGACACCCTCCGCTCCTGGGGCGACCGGGCGCTCGCCGCCCTGGACGAACACGCCCCGGACGCCGCCGCCTTCGCCGCCGTCCTCGGACTGGACGAGTCGCTCGCCGAACCCGTCCACACCCGCGTACGGGCCAAACTGGAACACGAGCCGGTGGAAGACGTCCGGGTCGACTTCGAGGACGGCTACGGCCCCCGCCCCGACGCCGAGGAGGACGAGGCCGCCGCCCGAGCGGCCCGGCTGATCGCCGAGGCGTACGCCGACGGCACCGCGGCCCCGTACATGGGTATCCGTATGAAGTGCATGGAGGCACCCGTCCGCGACCGCGGCATCCGCACCCTCGACATCTTCCTCACCGGCCTGATCGAGTCCGGCGGGCTGCCGGACGGGCTCGTGCTCACCCTGCCCAAGGTGACCTACCCCGAGCAGGTCACCGCCATGGCCCGGCTGCTGGACGCGTTCGAGGAGGCACACGCCCTGGAGCCCGGCCGACTCGGCTTCGAGATCCAGATCGAGACCAGCCAGGCCATCCTCGCCTCCGACGGCACCGCCACCGTCGCCCGGATGATCGAGGCCGCCGGGGGCCGGGCCACCGGACTGCACTACGGCACCTTCGACTACAGCGCCTGCCTCGGCGTCTCCGCCGCCCACCAGGCCAGTGACCACCCGGCCGCCGACCACGCCAAGGCCGTCATGCAGGTCGCCGCCGCCGGCACCGGCGTCCGTGTCTCGGACGGCTCCACCAACGTCCTGCCCGTCGGCACCACCGAGCAGGTCCACGACGCCTGGCGCCTCCACCACCGCCTCACCCGCCGCGCCCTGGCCCGCGCCTACTACCAGGGCTGGGACATGCACCCCGGACACCTCCCCACCCGCTACGCCGCCGTGTTCGCCTTCTACCGCGAGAGCTTCGAACCGGCCGCCGCCCGCCTCGCCCGCTACGTCAGCCGCACCGCCGGGGACGTCATGGACGAGCCCGCCACCGCCAAGGCCCTCAGCGGCCACCTGCTGCGCGGCCTGGACTGCGGCGCCCTCGACCTCCCCGAGGTGACCGCACGGACCGGCCTCGACCGGGCCGCGCTGGAGGGCTTCGCGGTACCCCGCCGCGGCGACCTGTCGGCGTCCGGCGGCTGAGAAGCCACTCTTCAGCGGGCCGCGCGGGCCGATGTGCTGGTCAAGATGTTTACCTGCACGTCACACTTATCGTGCACCGCGCGCGGCGACGCCGCCGAGCGCTCATCGACGGACCGGATCCCGGGCGGGCCGCACCTGCCCGGGATCCGGTGACCGCCGCGCCAGAAAGGCCCCTCGTGACGACGCGATCCGACATGCGGACCAAGCTCGGTGCCCTGCTCGCCGGGATCGAGCAGCGCAATCCCGCTCAGCCCGAGTTCCACCAGGCCGCCCAGGAGGTCCTGGAGACGCTGGCGCCGGTGCTCGTGGCCCGTCCCGAGTACGCCGAGGCGGGGCTCGTGGAGCGGCTGTGCGAGCCCGAGCGGCAGATCGTGTTCCGGGTGCCGTGGCAGGACGACCGCGGGCGGGTGCAGGTCAACCGGGGCTTCCGCGTCGAGTTCAACAGCGCGCTCGGCCCGTACAAGGGCGGGCTGCGCTTCCACGCGTCGGTCGATCTCGGCGTCATCAAGTTCCTGGGCTTCGAGCAGATCTTCAAGAACGCGCTGACCGGTCTCGGCATCGGCGGCGGCAAGGGCGGCAGCGACTTCGACCCGCACGGACGCAGCGACGCCGAGGTCATGCGGTTCTGCCAGTCCTTCATGACGGAGCTGTACCGGCACATCGGCGAGCACACCGACGTACCGGCCGGTGACATCGGCGTCGGCGGCCGGGAGATCGGCTACCTCTTCGGCCAGTACCGGCGCATCACCAACCGCTGGGAGGCCGGAGTCCTCACCGGCAAGGGCCAGGGCTGGGGCGGCTCGCTGATCCGCCCGGAGGCGACCGGCTACGGCAACGTCCTGTTCGCCGCCGCGATGCTGCGCGAGCGCGGCGAGGACCTGGAGGGCCAGACGGCGGTGGTGTCGGGCTCCGGGAACGTCGAGATCCACACCGTCGAGAAGCTGCGCGCCCTCGGCGCGAACCCCGTCACCTGCTCGGACTCCTCCGGGTACGTCGTGGACGAGAAGGGCATCGACCTGGAACTGCTCAAGCAGGTCAAGGAGGTCGAGCGGGCCCGCGTCGGCACCTACGCCGAACGCCGCGGCGCCTCCGCCCGCTTCGTGCCCGGCGGCCGTGTCTGGGAGGTCCCCGCCGATGTCGCCCTGCCGTCGGCCACCCAGAACGAACTGGACGAGAACGCCGCCGCCACGCTGATCCGCAACGGGGTGAAGGCGGTCTCCGAGGGCGCCAACATGCCGACGACCCCCGCCGCCGTGCACCTGTTCCAGCAGGCGGGCGTTTCCTTCGGCCCCGGCAAGGCGGCCAACGCGGGCGGCGTCGCGGTCAGCGCGCTGGAGATGGCCCAGAACCACGCCCGTACCTCGTGGCCGGCGGAGCGCGTCGAGGACGAGCTGACGCAGATCATGAACGACATCCACGCCACCTGCCACGAGACCGCCGCCCGCTACGGCGCCCCCGGCGACTATGTGACCGGCGCGAACATCGCGGGCTTCGAACGGGTCGCCGACGCGATGCTGGCACAGGGCGTCATCTGACCCCGGAACGCGGAGGCGGCGCCCCCGGGGCGGGACGGGACCGGTCAGGGGGGAGGCCACGGCGCCCCGGCCCCGCGCCCCACGGTCCGCCGACCGCCCACGTACCGCTCCAGACCCGACGGCACGACCAGCCCCTCCTCCGCGAACAGCGCCGTACCGCGCGCGCCCAGCGCCGGATCGGAGCGCACCCGCGCGCAGAACTCCTCCGGGGTGTCCCCGCACAGCTCCCGCAACCGGGGCAGCTCGGTCAGGAGCGCGGTCAGCAGGGCGCGCTGGTCGCCATGGCGGCGGGGCGCGCCGGTGCCGTCGTGCAGGACGCCGCGCCGATTGACGTAGACGAACGCGCCCGGGAGCGTACGGCCGTCCTCCAACTCGATCCGCACCTCCGGCGCGGGCAGCCAGGCCCGACGGTAGTTGCCGTACGGCAGCGGGACGCCCTCGCTGGCGTCCACGACCGCGAGTTGCCCGGCGTCCGGCCAGGTCAGGAACAGCTCACGCACGGTGCCCGGCGCCGCGAACGGGGAGGCGCTGACATATCCCATCCGGCTGATGTGCGCGGACACCCCGACGTCGATCCCGGTCACCCGCACCCGTACCAGCGGCATCGGCGCCGTGATCCCGGACTCGGCGAACTTGGCACGGAGCTGGCCGGGACAGGCATTGGACCCGACGGCCAGAACGGGGGTGCGGTCCGGATGCACGAGCCGCTCCAACGGCAGCATCCGGTCACCCACCAGCAACCCCGATCCCCGCGGCCAAACCCCCGGATACCCCAACGGCCGATCCCGAGGCACCCCGGCAAGCCCCAACTCCACCAGAGTCCTGCCGGGCGGCTCCGACGACCCGCCGCGCTCGTCCGAGACCCCGCCGGATGGCTCCGCCGCCCCGCCGCGCACCTCCCCGGCCCCGCCGCCCAGCCCCTCCCCGGCCCCGCCGTGCTCCGCCGAGGCTGTCCCACCGGGTTCCCCCGGGGGTGTGTGTTGCTCCTTGCGGGGCCCGCCGGGGTGCGCCGAGGTTCCGCCATGCTCCTTGCGGGGTCCACCGGTTGGCTCCGGGGTCGCGTGGGGCTCCTTCGAGGTCTCGCCGGTTGGCATCCGGGCCCCGTGGTGCTCCGCCGGGGTTCCGCCGGTCGGCTCCAGGGCTCCGCCGTGGTTTTGGCCGGCCCGGCCGGGTGGCTCGGGCGTGACGTCATGTGCGGCCGGGGTCCCGCCGGGCGGCTCCGGCGTCCCGCCGCGCTCGTCCGAGACCCCGCCGGATGGCTCCGCCGCCCCGCCGTGCTCCGCCGAGGGCGCAGTCCCGCGCCCTGAGGTCCCGTCGGAGGCGGTGGGTACGCCCGGTTCCTCCTCGTTGCCGTCGGTGCCGTCCATCGTGTCTTCCCTCAGTCCACCGGGGGCAGTTCCCCCGAGCCGCGGGTGATCAGCCGGGTCGGCAGTTCGAGGCGCTCGGGAGTGATCAGGCTGCCGTCCAACTGCCGGAAGAGCCGCTCGGCGGCCGTACGGCCCAGCGCCGCGGCGTCCTGGGCGACGACCGTGACACCCGGACGGAGCAGATCGCCGAGTTCGATGTCGTCGAAACCGACGAGGGCCACCGGCCGGGTCTGCTCAGCGAGCACCCGGATCACGGTGACCGTCACCCGGTTGTTGCCCGCGAAGATCGCGGTGACCGGGTCGGTACCGGTCAGCATCGCCTCGGCCGCCCGCCGCACCCGCTCCGGATCCGTGACCCCCAGGGACATCCAGCCGTCCGCGACGGGTATCCCCGCGTCCTCCATGGCGGTCCGGTAACCGCGCAGCCGCTCCGCGGCGGTGTGGATGCGCGGCCGGTCACCGATGAAGCCGATCCGCCGATGGCCGTGCGCGATCAGATGCGCCACACCGCCACGGGCCCCGCCGAAACTGTCCGACAGTACGGTGTCGACGTCGATCTTCCCCGGCGGCCGGTCCACGAACACCGTGGCCACGCCCGCCCGGATCTCCGGCTCCAGGTAGCGGTGGTCGTCCCCGGCCGGGATCACCACCAGACCGTCCACCCGCCGCGCGCACAACGCCAGCGCCAGTTCCTGCTCCCGGTCGGGATCCTCGGCGCTGGAACCGTTGATGAGCAGCGCCCCGTGCGCGCGGGCCACTTCCTCCACGGCCCGGCTGAGCGGTCCGTAGAACGGGTCGGCGAGATCCTCCAGCACCAGACCGATGCTCGCGGTGCGGCCCTTGCGCAGCACGCGCGCGCTGTCGTTGCGCCGGAACCCCAGGGCGTCGATGGCCTCCTGCACACGCCGCTCGGTCTCGGGCGTCACCCCGGGCTCCCCGTTGACGACCCGCGAGACGGTCTTCAGACCGACCCCGGCGCGGGCCGCCACGTCCTTCATCGTGGGCCGGTTGCCGTAACGGCTCATGGGAAGTCCGTCTGCGCGGCGGTGCGTTTCGGGCACGATGGAGTGTCCTGTCCTGTGGTCCACGGGGATACACCGGTGTATCGGGTCGTATGAGGATGTTGGCGACGAGCATAGAGCCTGGACAACGTTGTCAGAAGCGCGAGAGACTGTTCCACGCAATCTTCGGCCCGAGCGCCCCACCGCAGGACCGTCCTGCCCTCTCCCCGCGACGGCGGGGAGCCCGACATGGTTGACGGGGAGTACCGACTCAGATGCACACCGACCTCGTGGCAGCGCTCGACATCGGCGGCACCAAGATCGCCGGAGCGCTGGTGGACGGCCACGGCACGATCCAGAAGCGGGCGCAGCGCCCGACGCCGGCGCAAGAGGACGGCGACACCGTGATGGCCGCCGTCACGGAGGTGGTCCGGGAACTCACCGCCTCCCCGCTGTGGGGCCGCGTCGACGCCCTCGGCATCGGCAGCGCGGGTCCGGTCGACGCGACGGCCGGGACCGTGAGCCCGGTCAATGTGCCGGGCTGGCGGGACTACCCACTGGTCCGGGGTGTCCAGGAGGCGGCGGGCGGGCTGCCCGTCGAACTCATCGGCGACGGGGTCGCGATCGCCGCCGCCGAGCACTGGCACGGCGCGGCGCGCGGGCACGACAACGCGCTGTGCATGGTGGTCTCCACGGGGGTCGGCGGCGGACTCGTCCTCAACGGCCGACTGCATCCGGGGCCGACCGGGAACGCCGGGCACATCGGCCACATCAGCGTCGATCTCGACGGCGACCCGTGCCCGTGCGGCTCGCGCGGCTGTGTCGAGCGGATCGCCAGTGGGCCCAACATCGCCCGCCGCGCGCTGGAGGGCGGCTGGCGCCCCGGCCCCGACGGTGACACCTCCGCCGCCGCCGTGGCCGACGCCGCGCGCGCGGGCGATCCGGTCGCCGTCGCCTCCTTCGAGCGCGCCGCGCAGGCCCTGGCCGCCGGGATCGCCGCCACCGCGACCCTGGTGGAGATCGACATCGCCGTCGTGGGCGGCGGGGTGGGCAAGGCGGGCCCGGTCCTGCTCGACCCCCTCCGCAAGGCCCTCGCCGCCTACGCCACCCTCTCCTTCGCCCGCCGCCTGACGGTCGTACCGGCCCAGATGGGCACCGACGCGGGGCTGGTCGGGGCGGCTGCGGCGGCGCTGGCCCGCAAGGGCGACCCGACCACGGCGGGGGTGTGAGCCCGCGGAAGGAAGAGGGAACGCCGCCTCGGCGAACCGGGGTTCACCGAGGCGATCGCGCAGGTCCATGGCGCACGTCCATGGCGCACGTCCGTCGCGCAGGTCCATCGCGCACGTCCATGGCGCACGTCCGTCGCGCAGGTCCATCGCGCACGTCCATGGCACCGAGTGGCACCGAGTCCAGGTGCCGACGTCCGAGGCACCGAGTCCCAGGCGCCGACGTCCCAGGCGCCGGCTTCTTCCCGGGCCGGCCGTGGCCCTCGCCCGCGCGGTGACCGGCGCATCCACCGACGCCGGGACTCTCCGGTCGGCGCGGCGCGGCCGATCGGGTCCACCCGTCCGGCTCTCGGGCCGTGACCCCGGGGCCGCCGACGGAGTTGTTCCGGGCATGAAGAAGCGCAGCATGCTCGCCATCGCCTCCCTCGCCACCGGCTTCGTCGTCGCCGCGATCACCCCGTCCCACGGCCTCGGCGACGAACTGACCGAACTCGATGTGAACGGCACCCTCAGCGCCGTGGACAAGACGCTCGCCAGCGACAGCTTCGCCATGGAGGAGAACGCCCTCGGCGGCAACAGCCAGAGCAGCGGTGGTGGCCGGAGCGAGTGAGGGGCGCGAGCCCGAACGAGCGCCGCGGCGCCGGACCCCGTACGCCCGGGGGTCCGGCGCCGCGGTGCTTCCACCCGCCCTCAACTGCGGCTGGTTTCCGTGGCAGGGTGGAGCGGGCAAGCCACAGGGGGCCAACAGAAGAGGGGGACCTGTGACCGTCGTCTGGATCAACGGCGCGTTCGGTGCGGGCAAGACCACCACCGCACGGGAACTGATCGAGCTGATCCCGAACAGCACGCTCTTCGACCCCGAGGTCATCGGCGGCGCGCTCCCTCATCTGCTGCCCGCCAAGCACCTCGCCGAGGTCGGCGACCACCAGGACCTACCGATCTGGCGCCGACTGGTGATCGACACCGCCGCCGCCCTGCTCGCCGAACTCGGCGGCACGCTCGTGGTGCCCATGACCCTGCTGCGTCAGGACTACCGCGACGAGATCTTCGGCGGACTCGCCGCCCGCCGGATCGGTGTCCGACATCTGCTGCTCGCCCCGGCCGAAACGATCCTGCGTGAGCGGATCGCCCACCGGGAGGTCCCGCCCGAACTGCCGGACGGCGAGATACGCGTCCGGCAGTGGTCGTACGACCACATCGAACCGTTCAAGGCGGCCCTCGCCAACTGGCTCGCCACCGACGCGCACCCGGTCGACAACGGCACCCTCACCCCCTACGAGACCGCCGTCCGGATCGCCGACGCCGTCGGCTCGGGGACCGCGCCCGCCTGCGAGATCGTGCAGACCCCGGAACCCACCGCCGAGACCGTGGCCTCCGGGGTCCTGCTCTTCGACGAACAGGACCGCGTCCTGCTGGTCGACCCCACGTACAAGCCCGGCTGGGAGTTTCCCGGCGGTGTCGTGGAACCCGGCGAGGCCCCCGCCCGCGCCGGGGTCCGCGAGGTCGCCGAGGAGACCGGCGTCCACCTCGACGCACTGCCCCGGCTGCTCGTGGTCGACTGGGAGCCGCCCGCACCCCCCGGCTACGGCGGGCTGCGCCTCCTCTTCGACGGCGGCTCGCTCGACTCCACCGAGGCCGCCCGGCTGATGCTCCCGGGACCCGAACTCCGCGACTGCCGTTTCGTCACGGAGGAGGAGGCCGCCCGACTGCTCCCGCCGGTGCGCTACGAACGTCTGCGCTGGGCCCTGCGCGCCCGCGAGCGCGGCGCCACGCTGTACCTGGAGGCCGGCGTGCCGGTGGGGACGAGAAGCTGAGGCCCCACCTGACACCCTTTCGGCGTCGGCGGAAGAGTGAAAGAACCACGGCGGGAGTACGACGGCCAGGGCGCCCGGCAAGTACCGCGGCCGGGGCCCTCACCGGCCCGCGTACGGCTCCGCCCCCGGGGCGCCCCGATCCGGTCAGCCCGCCGCGTAGTTGCGCAGGAACAGCGCCTCCGCCACCGACAGGCGCTCCAACTCCCGCGGCGACACGCTCTCGTCGACGGCGTGGATCTGGGCCTCCGGCTCGCTCAGCCCGATGAGGAGGATCTCGGCCTCGGGATAGAGCGCGGCGAGGGTGTTGCACAGCGGGATGGAGCCGCCCTGTCCGGCGTACTGCATCTCCTGGCCCGGATAGGCGACCGCCATGGCGTCGGCCATCGCCTGGTACGCCGGGCTGGTCGGGTCGGCGCGGAACGGCTGGCCCTGGCCGACCTGCTCCGTGGACACCCGGGCACCCCACGGCGTGCGGGCCTCCAGATGGACCTGGAGCAGCTTGGTCGCCTCGGCCGCGTCGACCCCCGGCGGCACCCGCAGACTCACCAGCGCCCGCGCGCCCGCCTGCACGGACGGGGTGGCACCGACGACCGGCGGGCAGTCGATACCGATGACCGTGACCGCCGGCCGCGCCCAGATCCGGTCGGCGACCGTGCCGGAGCCGATCAGCTCCACGCCCTCCAGCACCTTGGCGTCCTTGCGGAACTGCTCCTCCTCGTACTGGAGCCCCTCCCAGCCGCTCACCCCGTCCAGCCCGTCGACGGTGGTCGAGCCGTCCTCCGCGCGCAGCGAGTCCAGGACGCGGATCAGCGCGGCCAGGGCGTCCGGGGCGGCGCCGCCGAACTGGCCGGAGTGGAGATTGCCTTCGAGGGTGTCGACCCGGACGCGGACCAGGGTCATGCCGCGCAGCGTGGTGGTGACGGTCGGCAGGCCGACGCGGAAGTTCCCGGCGTCGCCGATCACGATCGTGTCGGCGGTGAGCAGGTCCGGGTGCTGCTCGGCGTACCGCTCAAGACCGCCGGTGCCCTGCTCCTCGGAGCCCTCGACGATCACCTTGACATGGACCGGGACCCCGCCGTCGGCCTTCAGCGCGCGCAGCGCCAGCAGATGCATGAGCACCCCGCCCTTGCAGTCCGCGGCACCGCGCCCGTACCAGCGGCCGTCGCGCTCGGTCAGCGCGAAGGGCGGGGTGGTCCAGGCGGCCTCGTCCAGCGGCGGCTGCACATCGTAGTGCGCGTACAGCAGCACCGTCCTGGCGCCCTCGGGGCCCGGCAGGAAGCCGTAGACCGACTGGGTGCCGTCCGGGGTGTCGAGCAGGGCGACGTCCTGGAAGCCCTCGGCGGTGAGCGCGTCCGCGACCCAGCGCGCCGCACCCTCGCTCTCGCTCCGCGGGAACTGGTCGAAGTCCGCCACCGACTTGAAGGCCACCAGCTCGGTGAGCTCCGCCTTCGCCCTGGGCAACAGCGAGGCGATGGTTTCGGCCAGCGGATTCGACGACATGGGCACGCTCCTCGTAGGTGCGACGTTGTACTTCTGTGAACGGGTCTGCGCGGTCAGCGGACACCGCGAAGTGTTGTCTGTGACTTCTGTGCCATTTGGTGCAAGGTTGCGCGCACGGACAAGCAACGCTTTTGCGTACTGATGACCGCGCGGGTGTAGGCGCGTCCTCGTGCGGGGCGCATACGGAGCCGATCCTCCCACAAGGGCCTGCGGCGTCACGGCCGTAGGATGCGGGGGACAGTCGGCAGGCGGCGGATCGGGAGCAGTAGACCATCGTGAGCAGCGAGAACTCTTCGGCGGACGACGTGCGGCAGGTGTGGGACGTCGTTGTGGTGGGCGCGGGGCCGGCGGGTGCGTCGGCGGCGTACGCGGCGGCGGTCGCGGGGCGGCGCGTACTGGTGCTGGAGAAAGCCGAACTGCCCCGGTACAAGACGTGCGGCGGCGGCATCATCGGCCCCTCGCGCGACTCGCTGCCCCCGGGCTTCGAGCTGCCGCTGCGGGACCGGGTGCAAGCGGTCACTTTCTCTCACAACGGGCGGTACACACGGACGCGCCGCTCCAAGCAGATGCTGTTCGGTCTGATCAACCGGCCCGAATTCGATCAGCAACTGGTCGAGCACGCGCAGAAGGCGGGCGCCGAACTGCGCACCGGGGCCACGGTGACCCGGGTGGAGCAGCACGGCTCGGCCGTACCCGATCGCCGCACGGTGGCCGTCGTCCTCCAGGGCGGGGAGACGCTGCTGGCGCGGGCCGTGGTCGGCGCGGACGGCAGTGCCAGCCGGATAGGGGCGCACGTCGGCGTCAAGCTGGAGCAGGTCGACCTCGGCCTGGAGTCGGAGATCCCGGTGCCGGACACGGTCGCCGAGGACTGGAAGGGCCGGGTCCTCATCGACTGGGGGCCGATGCCCGGCAGTTACGGCTGGGTCTTCCCCAAGGGCAACACCCTCACGGTCGGGGTCATCTCCGCGCGCGGCGAGGGATCCGCCACCAAGCGCTATCTGGAGGACTTCGTCGGACGGCTCGGTCTGGCCGGCTTCGAGCCGAGCATCTCCTCCGGCCATCTGACCCGGTGCCGCGCCGACGACTCGCCGCTCTCGCGCGGCCGGGTGCTGGTGTGCGGGGACGCGGCGGGGCTGCTGGAGCCGTGGACCCGCGAGGGCATCTCGTTCGCGCTGCGCTCCGGTCGGCTCGCGGGGGAGTGGGCGGTCCGTATCGCGGAGGCCCACGACGCCGTCGACACCCGCCGCCAGGCCCTCAACTACGCCTTCGCCGTCAAGGCCGGCCTCGGTGTGGAGATGGCCGTCGGCAAGCGGATGCTGCGGATCTTCGAGCGGCGTCCCGGGCTGTTCCACGCGGCCCTGACCGGGTTCCGCCCGGCCTGGAGGGCGTTCATGGACATCACGCGCGGCTCGACCACCCTGGGCGAACTCGTCCGCAGCCGCCCGATCGCCCAGCGCGGCCTGGCCATGCTGGACCGCCGGGCGGCGGAGTCGGAGCCCGAACAGCAGACGCGCAAGCCGGACGCCGACCCGGACGCGAAACCCGACCCGGACGCGAAGTCGAGCCCGAGGCCGAACTCCCAGGCGCAGCCGGATTCGGAGTCGGAGTCGGAGTCGGAGTCGGAGTCGCCGGAGGGTCCGGGGTCCCGGGACTGACGGGCGCGGGGCGCCCCCTCCGCCGACCGGAGGCGCGGCTGGGCGGTGGTCACGCCCTCCGGTACGGCTGCGCACAGACGGGCGACTGCGCCGCCGCCCCGGACGTGGGCTTGCCCTCGGGCGCCGACGTGCTCCCGGGTGTGGGCTTGTGTCCGGCTGTGGACGTGCACCCGGGCGTGGGCATGCGCCCGGACATGGACGTGCTCCCCGACATGGGCATGCTTCCGCCCGCAGAGGCCGCGGCCCCCGTCCCGGTGACCGTCCGGCCCCCGGCCCTCCGTCCGCCCCCGGCCGCCCCGTTGACGACGACCACCGCGGCCAGGGCGGCGGCGAGCCCGAGGGCTGTCCGGGTGGTGAACGGTTCGTCGAACATCGCCGCGCCCCAGACGGCCGTGACCGGTGCCATCAGGAACATCAGCGTGTTGACCTTGGTGACGCCGGAGCGCCGTAGCACCAGCCAGTACAGGCCGTAGCCGCCGAAGGTGGACAGGACGACGAGCCAGACGGTCGCGACCCAGAAGGAGGACGTGCCCGGCGGGGCGGCGGCGCCGGTGGCGAGGGCGGCGCCCGTGAAGACGACGGCGCTGGTGGCGCAGTGGACGGTGAGCGAGACGAACGGCGTGACCCGGGTCCGGGACCGCTCTTCGAGGAAGGTGGCCGCCACCAGGGACAGCATCCCGGCGAACGGGACGAGGTACGCCCACCACGCGACCCCGTCGGCGGCGGAGGCGTCGGCCGTGCTGACGAGGGCCACCCCGCCGAGCCCCAGACACAGCCCGAGCCACTGCCGGGCCGAGACGTACTGCCGCAGCAACGGCCCCGCGAGCGCCCCGGCGACGAGCGGCTGGGTGGCGTCGATCAGGGCCGTGGTGCCGCTGGAGACACCGAGCTGGATGGCGTAGTAGACGGTCAGCAGGTAGCCGCTCTGGGAGAGCAGGCCGATCACCGCCTGGCGTCCCAGGTCGCGCGGGGTGAGCCCGCGCCAGGACGCCCGGGCGCGCACCACGGCGACCGCGCCGAGGAGGACGGCGAGCGGCAGGAACCGCCACATCAGCAGGGTCACGGCGCCGGCCTCCGCCGTACCGAGTTTGGCGCCGACGAACCCCGAGCTCCAGCACAGGACGAAGGCGACGGACAGAAGGAGATCCATGGTTCGCTCCGAGTGACTAGACAGATCGGTCTACCTGGCTCACCGCAGCGACTATACAGATCGGTATACTCTGGAGCCATGGGCATCAGACGGATCACCATGACCCCCGGCGCACACCGGGTGCTCGACGCGGCCTCACGGCTGTTCTACGAGCGCGGGATCCACGCCGTGGGGGTGGATCTGATCGCCGCCGAGGCCGGGGTGACGAAGAAGACGCTCTACGACCGGTTCGGCTCGAAGGAGCAGATCGTCGTGGAGTACCTCGCCGCGCGGGACGAGCGCTGGCGGGAGTATCTGGCGCGGCGGCTGGAGGGTGTGACGGGAACCGTGCCGCGCGTGTGCGCCGTCTTCGACGCCTCCCGGGACTGGATGACCAAGCACGGCGCCAAGGGGTGCAGCATGGTCAACGCGCACGCCGAGATCAGCGACCCCGCCCATCCGGCCTACGCGGTCATCAGCGCCCAGAAGCGATGGATGCTGGCGCTCTTCACCGACCTGGTGGGGGAGCCGGACACGGCCCGCGCGCTGATGCTGCTGCACGAGGGGGCCCTGGTCGCCCACGGGCTGCGGATCTTCCCGGACGCGATCACCCGGGCGCGCGAGGAGGCGGCCGGGCTCCTGGCCGGACGGGTCACTTCCGGATGACCGCCCTGTCGGCTCAGTGGGTCCTGGTGAAGGTCAGCCGGAAGACCGGATGGTCCGGGGCGATCCGCCGAAGCTCCGCGTCGGAGGAATCGGGGCCGACTCCCTTGAAGAACGCGCCCACTTCCGACTTCCAGCGTTCGAGGTAGGCCCGCAGCACCGGCGGCTTGTCGTCGTCGGCGACCTGGAGGGGAGGAGGCAGGGCCCGGTGATCGGCCGTACTTCCACGGGAGTACGGCCGATCACCCCCTCCGGCCGACGGCGCGGGCGGCCGGTGGCGTCTAGCGTGGCGGGCATGGAGAGGCAGCAGGGGCGATGGCCGGGTCCGCCCTGGTGGCGGCACGGGCCGTCCTCGTGGAACCGCTGGAACGAGGAGGACGACAGCCGCCTGCCCTGGCGCTCCACCCTCGCGCTGACCGTCATCGTGCTCGTCGGATCGAGCTTCGCCGCACAGGCCCAGTCGGGTGAGCGCGCCCCGCTCGACACCTTCGCGCGCCTGCTGCTGCTCGCCGGATGTGTGCTGCTGCTGTTCCGCAAGCGGTACCCGGTCCCCGTCGCCTTCGGTACGGCGCTGGCCGCGATGGTCTATCTGGGCGCCGGCTACGCGTACGGGCCGGTCTTCCTGACGGTGGCCGTCGGGTTCTTCAGCGCGCTCGTCGTCGGGCGGCGCCGGGCCGCGTGGGCGGCGCTGCTGATGCTGTGGAGCGGTCATGTCCTGGTCGCGCACTGGCTGTACCGCTGGCTGCCGCCCGCCGGGGACACCCCCGCGCCCTGGGGGCAGGAACTGGTGATCGCGGCCTGGGTGGCGGCGATCGTCGCGGTGGCCGAACTGACCCGGGTGCGGCGTGAGCAGTGGGCCAAGGAGCGGGCCGAACGCGCCCAGGCGGCCCGCCGCCGCGCCGACGAGGAACGGCTGCGGATCGCCCGCGAACTCCATGACGTGCTCGCGCACAGTGTCTCCGTCATCCATGTCCAGGCCGGTATGGGGCTCGCCCTCCTGGACTCCGACCCGGAGCAGGCGCGGGCCGCGCTCACCACCATCAGGTCGGCCAGCAAGGAGGCGCTCGGCGAGGTCCGCCAGGTGCTCGACACCCTCCGCGCCCCGGGCGACGCCCCCCGCGCGCCCGCGCCCGGCCTGGACCGGCTCCCTGAACTGGTGGAACAGGCCGCCTCCGCCGGGCTGACGGTCGAGGTGGAGGGACGGCCGCCGCGGCTGGCGCCCGGTACCGATCTCGCCGCGTTCCGCATCATCCAGGAAGCGCTCACCAATGTCGTACGGCATTCAGGGTCGCGGCAGGCGCGGGTGCGCGTGACCCACGGCGGCGGGACCCTGCGGCTGCGGATCGATGACGACGGGCCCGCGACCGGCGCCGAGGCCGGCGGCAGCGGCAACGGACTGGCCGGGATGCGGGAGCGGGCCGCCGCCCTCGGTGGCACCATCGAGGCGGGCCGCCGCGACGACGGCGGATTCCGGGTACGGGCCGTGCTGCCGCTCACGCGAGGCGGGAGCGGGCCGGAGCGGGCGCACGACGCCGGCACGGCGGGGGCGCGGCGAGCCACGGCCGATGGACACGAGGAGGAGGACCGGTGATCCGCGTACTGCTCGCCGACGACCAGTCATTGGTGCGGGCCGGGTTCCGCGCGCTGCTGGACGCGCAGGCGGACATCGAGGTGACGGCGGAGGCGTCCGACGGGGAGGAGGCCGTGCGCACGGTGCGTGAACTCCGCCCCGACGTCGTCCTGATGGACATCCGCATGCCGGTGCTGGACGGCCTGGCCGCGACCCGCCGGATCACCGGGGACGCGGAACTCGGGGACGTGCGGGTGGTCATGCTGACCACCTTCGAACTGGACGAGTACGTCTTCGAGGCCATCCGCTCCGGAGCCTCGGGCTTCCTGGTGAAGGACACCGAACCGGAGGAACTCGTCCGGGCGGTACGGGCCGTGGTCGCGGGGGACGCGCTGCTGTCGCCCGGGGTGACCCGACGGCTGATCGCCGAGTTCGCCGCCCGCTCCAAGGAACCCGCCGCGACCGGCACGCTCGGGGAACTCACCGAGCGGGAACGGGAGGTGATGGCCCTGGTCGGGATCGGTCTGTCCAACGAGGAGATCGCCCGGCGGCTGGTGGTCAGCCCGCTCACCGCGAAGACCCATGTCAGCCGTACGATGGTGAAGCTGGGCGTGCGCGACCGGGCCCAACTGGTGGTGCTGGCCTACGAGTCGGGACTGGTACGGCCGGGCTGGCTGGGCTGACGGGAGCGCTCGAACTTCTGGAGCACGCTCACCACCCGGACGGTGAACAGGAGCGGGGCGAGCACCAGCCCCGCGATCCGCAGCCCGCTCTCCAAGGTGCCGTGGAGGTCGAGGAGCAGCGCCGGGCCGGCCACCGCCCCGAAGAGCAGGGCCGCCGCGAACACCCCGCTGACGAGCGCGTACCCGATCTCGACGGTCCTCGCGTCCCGATCGCCGCGTGACCGCTCCCCCTCGTACGTACTCATCCCGGTTCCCCCGTAAGTCCGCTGCTTCCTCCCCGGAGTGTCCGACGCGGATGCCCGGCGAGGCAAGTGCGCTTCGCCGGGCATCCGCCGGAGGCGTTCGTTCCCCCGAGGTCGAGCGTCTGCGGTCGCGATCTAGTCGCGGGTCGCCACGCGCTCGGCCGCCTCCGCCTCCCGCGGGGTGGACCGGGTGACCACGAGGGACTCCTTCCTGGCCCGGCCGCGGAGCCCGGTCAGGGACAGGAGCAGTCCGGCCGTGGCGACGCCGGTGATGACGAGCAGGCCGGGGCGGTAACTGTCCAGCACGGCCTGCGCGGTGGCGGTCTCGGGGGCTCCCGCGGTCACCACTGCCGTCACCACGGCCAGGAAGAGGGCGCCGCCGACCTGCACCGAGGTGTTGAGCAGTCCTGAGACCATGCCCTGCTCGTGGTCGTCCACGCCGTTGGTGGCCTGGATGTTGAGGGCCGGGAAGACCAGGGCGCAGGCGGCGCCGATGAGCAGCATGCTGGGCAGGATCGCGGCGGCGTACGTCGGGTCGAGATCGACGCCGAGGAACAGCGCGTACCCGGCGACCATCAGCGCGAAGCCGACGGCGAGCAGCCGCTGGGTGCCGAAGCGGTCCACGACCGAGCCGACGGTGGTCGCCGACAGCGCGACCACGGCACCGGCCGGGAGGAAGGCGAGCGCGGTGTGCAGCGCCGACCAGCCGAGCAGTGACTGCATGTAGAGGGTGACCAGGAACTGGAAGCCGACGTACGAGCCGAAGAAGGCCATGGCCCCGAGCTGGGCGCGGATCTGGTTGCCGGAGCGCAGGACGCCCAGCCGGATCAGCGGACCCGGTGAACGCCGCTCGACCTGGACGAAGACGGTGAGCAGGGCGGCCACGGCCAGGAAGGACAGCAGGGTGCGGGCCGATGTCCAGCCGACCTCAGGAGCCTGGACGACCGTGAAGACCAGCAGCAGCATCGAGGCGGTGCCGAGAACGGCGCCGGGGATGTCGTAGCCCTGGTGGTCGCGTTCACGGGCGCTGCGCGGCAGCAGCTTCAGACCGGCGATCAGCGCGATCAGGGCGATGGGCGCGGGCAGCAGCATGGTCAGCCGCCAACTGGCCTCGGTGAGCAGACCGGAGAGGACCAGCCCCATGGAGAAGCCGGTGGCGGCGCAGGTGGTGTAGATGGACAGGGCCCGGTTGCGCAGCGGGCCCTGGGGGAAGGTGGTGGTGATGATCGACAGGCCCGCGGGCGCGGTGAACGCCGCGCTGAGGCCCTTGATGAAGCGGCTGGCGATCAGCAGCGGGCCCGAGTCCACCAGTCCGCCGAGCAGTGAGGCCACGGCGAAGACACCGAGCGCGACCAGGAAGACCTGGCGGCGGCCGAGCAGGTCGGCGGCGCGTCCGCCGAGGAGCAGGAGGCCGCCGTAGCCGAGGATGTAGCCGCTGACGATCCATTGCAGGGTCGAGGTGGAGAGGCCGAGGTCGGAGCCGATGGACGGCAGGGCGACACCGACCATCGACACGTCCAGCGCGTCGAGGAACATCGCGGCGCAGAGCACCAGCAGGGTGCCCCACAGGCGGGGCGTCCAGCGGCCCTCGGAGGCGGAGACGGTGAGCGGAGAGGTCATGAGCGCTGACACTACATGCATACGCATTCAGTGCAAGTGCATTTAATTCTGATGCAATAAAACTCCGTCTCTGCTACGGTGCCGCCCATGCCGGAGAAGAGAGGCGAGCGGGCGCTCGTGGAGCGGTGGCGCGACATCCTCGCGCTGCATGCCCGCACCCAGTGCGAACTCGACCGCGTGTTGCATGAACACGGCCTGGGCGCCAGCGACTTCGAGGTGCTCGACGTGCTCGCCGAGGGCGCCGTCCCGGGCGGTGACTGCTCCTTCCGGGTCCAGGAGATCGCCGACCGGATCCACCTCACCCAGAGCGCCCTGTCCCGGCTGGTCGCCCGCCTCGAACGGGACGGGCTGGTGGAGCGGGCCATGTGCGCGGAGGACCGGCGGGGCGTACGGGTCCTGCTCACCGAGAAGGGCCGCGCGTTGCACGGGGCCGTGCTGCCGGTGCAGCGCGGGGTGCTGACGCGGATGCTGGCGGGCGAGGGTGACGCGGCAGTGGGCCGCCAGGGGAGCTGACGGCCGTCCCGCCCATGGTCAGATCCCGGACAGCTCCCGCCACAGCGCCGCGAGGGCCGGGTCGCCGGACACCTGCGGGATCGGGACCCGGTTCCACAGCGCCAGGTACAACTGATCGGCGGGACCGGCCAGTTCGCACTCCGCCGGTCCGTCCGCGCCGCGCGTGGTGACCGGCGGCTCCTGCGACAGCCGTACGGTCCATACGGCGTCGGCGCCGGTGTCGGTGTCCGGGTCGGGTTCTGCGTCGGCGTCCGCGCGGGTGTGAAGGCGGGTGTTGGTGGCGCGTACGCGCAGCACCCGGGGCTCGTCCGTGCGCACCCGGCTGCGGGAACGGGCGTGGAAGCCGCGGAGCAGTTCGTCGATGCCGTCGACGGCGAAGCCGGGGGCGACGGGGGAGGGCGCGGGCACCGCAGGTCCGGCCGACGGGATGTGTGTGGCCTGCGGGATCTGCGGGACCTGCGGAATCTGGGGCACCTGGGGGACTTGCGGGCCCGACAGCGCTGACTCGGCGTCGAACCGGTGCACGGTGGTCTCGTGCGCCTGGCGCCGGGCCCAGAAGGCCAGCGGCGAGGGCGCGGGGAGGAAGGTCCAGCAGTCGATGTCCGGCGCGGCCGTACGCAGGGTCTCGACCAGGGTGCGGTGACTGTCCTGGTACCAGTCCACCAACTCGGCCCCGTCCACCTCCGGTGGCGCGTCGAGGGGGCGTGGCCGCTTGAGTCCCTCGGCGACGAAGCCCGCCGCCCAGCGGTGGACCGCGCCCGTGTGTCGCAGCAGGTCCGCGATCCGCCACTCCGGACAGGTCGGCACCGTGGCGTCGGTCCCGGCCTGCCGGGCGGCCGTGGCGAGCGACCGGCCCTCGGCGTCGAGGGTGTCGAGGAGACGGGAGGTGTCCATGGGGTGAGTCTGCCGGACGGTATGCCTGTTCACGCAAGAGAGCCCCGGAAGAACCGTTCCGAGCCCGCCGCGCGGCCCGGTCGTCAGCCGGTGGGGGTGAGGGCCCGCCGGGTCAGGAAGCCGATGAGCGCGGCGACGGCGGCGAGGACCGCGACGCTGGTGAGGGCGGCGGTCAGCGAGAACCAGTCGGCCATGAAGCCGATCGCCGGAGGGCCGAGCAGCATGCCGCTGTAACCGAAGGTGGAGGCGACGGCGACCCCGCTGGGCCCGGCGAGGGCACCGGCGCGCTCGACGGCGACCGGGAAGAGGTTGGCGAGGCCGAGTCCGGTGACGGCGTAGCCGATCAGGGCCGCCCAGACGGACGGGGCGAGGGAGCCCAGCAGCATGCCGAGCGCGGCGGTGAGCCCGCCGAGCAGCACGGTACGGGTGGGGCCGAGCCGCTCCAGCAGGGCCGTCCCGCTCAGCCGACCGACGGTCATGGCGAGCGCGAAGCAGGAGTAGCCGACCGCGGCCATGCCGAGGGACGCGTCCAGGTCCTGCTCCAGATGCAGGGCGCCCCAGTCGGCCATGGCGCCTTCGCCGTACGCCGTGCACAGGGCGATCAGCCCGAAGACGGTCACGAGTCGCCGCTCCCGCCCGGCGAGCCGGTGCGGGCCGCCGCCCGCGGTTCCCGGGGTGCGTTCGGGGAGGCGGGGCGGTGGGATGCGCAGCAGGGCGCGTCCGGCGACGGCGGTGACGAGCAGGCCGATCACGGCGAGGATGAACAGATGGCGGGTGGGGGAGAGGCTCCCGGCCACCAGCGCGCCGAGCCCGGCGCCGACCATGCCGCCCAGGCTGAAGGCGGCGTGGAAGCTGGGCATGATCGGACGCCGCAGGGCGGTCACGAGATCGACGGCGGCGCTGTTGAAGGCCACGTTGATACCGCCGTAGGCGGCGCCGAACACGAGCAGGACGAGGCCGAGGGCCGGCGGGGAGTGGGTGAGCGGGGGGAGGGTGATGCTGAGGGAGAGGAGTACGGCGCAGGCGACCGTGACGCGATGGCTTCCGTAGCGTCGGCAGAGGCGGCCGGTGATCATCATGGTGATGACGGCTCCGGCGGAGACACCGAGGAGGGCGAGCCCGAGCGCGCTGGCGGAGGCGCCGGTCTGGTGCTTGATGTCGGGGATCCGGACGACCCACCCGGCGAAGATGACGCCGTCGAGGGCGAAGAAGCAGGTCAGGACGGTACGGAGGCGGCGGAGTTCGGGATCGTGTCCGGCCACGGCGCTGTGGAACCGGAGTTTGTTTATTAGCGGCACAAAAGCAGGCTAGGGGCGAGGTGGGGGCGGGGCAAGGGTGGGTCGCCGCCGGGAGCCGCCGCGGCCGGGCCGCCGGCCAGCCGTCTTCGTCCGGACCGCCGGTCAGCCGTTCTAGTCCGGCCCCCACCGGTCCGGTCCGCCGCCGCGCCACTCGATCAGGGCGCTGCGTACGACGTCCATCTCGTCCCAGTCATGGAGCCCGACCTCCTGGAGCATCCGGGCGACGTCGTTCACGGAGTAGGCGCGACCGAGGATCTGCCCGGCCACGCGTACCCGTCGGCCGCCCTGCTCGTCGGGCGGGTAGATCACCACGGGGGTCGCTGACGTCATACTTCAGCGTCACCCGGCCGGGGGGTTGCTGCACGTCGGGGGTTGCGGTGGCCCTGCGAGGGTCAGCGGAGGACCTGGGGGCGTCGGGGTTGCCCTTCGGGGGGCGGACGAGGATCTGCGTCTTCGCCTGGCCTGGCTTGAGTGAAGTGGGCAGAGTCTGGGTGCTCTGACGACAACCGCGCTGGTCATCTCCTGTGCTTCCCGCGTATGTGGGAGTGGTCCCGTCCTGGCGACGTCGACCGCGCCGACGATCCCGGTGCTCCCCGCGCGTGCGGGGGTGGCCCCTTGCCGTCACGAACCGACCGGGCCGGGTTTCTGTGGTGGCCCGCAGAACGGCGGCGGGCTCACGCTCGGTGACCGTAAGGCCCGTAACGGGTCCGCCCGTTGAGAGGTCGGGGGTACCGTTTCCTAGTGGACGCTAGGAATGGAGACCAGTATGGCCCGTTGGAGCGACTACACGACCGGCGAGCGCATCAAGATCCTTCGCGGGAAGAGCATCCGGCAGAGCGACCTCGCTGACATGACCGGGCTTTCACTGCCCACCGTCCAGCAAGCCGAGCAGGACAAACGACTCACCCTCCAGACGCTGTTGAGGATCGCCGACGCGATCGGGGTCGACACCTCGGTCATCCTCGGCCAGCAGGCCCCGCGCCGTGCGATGGAGCAGCAGGACCGCACGATGATGCGCGACCTCTCACGGGCCGTCCACGACACGGCTGCCGGCCTCGTCCCCGAAGGTGTGGAAGCGGCAGGTCTGGACGAACTCCGGGACATCACGGACCGCTGCTGGCGGCTGTACTGGGACGGCCGGTACGCCGAGGCCGGAGCGATCGCCGCGCCCTTCATCACCTCGGCGGCTGCCCGCCTGCGAGAACAGGCCGCCGGGGAGCAGTCGCCGGCGTGGGGCGTGATGTCGGATGCCTACCGGCTCGCCGGGTACGTGGCGAACCTCATGGGGAACCGGGATCTGGCGTACGCGGCCATCGGGCAGGCGCAGGTCGCCGCCGAGCGGGGTGGCGACGAGCTTCGTCAAGCGCTGGTCACCTCCGGGCGGGCCTGGGTGTATCTGCGGGACGCCAGGCTGGCGGACGCCCTGCGGCTGGCGGAGAAGTCCGCCGTCGACATCGAGCCCCGCTTCTCGAAGGCGTCGAAGAACGAGCTGGTGGCGTTCGGATCGCACGTGAACTTCGCGGCGGTGGTGGCGAGCCGGACGGGCGACAAGGAGCGGACCGCCGACTACCTCAGCCAGTCCCATGCCACGGGTGCCCGCATGGGCGGTGAACACCAGGCCCACGGAACTTTGTTCGGGCCGGTTTCCGCGACGACGCAGGCTGTCGGCATCAACCTGGCCCTCGGTAACACGGGCAAGGCGCTGACCCTGATGAAGTCCATCCAGGACGACGACCTGTCCGCACTGTCGGGGGCTGCGACCAACCGGTACCAGATGGACCGGGCCATGGCGTACGCCGACGCGAAGATGTGGGACGCGTCCCTCGACGTTCTGGAGAAGGCTCTGACCAAAGATCCCGAGTGGGGTCGTCATCAGGCCCTGCCCGGTGTGATCGTGCAGAAGATCGGGAAGGCGGGCACCGCGCGGCTCAGGCGGGTGTCGGAGCTGATCGGCGTGGCGCCGACAGGAGCGAACGGCTCCCTGCCCTCGGCAGCCAGGACAGCCGTGTGACTCGTATGTGACGTACGAGAGGTGGAGCTTGATGCCCCCAACACTCTTACCCTGCCAGTGATCTGACGAGGAGTCGCAGGGCGTGGGCAAGCGCCCCGTACGACTGGCGGAAGCAGCAATCCGCAGAATCGTACGGGGCGCTTCTTCACGTACACGTCGTGCAGCGGGACGGTATCGGTATGCCCAGGACACGAACCGAACAGGCCCGTCGGACACAGATCGCGGACGCTGCCACCGGCGGCGTCCGGCGCATCAGCGTCGTGCTGTACGTGTGCCTCCCCGACGGGCACACCGAACGGGTTCTCACCGATCTGCGCGCGTACGCCGCAGCCCGAGACTGGAGCGTGGCCGACGAACTGGTCGACCCGTCCGGCGCCGCTACGCCGATGACGGACCGACCGCAGTGGGCCAGGCTGGCCGAACTCATCGAGAGCGGCCAGGCGCAGGGGATCGTCACCCCGATACACCGCCTGTGCGGCCTTCGTGAAGCGGACCAGGAGCAGTTCGACACGTGGCTGGCAGTCCACCGGGCGTTCGTCGTCAACGTGCCGAACGCCGACCCCATCGAGTCCGCCGCCCGATTCTGACCCTGCCCCGAAGTGAAAGTCCCGGCGACCGTGCGACCGGTCCCGGGGATGGCCAACGCTCGAAGCAGAGAGAAGCGTCAACATGACCAACCGTATCGTCCCACCGCCGCCACGCCCACCCGGCGTGAAGATGACCATCGACGTGTACACCGTGACGCGGGACGGACGGGTGACCCCGCCGCGCGCCACCGTGGTCGTGCCCCACGACTACGAACCCGCCGGGAACCTCTGGGGCCTTGACCAACTGGAACCGTGCGCGTGCCCGATGCACCGCCCTACGGGCAGCCGGTGAACGCCGTCACCAGCGAGCCGCAGGCCACGGCCCCGGTCCCGTCGACCGGCATCATGCGGGCCCAGGCCGTGTGGTTCCGCGACCAGAAGGCCGTACTGCGCCGCCAGGCGGTGAAGCGCTTCGGCGCCGACTTCCGCCGGTACCTGGAACACCTGATCCCCCAGGTCGAGCGGTTCGCCGACGCGCAGCCCCTGGACGACTGCCCGGCCCGGGTCGCGGCGGTCGGCGTGCGCGAGGCACGGCGGCGGCTGGACGAGCCGGTGCCGGAGGGGCTGACCGCGGAGGTGGCGCGTGTGGAGCGGCTCGCCCGGTCCGTCCTGGTTCTCTGCGATCACCACGCCGCACTGCGTGGTCAGGTCATGTGCCTGGTCTGCGACAAGCCGATCGAATCGGGTGACGTCTGGGTGCCGTACGACAAGGTCAGCCCGTCCGGCGGGGCGACGAGAGCGGGCCGGGTCCACCGCTACTGCGTCGACGTCCGCCGCCGTCCCTGACCCCCGGCATGGAGCCCGGGCGACCGATGGGTCAGGGTCGCACCCTCACGACGCCCCTCCCGCCGGGAGACCGCGAACTCCCGGCGGGAGGGGCTCCACCGGCCACCGGCCACCGGCCCACGCCCCGACCGGGCCACCAGTCGCCTCACCGACTCGAAGGCTGACCCGTCCGGCGGCATCGCCGCACGTCAGAGGGGGTGCGCTGGCACAGTCCGTGTCGGCGCGGGACCCTGACCCCATGGGCGTCGAGGAGCGCTACCGCCTCTCCCTCACCATCGACGGACTCCAGGTGCAGACCGGTTGGTGGGAGACCGAGGCGGTCGCCAGGCGCAAGTTCATCGCCTGGGTGGGCAGCTACGGCAGTCTCCCGGGGACGCGGGTCGTTCTGGTGGACGACGAGACCGGCGAGACCCTCACGGCCTGGCCGGACGAGACATGAGGCTGCCCGTGCCGTCGTCCGGTGCTTCACCCGTGCGGGCGAAAACGCTGTGGCGTCCCCCGAGGTCATGCCGCGTCCGGTCGTGTCACCGACAAAGGATCTAGGAGAGCGCTGACCATACTGGGCCTCGGTGACGTCATCTCGATCCAGGACGGGGTGACTCGGCAAAGGGGGAACAGTGCCTGCGATGGAACTGATGGTCGGCGCCTTGACGGCCGGGCTGGTGGGTGGGTTGACGGAGACGGTCCAGCGGGCCGGAAGGAGGGGGTGGGAGGCACTGACCTCCCTGGTGTCACGGAGGCGCGGTGCCACAGGCGGCGCTGTCGAGCCCGGTACCGCGGCGGACGAGGGCAGCGGGTCGGCGACCGGGTCCGGCGCCGACGTTCCACCCGGCAAGTACCACGTCGTGGTGAACGGCGGCCGGGGCGTCGCATGCGGCGACCGCATCATCCAGAAGAACCACTTCCACTGACCCGTGACGAAGAAGTGCTCCGCCGAATGCCCGGGCCAGCCCTGCACGGTCAACGGGGACGGCAATGTGATCGGGGACAAGGCCGTCCAGTACAACTGCTTCGCGCACGGACCGCTGCGGCCCGGGGCGCAGCGGGTGATGGTCGTCGTGCTCGCGGGGCTGATAGCGGTCCTCCTCAGTGGGCACGACGCCTCGGATCCGCCCCGCTCCACTCCGCCGCTCCTGACGGTGCCCGTACCGTCGGCGTCCCCCTCGACCACGTCGAGCGCCACGCCCACTCCTACGCCCCGTGCGACACCGCATCCCGCGCCGAACGCCTCGTCGCCGCCGCGGGAACCCCGGCCGACGGCCTCGCCCACGTCGCGGGCCCCGCGTCCGACGGAGTCCTCCAGGCCGCCGGAGCGTCCCGCGCCCAAGCCGTCACCCACGCGTGCCTGTCCGCTGCGGCAGCAGTACCGGGTGAACAACAAGGGCCAGATCTGGGACTCCGGAGGGAACCGCATCGGCGACGTGGCCTCGGGCACCCTGTTCTTCCGCCGGGAGTCCGCGAGCTACCCCCCGCCCGTGGACGACCGTTACTACGGCACCGTTGACGAGGTCATCTCGGGCAGCGCGACCGGCTACGTCCTGAGGAAGAAGCTCGACTACGTCGGCACCGTCGAGATCTGCGACTAGGGGACGGCGTCGCTGGGTGCGTCCCTCGGCGGGTGCGGGCCGCTAGAGGTCCCACCACCAGGCTTCCAGCTCGTGGTGCTCGGCGAACTCCGACGGCACCGCGTAGGGCGAGCGTTGGGCGAGGGACAGGGCGTCGGTGCGGCGGACCACGGCACGGAGGTCCCGCACGGCGGGCATCTCGGCGAGTTCGGTGACGTCGAAGGGACAGCCCGCGGGGCCGCCGACAAGGGTGTCGCACCCGAAGGCGTACCACAGGCCGATGAGGTCGTGGTCCCGCTCCTTCTCGGCGGCGACGGCGACCTCGCGGACCACGTCGATCAGGGGGGTGCGGCGGGGCGCCGCGGCTTCCGGGCCCCCGAGTTCACCGACGGCGACCATCCGCCGCCACAGGTCGGTGCCGGCGTCGCAGTAGAGGAACGGCGGGTCGACGTAGCCGTCTTCGAGCCAGGAGTCATAGCCCTCGAACTCCGGCGCGTTCTCGTCGAACTCGCGCAGGCCGGTGAACTCGGACAGCGCGTCGAAGTACGCGGATCGTTCGGCGTGGTCCGGGTGCCGGTCGATCGGGAACCGGTACGCGTATCGGCGGCGCAGCAGGATGTCCATCACCCGGAAGTGCGTGAACGAGCAGTCGTACCGGCCCTGGAAGCCGTACAGCACCGCGAACCAGTCCCGGACGCGCGCGTCGTCCGACGGGGTGTGGAGGTCCAGGACGCGGACCGAGTCCGCGACCAGGTCCTCGATCTCGTGCATGGACATCGGGATCTCCCTACCTGACCGGCCCACTTCGCCCGGTGACCCTATCCGGCCTCCCGTCCACCGTGTCACTAGGACGTGATCTGACCTAGTGGGTTCCTATCGTCGTGATCGACACGAACCGCGCCGCCGTGGTGACGGTGAACGACGAAGTGAAGGACGCACGATGCCCGAGCAGAAGAACGCAGCGCCGCAGGGGTACACCGCCGTCTCGCCGTGGGTGGTCACGGACGACACGGGGGCGTTCCTGGATTTTGTCGCCCAGGCGTTCGGCGGGGTGGAACTGGCGCGGGTGACCACCGAGGACGGGCTGATCGGGCATGCGGAGATCAGGGTCGAGGACACCGTCGTCCTGGCCTTCGACCGGCGGGCGGACTGGCCGGTCATGCCGAGTCTGCTGAACGTGTATGTGCCGGACGCCGATGCGGCCATGGCGCGTGCCGTGGCCGCGGGCGGGCGGATCGTCACCGAGGTGATGGACGACGCGTTCGGGTTCCGCGGCGGCCGGGTCAAGGACCCCTTCGGCAACATCTGGTGGGTCTCCACCCTGGTCGAGGTGGTCGCCGAGGACGAGATGTGGCGGCGGCTCCAGGAGCCGGTCCACGCCGAGGGGATGCGTGTCGCGCAGGAGACGCTCGACGCCGAGCTGAGCGGGCGGGGCCAGGGGCGGAGCAGCGCGCCCGTGCGGTGATCCGGGCGGGTGGCGCGCGACCCTCCCGGGGGTCTTGCCCATGGAGGACGGGCCCGTCGCCCGGTGAGCAACCTAGGTTGACAAGCTCCTGCTGTCAATCTAGGTTGACTGCATGTCGATGACAACGCACGGTGAAGTCGTCCTGGAAGTCGACGGATTGCGTATGCGCTACGGCGACAACGACGTCCTCAAGGACGTCACCTTCCGGGCGTATCGAGGTGAGGTGCTGGTGATGCTGGGCCCCAATGGGGCCGGGAAAACCAGCACGATCGAGATTCTGGAAGGATTCCGGAAACGTTCGGCCGGACGGGTCTCGGTCCTCGGGGCCGACCCCGAGCGTGGTGACGAACTCTGGCGGGCCCGGGTGGGAATCGTCCTCCAGTCCTGGCGGGATCACGCGAAATGGCGGGTACGGGACCTGCTCGTCCACATGGGCGCCTTTTACGCCGCCTACTCCACCGCGGACATCCAGCGCCCCTGGGACGCCGACGAACTCATCGCCCACGTCGGGCTGACCGGGCATGCCGACCGGCCGATCAGGATGCTCTCGGGCGGGCAGCGGCGCCGCCTGGACGTGGCGATCGGCATGGTGGGCCGCCCCGAGATGCTGTTCCTGGACGAACCCACCGTCGGCTTCGATCCGGAGGCCCGTCATACGTTCCACGACCTCATCCTGGGACTCGTCGCGACGGGGGAGACCACGATCATGCTCACCACCCACGATCTGGCCGAGGCGGAGAAACTCGCGGACCGTATCGTGATCCTCGACGACGGGCGGATCGTCGCCGACGGCACGGCCGGTCAACTCGCCGAGCGCCTCGTCGGCCGGGACGAGGTGCGCTGGACCCAGGACGGCCGGCGGCACGTCGAGTCGGTCCGTGACTCCACCCGCTTCGTCCGCGACCTCTTCGCGCGGGGCGGCGAGGGTGTTTCCGGACTCGAAGTCCACCGCTCCTCGCTCGAAGCCACCTATCTGTCCCTCGTACGACAAGCCGAATCCGGGAAGACCGAGGCCATCGGCCCGGTACGGAAGGCGGCGGCGCGATGAAATCCCCCACGACGGCCACCGGCCCGGCCACCACAGCCGGAAAAACCGGAAAGGCAAGAAAGGCCGGAAAGTCAAGAAAGGCCGGAAAGGCAGGTGCAGCCACCACGACCGCCGTACGCACCGGATTCTCCCGCGGGCTGATCGAACTGCGCCAGGCGTTCGCGGGTTTCGAACTGGTCAATCAACTGCTCTGGCCCGTGGCGACCCTCACGGCGGTCTTCTTCCTGCGGGACCGGGAGTTCCGGGACACCGGCTTCGCATTGGGCACGCTCGTGATGCCGGGCGTGCTGGGCATGTTCATCGCGCTGGGAATGATCCTCGTCATGCAGTACCTCACCGTGGAACGCGAGGACGGCACACTCCTGCGCGCCAGAACCCTTCCGCACGGTATCCGTGGCTATTTCCTGGGCAAACTCGTCACCACGTCCGGCTCCGTCCTCGTCTATCTCGCCATTCTGCTGATCCCCGGGGCGTTCATCGTCGACGGACTCCGGCTCGACAGCGCCGGATCGTGGCTCACCCTGGCCTGGGTGGTGATGCTCGGGCTGCTGGGCACGCAATCCCTCGGGGCCGTGTTCGGCGCGCTGGCGTCCAACCCGCGCGCGGCCGGTGTCATGTCGCTCCCGGTGATGGGGCTCATCGGGGTCTCCGGCATCTTCTATCCGATCACCGCGCTGCCCGACTGGCTCCAGGGCATCGCCCAGGTGTTCCCCGTCTACTGGCTGGGGCTGGGCATGCGGTCCGCGCTGCTGCCGCAGGACATGGCCGCGGTGGAGATCGGCCAGTCCTGGCGTCACTTGGAGACCCTGGGCGTGCTCGGGGCCTGGGCGCTGCTGGGACTGGTCCTCGCGCCCGTCGTGCTCCGGCGGATGGCGCGGCGCCAGTCCGGCTCCCGCGTCGCCGCGTACCGCGACGCGGCACTCCAACGGGTCGGCTAAGCGCCCCGTTCCACGAGTTCCTTGAGGGTCGCCAGGTCCGCGGTCACCGTGTCCGCGTCGCGCCGGAACTCCTCGTCGCTCATGCCCGGCCGGCGGCGCAGGGTGAAGACGACCTCGCAGCCCGCGCCGTCGGCGATCACCCGGACCGGGTTGTGGACCGTCTCGCCCGACGGAAGGGTGACGTCGTGGTCCAGCACGCCGAACTCGTTGCGCGGCGCGAAGACGACCTCCACCCGGCCCATGGGGGAGTCCGCGAACCAGCGCCCGTCCCGGTGCTCGACGGTACGTCCCAGTCCCGCCGCCCATTCGGGCAGGTGGGACGGGATCGAGGCGTAGTCGTAGACGTCCTGGACGGGGCGGTCGATACGGGTGCTCAGGTGCAGGGTGTCACTGTCGATCGGTGCCATGGCCGTGACGGTAGCCGTCGGACGGCGGCCCGGTCTTGAACGAAACGGTCATCCGGTCGCAGGGCGCGGGTCGCAGGTCATCTGGTTGCGGGTTGCGGGTTGCGGGTTGCGGGTTGCAGGTTGCGGGTCGCCAGTCATCCGGCCGCCGGTCATCCGCTCGCCGCTCGCCGCTCGCCGGTCCTTCGGTCACCGGTCCTTCGGTCACCAGTCCTTCGGTCACCGGGGCCCGTACGACTTCGGCAGCCGCATGCCCCGGTCCTTCATGATCTCGCGGACCCGGTCCGGGTAGTCGGTGATGATGCCGTCCACGCCCATGTCGATCAGCGCCTCGACGGTCGCCGGGTCGTCGCAGGTCCACGGGACGACCTTCAGGCCCCTGGCATGCGCGTCGGCGATCATCTTCCGGTCCGGGTAGAACCGGAAGCCCGGGTCACCGACCTTGCCGTTCTGGGGGAAGCCGTAGTTCGGGGAGAGCGCCTTGACGCCGGGGACGGTGGCGGCGGCCCGGACGAAGTCGCCGTCGTGGTCGTCGGCGTCGATCCCGCCCAGCCAGGGCGAGGCGCCGGGCTTGCCGACCTGGAGGAAGTCGTAGTTGGTGAGGGCGACCAGCGGCCACCTCGGGGCCAGTTCGTGCATCGCCTTCAGCGCGCCCCAGTCGAAGGACTGGATGGTCACCTGGTCCTCGATGCCCGACCTGCGGATCTCCTCGTACACCCGGCGCACGAACAGGTCGCGCGGCGCGGTCTGCTCGGGGGCGCCCGCCTCGACCTTGGTCTCTATGTTCAGCTTCACCTGCTTGGCGCGGTAGCTCCTGACCAGGTCCAGCACCTCCTTCAGCTCGACCATCCGCAGCCCGCCGACGACCTCCTGCCCGGGGTGGCCGGGCAACTGCTGGTAGCCGCAGTCCATCGTCCGGATCCGGTCCAGCGTCAGATCCTTGATGTACTTGCCGACGTACGGGTACAGCGGATCGCCCGCCACCACCGGCCCCGTGTCCCGGCACTTCGTGGCGCTGACCTGACGGTCATGGGTGACGACCACCTTGCGGTCCTTGGTGACCTGGGTGTCCAGCTCCAGGGTGGTCACCCCCAGCCGCAGCGCCTTCGCGAAGCCCTCCAGGGAGGACTCCGTCGTCATCCCGAGGCCGCCTCGGTGGGCCTGGAGGTCGAAACGGTTCTTGTGCGACGCCGGTCCGCCGCGCTCGTACGCCGCCGCCTGTGCGGCGCCGGGCAGGGCGGACAGCAGGAGGACCGGCGCCAGCGCCAGGACGGCCACCACTCGTCTTACGGACATCTGCACCTCACTCGGGTCGGATCGATGGGTCACCATGACCGTATTTCGACCGCACGTGAGCGCAACCGTCCGGAGATGATCGCCTCGTGAAAGGCAGGGGAACGATCTGTCCACCCCTGGCCCACCCCTGGAGTGAAGATCGGCCGATATCCGCCGCAGCCACCGTCGGAATCCGCCCCACCCCCGTACGTTGCTCCCCGTGGTCTCTCCTGTCCGGCACCCCAACCCCGTGCACTGGGAGCATCCTTGGACATCGACGCCAGCTCGGACTCCTCTCGCCCCGGCCCGCTCTCCCGTCGCAGATTCCTCCAGGCGACCGCCACCGCCACCGTCACCGCCACCGTCACCGTCACCGTCACCGCCACCGTCACCGCCTCCGGCCTCACCGCACCCGGCGCCCCCGCCGCAGTCGCCGCACCCGGCACGGGCGCCGCCACCACCACCCTCACCTTCACCGCCGCCACCGGCGGCTCCGCCACCCTCGCGCCCTCCGGGAAGCACCTCGTCGCCGAGGTCCAGAGCGTCCTGTGGTCCGTCCCGCGCGCGGGCGGCGAGGCCGTCGCGCTCACCGTGCCCGGCCTCGAACCCACCCGCCCGCAGTTCTCGCCCGACGGCGGCACCCTCGTCGTCTGCGCCTACCGCGGCGGCGGCTTCCACCTCTGGACACTCCGCCCCGACGGCACCGGCCTGCGCCGCCTCACCGACGGCCCCTTCGACGACCGGGCCCCCGCCTGGTCACCGGACGGCACCCGGATCGCGTTCGCCTCCGAGCGCGGCGGCGACACCGTGACCGGATCCCCGTACCGGATCTGGGTCGTGGATGTCCGCACCGGCGCGCTCACCCGACTCACCGGGAACCCGGGACAGACCGGGCCCGGGCAGGACGGCGAGTGGGAGGACTCCGACCCCACCTGGTCACCGGACGGCGAGCGCGTGCTGTTCGTCCGGGCCGCCGTCACCGCCTCCGGCACCCTGCGCGCCGACACCGTCGCCGCGGTCGCCTCCGACGGCGCCGGTCCGGTCACCACCGAGCACCTCGACCGCTCCGGCGCCCAGCTGATGACCCCCGCCGTCGCACCCGACGGACGCCTCGCCCTGCTGCGCACCACGGCGGCGCCCGCGGCCTCCTGCACCCTCGTCGTGGACGGCGAGCCGATCGCCGTCGCGGGCGACGTCCTTGCGGCCCCGCCCCGCTGGACCGACGGCGGGCGACTGCTGCTCTGCGTCGACGGCCGGTTCCGCCTCACGGACCCGGACGCGCCCGCGACCGCCGAGGAGATCGCGTTCACCGCCACACTCCCCGTGGACCGTCCCAAGTACCGCGGCAAGACCTACGACTTCGAGGGCACCGGAACCCGCCCCGTGCGCGCGCTCCATCTGCCCGCGCTCTCGCCCGACGGCGCCTCCGTCGCGTTCGCCGCGCTCAACGCCCTGTGGACGGCCCCCACGGACGGGCGCCGGGCACCCCGCAAGATCCTCCAGGCACCCGTCACCCGCTATGTGTCGGCCCCGGCCTGGACCGCCGACGGGAAGGCGCTCGTCTACGCCGACGACCGCGACGGGCTGTTCGCCGTACGCCGCCGCGACCTCACCACCGGCGCCGACACCGTGCTCGCCGAGGGCGGCCGGATCTTCCCCGCGCTCTCGCCCGACGGAACCCGACTCGCCTGCCTCGACATCAGCGGCAACCTGCTGGTGCGCGACCTGCCCGGCGGCACCGAACGCGTCCTCGCCGCCCCGCTCGGCACGGGCGGACTGCCGGGCCGGCCCAGCTGGTCGCCCGACGGCCGGTACGTCGCCCTGTGCGACCGCAACCGCCTCAACCGGCGCTTCCGCGAGGGCTACAACCTCATCCGGGTCGTCGACACCACCACCGGCGCCGCCACCCTGCACGCCCTCGCCCCGCACACCTCCCTCTCCGACCGCTACGACTCCGGGCCCGTCTGGTCCCCCGACGGCCGCGCGATGGCCGTGGTCGCCGAATCGGCCCTGTGGCTGCTGCCGGTCCGCGCCGACGGCACCCCCGACGGCGAACCCCGCCGCCTCACCGACGAGCCCGCCGACCACCCCTCCTGGTCCGCCGACGCCCGCACCCTGCTCTACCTCTCGGCGGGCCGACTCCGACTGCTGGACGTCGACAGCGGCAAGGCCCGTACCGTCCGGGTCCCGCTCGACCACCGCAGGCCGCGCCCCGCCGACACCGTCGTCCACGCGGGCCGCTTCTGGGACGGCACCGGGAGCGAGGTCCGCGAGGACATCGACGTCGTCGTCCGCGAAGGGCGGATCACCGAGGTGGTCCCGCACCGCTCCGGACGCCCGGCGGCCCGCCGGATCGACGCGAGCGGACGGACCGTGATCCCGGGCCTCTGGGACGCGCACACCCACCCCTGGCAGTCCACCTACGGCGGACGCCAGACCGCCCTCCAACTCGCCTACGGCATCACCACCGCCGTCTCCTTCGGCGGCTTCGCCTACGAACAGGCCCGCCTCCGCGAGGCCGTCGCCGCCGGGGTCCTCGCCGGGCCCCGCCTGCTGACCACCGGCGAACTCCTCGACGGCGCCCGGGTCGCCTACAGCATGGGCCGCGCCCACCGCACCCGTGAGGGCCTCCACCGCTCCCTCGCCCGCGCCGCCGCGCTGGACTGGGACTTCGTCAAGACCTACGTCCGCGCCCCCGGCTGGGTGATGAAGGAGGCGTCCTCCTTCGCACACGAGCGGCTCGGGGTGCGCAGCGGCAGCCATCTGTGCAGCCCCGGGGTGCAGCTCGGACAGGACCTGACGACCCACCTCCAGGCCACCCAGCGGCTGGAGTTCGGGCACGCCACTTCCGCGCGCGGCAGCTCCTACCAGGACGTCACCGAGATCTACACCGGTACCGACTTCCACCTCGTCGCCACCCCGTTCACCGCGGGCCCGCTGCTGGGCGCCGACCCGGCCCTGGCGGACGACCCGCGCGTCAGCACCCTGATGCCGCCCTGGGACACCGCGCTCGTCCGCCAGCAGGCGGCGGCCCCGCCGACCAGAGACCAACTGGACACGCTGGGCCGTGAGACGGCGATCTACCGGCGGGTGCTCGCGGGCGGCGGCCTGGTCGCGCTCGGCACCGATCAGCCGCTCGTCCCGGTCGGCCTCCACCTCCATCTGGCCCTGCGCGCCCTGCACCGCGCCGGGCTCTCCCCGGCCGAGGCCCTGCGCACGGCGACCGTGCTGCCCGCCCGCGTCTTCGGCGCCGACCGGGACCTCGGCACGCTGGAGCGGGGCAAGCTGGCGGACCTCACCCTCGTGGACGGCGACCCGTTCACCGACTTCGCCACCCTCGTCCGCACCCCGGCCGTCCTGCGCGGCGGACTGCTCTTCGAACAGAGCGACCTGATCGACGCGTTCGAGACCACGACGGCACGGTCCGCCGCCGAGGACTGGCTGGAGGTGAGCCGGCAACTGCGCAGGGAGGGGTGCTGCGATCCGCACTGACCCCGATCTGAACGCCGGTGGCGCACGCTCGGCGCCGGTCCCGCCCGCCCTGGCCCCGGCACACCAGCCGGGAGCGGACCAGCCCGATCGCCACACCGGGGCGTGCGTCGCCCCCGTGTCCCGTCCGCGCGGCGCCACGAGCGCCGTGTGCTCCAAGTGGTCCTGCCGGGAGCGCCGTGATCCGCGTCGCGCGTTAGCGTCCGGACGACCGGACTTCCGGCCGCTTCCCAGGAGGAACCATGGCCACGCGACTCAACCCGTATCTCAGCTTCGACGGCGACGCCCGGCAGGCGCTGGAGTTCTACCAGGGGGTCTTCGGCGGCACCCTCGCCCTCCACACCTTCGGCGAGTACGGCCAGGAGGGCGCCCCCGGCGCCGACAAGATCATGCACGGCATGCTGGAGGCCCCGGACGGCGGCCCCACCCTCATGGGCGCCGACACGCCGCCCGGAATGCAGTACACCCCCGGCAACACCTACGCCATCAGCCTCAGCGGCGACGACGGCGCCGCCCTGCGCGGCTACTGGGAGAAGCTCTCCGCGGGCGGCACCGTGGCCGTACCGCTGGACAAACAGATGTGGGGCGACGTCTTCGGCATGTGTACCGACCGGTTCGGTGTGTCCTGGATGGTCAACATCAGTGAGGAGGGCGGCTGACGACGACACCGAGGCGACTGCCCGTCCGGGTGCTACCCCTCGTCCCCGGACCTCGAACGCCCGCCCGAGCGGTTCGACTTGCGGACGAGTTCGCCCGCCGCCAGCGTCGCCGAGGCGACGGCCCGGGTCCAGCGCGGGCCGCCGCGCGAGGCCCAGACGACGCAGACGCAACCGCCGACGGCGAGTACCAGCACGCCGATCAGGACGAGTGCCATCATGCGCTTCTCCCTTGCTGCTCCTGCTGTACGGGCCGGGTGGCGCCCTGTGCGGGGGTGCGGTGCCCTGGCCCGGTCGTGGTCGGCGCCATCATCTCAGCAGGCCGGACGGGCGGGTACGTCACCCCACCCTGGGCAGCGGCAGACCCGTGTAGTTCTCGGCCAGTTCCGCCGCGGCGTGCGGGGAGGAGGCGATCCGGTCGAGCTGCGCCCATTGGAGCCGGGTCTCGAAGGGGCTCTGGTCCGGGTCGGTGTGCAGGGTCGTGGTCATGAAGTACGAGAAGTGCTCGGCCCGCCACACCCGCCGCAGACAGGTGTCGGAGTACGCGTCGAGCAGCGCGGCCGAGCCGGTCCTCCGGAGATGGGCGAAGGCGCGGGCCAGCACCACCACGTCGGCGGCGGCCAGGTTCAGCCCCTTCGCGCCCGTCGGCGGCACGATGTGCGCCGCGTCCCCGGCCAGATGGAGCCGCCCGTGGCTCATCGGCTCGGTCACCGAACTGCGCATCGGCAGCACCGACTTGCCGGTGACCGGCCCGCGCCGGAGCAGCCGGCCGGGCTCCGCGTCCGTCGCGAGGCGGGCGTCCAGCTCGTCCCAGATCCGCTCGTCCGGCCAGTCGGCCGGATCGGTGCCGTTGGGCACCTGGAGGTAGAGCCGGCTGACCGTGGGCGACCGCATGCTGGCGAGGGCGAAGCCGCGCTCGGAATGGGCGTAGATCAGCTCGCCGTACACGGGGGCGGCCTCGGCGAGGATGCCCAGCCAGGAGTACGGATAGACCCGCTCGTACGTGGTGCGCACCCGCTCGGGCAGGGCGGTGCGGGCCACCCCGTGGTAGCCGTCGCAGCCGACGACGTACTCACAGGTCAAGGTCTGCTCGCGGCCCTCGTGGGTGTAGCGGATCAGCGGGCGGTCGGTGTCCGCGCCGTCCACGGAGTACACCTCGGCCTCGAACAGCAGCGGGCCGCCCTCGGCGAGTTGCAGCGCGACGAGATCCTTCACCACCTCGGTCTGGGCGTACACCCAGACCCGCCGGCCGCCGGTCAGCGCCGGGAAGTCCAGCCGGTGGGACCGGCGGCCGAAACGCAGCTCGATGCCCTCGTGCGGTATCCCCTCCCGCTCCAGCCGCGCCCCGGCACCGGCCGCGATCAGGACGTCCGCCGTGGCCTGCTCCAGGATCCCGGCGCGCTGCCGCTGCTCGACGTAGGCCCGGTCGCGTCGTTCCAGGACCACGCTGTCGATCCCGGCGTTGTGCAGCAGACGGGCCAGCAGGAGTCCCGAGGGGCCGCCGCCGATGATCCCGACCGTGGTGTGCATGGGCATCTCCTCGCCGCCGAAGGTCGCCAACAGCCGCGGAACGGCCGCCGAACGGTCGCCAACAGCCGCCTAACAGCCGCCGAACGTCGCCAACAGCCGCCGAACGGCGGCCGAACGGCCTCCGGATGCCTCGGGACGGTCATCGGGCACCGCGGCGAGGCGGCTGTTCGTCTGGTGAAAAATAGTTCACACTTACCGGGGTGAGTGTGCGCGCGGCTCCCGGTCCTGTCAACGGCCCCGAGCCGCGCACACCCCGGACCCCGCGCACCGTCCACCCGGCTACGGTGGCCCCGACCTTCGTCACGGAGCGCCCATGACCACGAGCCACCCCCTGCCGCCCCCCGACCCCGGGCCGGCGGGCGCGCCGCCCCCCGAGGCGGTCGCCCCGCTGATGCGCGGTATCGCCGTGCTGCGCCATCTCACCGACGCCGGGGGCGGCGCCGGCCTCAGCGAACTGGAGCGCTCCACCGGACTCGCCCGCTCCACCGTCGACCGGATCGTCGCCACCCTCGCGCGCATGGGTCACGTCCGCCTCGACGGCCGGACCGCCCACCTCACCCCCCGCGTCATGGAACTCGGCAACGCCTACCTGGCCGCCCTGCGACTGCCCGCCCTGCTGCGGGAACACGCCGACGCCCTCGCCGACGCCCTCGACGAGTCCGTGTCGCTGGCGGTGGCGGACGGCGACGGCATCCGCTTCCTCCACCAGGCCACCCGCCGCCGCGCCCTCTCCCTCAGCTTCCGCATCGGCGACCTGCTCCCCGCCGAACGCACCGCCCCCGGCCCCCTGCTGGCCACCGAGTGGACGGCCGCGGACTGGCGGCGCTGGCAGGCGCGCCGGGCCGCCGACCCCACCGACCGCACCTTCCCCGCCGTACCGCCCCGCCCGCACCCCACCCCCGACCACGCCTTCGGGACGGCGGTCGAGCGGGCGCGGTCGGACGGCTGGGCGCTGGACGACCAGCTCATCGAGCCCGGACTCGTCGCCCTCTCCGCCCCCGTGCGGACGGCGGACGGCCGGATCGCCTGCGTCGTCAGCGTCGTCAGCCACACCAGCCGGCACAGCGCCGACTCCTTGCGCACCGCCCTGCTGCCTCCCCTGCGGACGACGGTCACCGCCATGGAAGCCGCCCTCACCGCCGGACCGCCCCCGCCGGCCCCCGGCACCCCGTCCGGGCTGGCCGGCTGGACCGCAGCCTCCAAGCAGGAACTGGGCCGGGAGTTCGTGGAGTCACTGGCCCGCGGTCTGACCGTCATCACGGCGTTCGGCGAAGGCCGCCCGTCCCTCACCCTCAGTGCCGTCGCCGAGGCCACCGGACTGGCCCGCGCCACCGCCCGCCGCGCCCTGATCACCCTCGAACACCTCGGCCACGTCACCGCCCACGGCCGCGACTTTCGGCTCACCCCGCGCGTCCTCGCCCTCGGCTTCCCGCCGCTGTCCAGGACCACCCTCCCGAGGATCGCCCGCCCCCACCTCACCGCCCTCACCGGGCGCGTCCAGGACTCCAGCGCGCTCGCCGTGCTCGCCGGGGACGACGTCCAGTACACGGCCTGGATCCCCACGGGCCGCATCATGGACGTCGACATCGCCGTCGGCTCCCGTCTGCCCGCCCACGCCACCTCCGTCGGCCGGGTACTGCTCGCCGCCCTGCCGCCCGAGGAGCGCGCGGCGCGGCTCGCCCGGTCCGCAGCGGACCCGCTCACCGCCCGGACCGTCACCGGCCCCGCCGACCTCGCCGCCGCCCTCGACCGCGTCCACGCCGACGGATACGCCCTCGTGGACGAGGAACTGGAGGAAGGGCTGCGCTCGATCGCCGTACCGGTCCGCGACCGCGACGGAACCCCGGTCGCGGCGGTCAACGTCACCCTGCACAGCAGCCGCCGCACCCCCGAGCAGTGCGTCACCGACGTCCTGCCCCCGCTCCGGGTCGCCGCCGCCGACATCGAGACGGACCTGCACATCGCGACCCGCTTCGCCCGCGTACCGCCCCTCTGACCGCACCCCGGGCGCCGTCCCGGGGCGGCTACCGCGGAAGGTCCACCACGACCCGGCCCCGGCCGCCCGCGTCGACCCGGTCGTGCGCCGCCGCGATCCGCTCCAGCGGGAAGCGGGCCCCGATCCCGACGCTCAGGGCGCCGACGGCCGCGGCGGCGGTGAGATCCCGCACCGCCTGACGCCGCGCCGGCCCGGGAAAGTCGTCACTGCCCAGCAGCCGCAGGGTGACGTTCTTGAACAGCAGGGGCCAGAACGGGACCTCCGTGCGGTCCGCGCGGGTCGCGTACGCGGCGATGACGGCGTTCTCGGCGGCCACCGCGTTGTCGAGGTCCGCGTTGTCCGACAGCGCGACCTCGACGATCCGGTCCACTCCCCGCGGCGCCCGGTCGAGCAGCGCGGCGGCGGGATCGTCCCAGTCCAGCGCCACGGCGTGCGGGACCACCGCCTGATCGACCCGGTCGAGATCCGCGCCCCGCCGGACCGTGCCCAGCACGGTGGCACCGCCCCACCGCGCCAACTGCGCGGCCAGCGAGCCCACCCCGCCGAGGACGCCGTGCACCAGGACCGTCGCGCCGTCCACCGGGCCGTCCGCGAACACCGTGCGGTGCGCGGTGATCCCCGGGATGCCCAGACACGCCCCCAGGTCGTCCGGGACATGGTCCGGCAGCCGTACCGCCAGCTCCTCCGGCACCACCACGTACCGTGCCGCCGTGCCGAACGCCCGGTAGGACTGGGCGCCGTACACCCACACGCGCTGTCCCGTCCGCCCCGCGTCGACGCCCTCGCCGACCGCGTCCACCACGCCCGCGCCGTCGCTGTGCGGCACCACCCGCGGATACGGCATGGACGAACCGAGCCAGCCCTGCCGCTTCTTCGTATCGCCCGGATTCACCCCGGACACGGCCACCCGGACCCGGACCTCGCCCGGCCCCGGCCACGGATCGGGCAGCTCACCCACCCGCAGGACATCGGGGGCGGGGCCTTGGCGGTCGTACCAGGAGGCGAGCATCGGATCTCCGGCGGCGCTGGGGGCGCCCCGGGAACCCCGGGGCGCCGGTACGTCGATGGGGGTGCCGCCACGAGCCTAGGGTCTGTCGGCCGGGACCGCCCGGCGAGGGCGTCCGCCCCCGGTACTCAGGCCCGCAGATACGCCAGTACGGCCAGCACCCTGCGATGGGTCTCCTCGGCCTGCGGCAGATCCAGCTTGGTGAGGATGCTGCCGATGTGCTTGCCGACGGCCGCCTCGGACACGACGAGTTCACGGGCGACCGCCCGGTTGGACCTGCCCTGCGCGACCAGCGCCAGCACCTCCCGCTCCCGCGCGGTGAGCCGCTCCAGCGGATCACGCCGACGGCGCAGCAGTTGCCGTACGACCTCCGGGTCCACCACCGTGCCGCCCGCCGCGACCTCGCCGAGCGCCCTGACGAACTCCTCGACCTGACCGACCCGGTCCTTCAGCAGATAGCCGACACCGGTGCCGTCGCCCGAGTCCAGCAGATCGGAGGCGTACGTGCGCTGCACATACTGGCTGAGGACCAGGACGGGCAGACCGGGCCGCCGCTCGCGCAGCCGCACCGCCGCGTGCAGTCCCTCGTCCTGGAAGCCGGGCGGCATCCGCACATCCGTCACGACGACGTCCGGCGGGTCCGCCTCCACCGCGGCGATCAGCGCCTCGGCGTCACCGACGGCGGCCACGACCTGATGGCCGAAGCGCTCCAGAAGGGCGATGAGCCCGTCCCGCAGCAGCACACTGTCCTCGGCCAGTACTACGCGCAGCGCTCGCTCCACTCGCAAGGGATCTCCACGGACAGCAGGGTCGGTCCGCCCGGCGGGCTGGACAGCGAGAGTCTGCCATCCAGTACCGACACCCGGTCGGCGAGACCGGTCAGACCGCCGCCCGCCCCGGCCCGGGCGCCGCCCCGCCCGTCGTCGCCGACCCGCAGGAAGAGCCGGCCGTCGCGGTGCTCGCCGTCCACCTCCGCCCGGCCCGCCCCGCTGTGCCGCGCCACATTGGCGAGCGCCTCGCACACCACGAAGTACGCGGCGGCCTCCACGGCCGGCGGCAGCCGTCCCGCCAGGCGCAGTCCGACGTCCACCGGGACGGCCGAGCGGTCCGCCGCGTCGGCGACGGCCTCCTGGAGCCCGTAGTCGGCCAGCACCTTGGGATGGACGCCGTGGATCAGCTCACGCAGTTCCGTGAGCGCCGCCCCCGCCTCCTCGTGGGCCTTCGCGAGCTGGTCGGCGAGCGGACCGGGCGGTACGTCCAGCCGGGCCAGGCCCAGCGTCATCGTCAGCGCGACCAGGCGTTGCTGCGCCCCGTCGTGCAGGTCGCGCTCGATGCGGCGCCGCTCGGCCTCGAACGCGTCCACCAACCGCACCCGGGACCGGGTCAGTTCGACCACCCTGGCGTCCAGGTCGCCCCCGCGCGGCGCGATCAGCAGCCGGGTCAGCTCCGCACGGGCCCCCGCCGCGACCCCCAGCGCATAGGCGCACACGGCCAGCAGCACCAGCCCGAGCAGGGCCACCCCGAACGCCGCGGGCCAGGCGGTGACCGTCCACTCCTTCAGCACCTTCGCCTCCCGCCCCTCACCGACCGTCGCCATCAGCAGGGGCGTCGCGACCAGCGACAGCGGACAGAGCAGGGCGACCGCGACCACCAGGGCGTCGACCGGCCACAGCAGCACCGCGAGCAGCACGGTGTGGCCCAGCTCGCGCCAGGTGCCCGGCTCTCGCAACCGGGTCCGCGCCCAGGGCCACAGCCCCGGCACGGTGACCGGCCGTCGGCCGTCCGGCGCCGGGTCACGGTCCATCAGACGCAGCCGGTACCGCTCCAGCCGGGCCACCGGGAGCCCCGCGAACGCGGTGAGCACCAGCAGCGGCAGCCCCACCAGCACCAGCGCGAGCACCCCGCCCGCCGCCACCGCGGCCACCAGGCCCACCAGGACGACGGCACCGGTCACCGCGCCGGTGACCAGATAGGCGACCGAGCGCCACGGCCACCAGGAGACGACGAAGCCGGGCCGCGCCATGGCCTGCCACACATTCCGAGCCTGCATGCCGGTCACCGTAGAACGCCCGCTCCGGAGCCCGCCATCCACCCAGCGGGAGCCTTGGGGGTATGCCTGGCCCTACCCCAGGTCTCCGCTCTGCCGCACTGCGCCCGACGGCCCCCGTTCGCTTGGGTGGAGCCACCGGGCGAACGGCCCGGACCGGGACGGACGGACGACGGGAGCGGGGACGGATGATCGAGCGGGGACGGCCGAACAGCCCAGGGGAGAGCGGCGGACCGGGAGGGGGGAGCGGGTCGGGGGAAAGCGGCGGACCGGGGCGGAGGAGCGGGTCGGGGGAGAGGGGCGGACCGGGGCGGGGGAGCGCGAGCGCACCGGCGCCGGGGGACCCCGACGCGATCGTCCTGCGCGGGGTCAGCAGACGCTACGGCTCCGGCGACAGCGCCGTGACCGCGCTCGACCAGGTCTCCCTGTCCCTCCCCCCGGCCACCTTCACGGCCGTCATGGGCCCCTCCGGCTCCGGCAAGTCCACCCTCCTCCAGTGCGCCGCCGGGCTCGACCGGCCCACCTCCGGCTCGGTCACCCTCGGCGGCACCGAACTGACCGGGCTGAGCGAGACCCGGCTGACCCTGCTGCGCCGGCAGCGCGTCGGCTTCGTCTTCCAGGCGTTCAACCTCCTGCCCGCCCTGACCGCCGAGCAGAACGTCGCCCTGCCGCTGCGCCTCGCGGGCCACCGGGTGCCCGGCGCCCGGGTGCGCGCGGCACTGGACCAGGTCGGCCTCGGTGACCGGGCCCGGCACCGGCCCACCCAGCTCTCCGGCGGCCAGCAGCAGCGCGTCGCCCTGGCCCGCGCCCTGATCACCCGCCCCGACGTCCTGTTCGGCGACGAGCCGACCGGCGCCCTCGACTCCCGTACCGGCCGCGAGGTGCTGGCCCTGCTGCGCGCCATGGTCGACCGCGAGGGCCAGACCGTCGTCATGGTCACCCACGACCCGGTCGCTGCCTCCTACGCCGACCGTGTCGTCTTCCTCGTGGACGGCCGCGTCGACGGCGAACTGACCGGCGCCGGAGCCGAGTCCATCGCCGCGCGCATGGCCCGTCTGGAGGGCGCCCCGTGCTGAGGATCGCGCTGCGCACCCTCCGTTCCCGCTGGACCACCTTCACCGGCAGCTTTGTCGCCCTGTCCCTGGGCACGGCCCTGCTCGCCGTCATGGGACTGACCCTCGCCGCCTCCCTGGACGCGCCCGAACGCGCCCCGGAGCGCTTCTCCGCCGCGCCGGTCGTGGTCAAGGGCCAGGACACCCTCCGCGTCCCCACCCCGATCGGCGACCGCACCCAGCCCCTCGCCCACCCCCACCCCGTGCCCCCGGCGACCGTGGCCGCGCTGAGGGACCTCGGCCCCGTGACCGAGGACCGCTCCTTCGCCGTACGGGCGGAGGACGGCCCCGCCGATCTGGTGGGCCACGCCTGGTCCAGCGCGGCGTTCGCCCCGTACGAGATCACCTCAGGGCGGGCACCGCGCACGGCCGAGGAGGTCGTCGTCAGCGGCGACTGGGCCGACCCCGGCCAGTGGATCCGCACGGACCACGGCGCGCTGCGGGTCGTCGGCACGGCGGCGGCCGACCACGGCGGCGAGGGCGATGGCGGCTTCGAGAACGCCGTGTTCCACGACGATGCCCGTGCCGCTCGACTGGCGCCCGTCAGCCGCCAGTTGGTGGTCGACGCCGACCCGGCGGCCGTCCGCGAGGCGGTACGGGGGAGCGGCGCCCAGGTGCTGACCGGGGAGGCGCGCCGGTACGCCGACGCCGACCCGGAGCGGGACACCGAGGCGCTCACCGCGCTCAACGCGCTGTTCGGCACGGCGGGCGGCGTCACCGCCTTCGTCTCCGTCTTCGTCGTGGCCTCCACCTTCGCCTTCGCCGTCGCCCAGCGGAGCCGGGAGTTCGGGCTGCTGCGCATGGCCGGGGCGACACCGGGTCAGCTCCGCCGGCTGGTGCTCGCCGAGGCCGTGGTGGTCGGGGTGCTCGCCTCCGCCACCGGCTGCGCGCTCGGCGCGTACGGCGCCCCGAGACTCGCCGCCCGGGTGGTGGACGGCGGTCTCGCACCGGCCTGGTTCAGGATCGGCGGGCCCACCTGGCCGTACCATCTCGCCTTCTGGACCGGCCTGCTGGTCGCGCTGGGCGGGGTGGTGGCCGCGTCCTGGCGGGCCGGCCGCATCGGTCCCGTCCAGGCGCTGCGGGAGGCGTCCGTGGACACCGGGACCCTGACCCGGGGCCGCCTGTTGTGCGGCGCGGGCCTGCTGCTCGCCGCCGTCCTGACCCTCGTCCTCGCCCTGGCGGGAACTCCCGGCGAACTCCTGCACCGCAAGACCTATGTGGTCCGGCCCATGCTGCTGATCACCGCCGTCGCGCTGCTCGCGCCGGTCGTGGTCCGCCCGCTGACCCGGCTGCTGACCTGGCTCCCGGCCCGGCTGCCCGGGGCCGGAGGGATGCTGGTACGGGAGAACGCCGCCGCCGGAGTGCGCCGTACGGCGGCGATCGCGGCGCCCGTCCTGGTCACGGTCGCCCTGGCGGGCTCGCTGCTCGGGGCCGTCGCCACTCTGAACGAGGCGCGGGCCACCGAGACCCGGAAGCGGACCACGGCGGACCACGTCATCACCCCGGCCGACGACACCGGCTTCGGCGCGCGGACGCTGCGCGCGCTGCGCGCGATCCCCGGGGCGGAGGTCTCCGCCACCTCGTCCAGCGCGGTGTACGTCCTGGAGGACGGGGTGGCGCTCGTCCGGTCCGACGCCCGCGCCGTCGACCCGCACGCCTTGGCGGCCACCGCGCGGCTGCCGCTCGCGGCCGGGAGGCTGAGCGACCTGGACGACGGCTCGATCGTCGTCAACGAGGAGTGGGAGCGGCACACCGTGGGCGACCGGGTACGGGTCCGGCTGGGCGACGGCACGCCGAGGACGCTGCGGATCGCCGCCGTGATGACCACCGGCACCGGCGGCAACGGCGTCTACGTCACCCCCGCCAACGCCCCGGGTGCCGTCGTCGACCGGGTCGAGGTGGCCGTGGCCGCCGGAGCCGACGCCGAGGCGGTCGCGGCGGGGCTGCGGAAGGCGGTCGCCGCCGAGGGCGGGCGGGTGCACACCGCCGACGGATGGGTCAGGGCGACGTACCCCGAGACCGACCGCACCGCCCGGCTCGGCTACGCGCTGGTGCTCGGCATCGCCCTGCTGTACACGGCCATCTCGCTGGTCAACACCATGGTGATGGCGACCTCGGACCGGATCCGTGAACTGGCGGTCCTGCGGCTGGCCGGGGCCACGCCCTGGCAGGTGCTCCGGCTCCTCGGCGCCGAGGCCCTCACCGTCGTCGCCGTGGGGGCGCTCCTCGGACTCCTGGTCGCGCTGCTCAACCTGGGCGGCATGTGGGTCGCTCTGCGGCTGCTGTCGGTGCGGTCACCGATCGTCATGCCGTGGGACACCGTCGGCGCGGCGGCGGTCGCGTGCGCGGTGCTGGCCGTCGCGGCGGCGGTCGTACCCGGCGCGCACACGGTGTGGCGGGGCCGGGCGGTGGCGTCGGCGGGGGTACGGGAGTGACTGCGGAGGTCCGTGCTCATGGCTGGACAGTGCACCCGGTCGCTCCTGGCCCGGCGCCCTTGACGCTGGTCGGAGTCCCGTCCGCTGCGAACGGGTGCTGGAAGGTGAAGGCGTGCGGCGCGGAGCCGTGGTCGTGCAGGTGCTCCAGCCTGGACACCCCGTCCTGCCAGGTGGGTATCACGCCGCCGGAGACCCACCAGAACACGTGACCCGGGTGTCCTGTCCTCTCGAACCAGTCGTAACGCCTGTTGAGCGCCCCTCGGTGCAGACCGCTGTAGATGGCGTCGAAGGCGGGACGAAGGTCGGCCCAGAGTGAGAGGGTCGCGGCCAGGGCGATGGTCTCCACAGTGCGCCCTTTCCCGTACCAGGCCGGAACAACGAACTCTCCCCAGTCACCCCAGTCCGCGTCGAAGTCCGTCCGTGCGCCCAGACTGCGATCCGTCGATTCGGCACGAGCGAGGTATCCGGGCTGCTGGGCGATCTCCCGGTAGGCGGCCTCACCGCTCTCGTGGAACTCCCGTGTCAGAGGGGAGGGATCGGCGAGAGGTGACTTGAGTACGCCGAACGTGTACAGAGCAAGATGGGGCATGTGTCTCTCCCTGGTCTAGGGCGGCTGGTACGCCCGGTCCGGTGGCCTACCCACGGGGCGAGGAGCGGTGGGGCGTGACCGCCTCATCCCGTGACAGGTGGCCCAGCCCGAAGGAACCCCTGCACGGCGACCGTCGAAGGCCAGGTGAAGGTAACTGCCTTTGCGAGCCATGTCGAAGTTGCCTTTCTCCGACCCAAGTGGCCTCCTCCGCACGGCCCGCACCTTGGACGAACGGCTCCGCGTACTCGTCGGCGGCCGTGCCGTCACCTCCGTCAACGGCGCCGCCGTCACCCAGTCCTCCACCGCCATCCCCGGCATCGCCCTCTACACCGGACTGCTGCGCGCAGTCCTCGGCGACGGAATGGTCCCACCCGCCCGTCAACTGGCCGAGCTGTGGGACCGGTTGACCGGGACCGCCCCGCTCGACGTCGACAGCGAGGGACGGGTACGGCTCGACGGATGGGAACTCTCCGGCGACGTCCAGCGGGCCGTCGCCGAGCGCTGGCACGCGGCGACCACCGACACCGTCGCCGACCTCGCCGACCTCGACTGGTTCCGTGACGAGGTCGGGCGGCTGTACGGGTTCACCGTGCCCGGGGTGGACTACTCGGTCCCGACCGAGACGGACGTCCCCTGGCCGGGACCGCAGCCGTCCGGAGCCTGAGCGGGTGGTCGGTGGGTCCGGGCTTCATCAGCCGGTGTCATGCGTCGGCGGTCGTCGCCACGAGGCGGCGCAGTGCCGCGTGGGCGGGTGGCCCCCACGTCGCCTTGCCCCCGGGGCGTCCCTGTACCCCCGCCTCCCCGATGAGGACTCCGTCGAGGGCGCCCAGCACCGCCCAGCCGCGGGCGCGGCGCAGTGTCGCGGCGTCCGGGGCGGGTCGGCACACGGTGTGGAAGCGGTCGACGGCGCCGTCCGGCAGCAGGACCCACGCGGAGGCGAGGTCGGTGGCCGGATCGCCCGCGCGCAGGTCGCCGAAGTCGATGACACCGCAGAGGTCGCCGTCCCGGGTGAGGACGTTGGCCGGGTGCAGATCGCCGTGGAGCCATACCGCGGGCCCGGTCCGGTCGGGCGCGGCGACGGCGTCCTCCCACACCGCGAGAACCCCGTCCGGGTCGGCGAGCAGCCCCTGTCCGGTGACGGCGGCGAACTGCTCGGCGAACCGGTCGGCCTGGTCGGCCAGTGCACCGCGGCCACGGCCGCCGGGCGCGTCCGCGGGGGCGGGCCGGTGCAGCGCCCCGAGGAAGGCGGCCAGGGTGTCCGCCGCGTCGGCGGCGCGGGTGAGCGGAGCCTGGTCGGCGGGTGTGCCCGGCACCCAGGTGGTGACGATCCACGGGCGAGGAAAACGCGGGGTGGGTACGCCCAAGCGCTGCGGCACGGGAACCGGGAGCGGGAGGAGCGGGGCCAGGGACGGCAGCCAGGCGTGTTCCTTGAGCAGCAGATCATCGGCCCCCGGTGTCGCCCAGGGCAGCCGTACCGCGAGGTCGTCGCCGAGCCGCCACTGCTGGTTGTCCCAGCCGCGCGCGCCGAGCCGCAACGGGCGGTCGGCCAGGTCGGGGTGCTGGTCGTTCAGCAGATCGCGGACCAGGTCCGCGGTGATCTCGATGTCCGTGGAGGTCATGCGGATCCACCGTAATCGGTGCCGATTCCTCGCCGCGCGGCCCGTCCAGGCCGGTCCGACGGGGGCGGCGGCTCGTCTCAGCCGCGTCGGGTGCGGTGTGTGCGGTGTGTGCCGGGGACGCATCGAAGGCATCGTGACCTCCTCAGGCGCCCACCGCGTCGAACGGAGTGTCCTCGACCGCGACGCCGAAGGGATTGTCGATCACGTACCGCCACCGTCCGTCCGGGCCGCGCCGGGCGACATCCGTGGCGGTGCCCTCGATCCGGACGTGCTCGCCGTCCCCGCGGTCGCCCTCGATGACCCAGTTCACGATCAGCAGCGCGATGTCGTCGGCCACATAGGTGTGACGCGGACGGACGCTGATCGGCAGGCCCAGCGCCTGGAACTCCGCGTTGGCCGCCTCCCGTTCCGCGCCCGCGACCGCCTCGCCGGGACGGGGGACGAACACCGCGCCCTCGTCGTAGACCCCCGCGAGCGCCTGCGGGTCACCGGAGTTGAACGCCGACGCGAAGACCGCGGGATGCCGCTCCGGAACCAGGGCCAGGGGGCCGGGGCGGACAGTAGCGTGGTCGGCATGCAGGGATCTGGCGTCGATGATGTCCATGACGGAAGCCAAGCCGGTGCGGAAATGGCTCACCAAACGGAAAGCCACGCCGGGCGCGGGGAGCCCACGGGCCACCCGCCCGCGCACTCACCGGGCTACGAGTGGGACGCCGAACTCGTGCCGCCCGGCTCCGGCCGCACCATCCGCCCGGAGGAGACCTGCCCGGTCGAGATCGCCCTCGCGGCCGTCGCGGGCCGCTGGACCACCCTCGTCGTCCGCGAACTGCTGCACGCCCCGCACTCCTACGGCACCCTGCGCGCCCGGCTGCCCGAGATCAGCGACAAGGTGCTCGCCGACCGGCTCCACGCCCTGTGCGACCGCGGTCTCCTCACCCAGGAACGGCTCCCCGGGTTCCCCGTCCGCACCCGGTACACCCTCACCCCGGCCGGACGCGCCCTGCGCCCGCTCCTCATCGAACTGCACCGCACGGGCGAACGGCTCGCCGAACTCGCGGCCACCGACGTACGGCACCTTCCCAGCGCCTGACCCCCCACGGCCTGGCCTTCCCCCGGCCGACGTCGGTCGCGGTGAGGGCGCCCTTCACCCGGACCGTGCCCGCCGGTGCGCCGCCACCCGCTCCCGCGTGGCACAGCGGCGGGAACAGTAGCGCCGCTCCGGGCCGCTGCCGTGGGCGATGAAGACCCGGCCGCACGACGGTGACGCGCAGACCCGGCCCGGCGGGCGCTGATGGTCCCAGAGCAGCACGGCCAGGGCCATGCAGGACGAGGCCAGCAGCCACGCGTCCCACGGCCCGTCGTCGTCGCGGTCGAGATGCGGATGCCAGGGCGTGGCACCCCCGTGCGCGGTCAGCCGCAGCGGCCCGGTGTGTTCCTGGAGCAGCCGGTTCAGCACCAGCGCCGCTCCGTCCACCGTGCCCGTCGCCGACTCCGCGTTCTGCGCGGGAGGGCTTCCGGCCGCGAAGACCTCGCGGAGCAGCCCCGCCGCCGTACGCATCGCCCTCACGTCGTCCGGCGTGAGCGTCACCGGCTCCGCCTCGCCGTACGACCGCAGGACCGCGGCGACGGCGTCCACCGTCGCGTCGGCCTCGGCGGTCAGGACATTGACCAGGTCGGCGGCGCGCCGGGCCGTCGCCAGCACGGAGTGCCGGGCCGACCGGTCGGGGGCGGAGTCCTGGATGCTCATGTCCACCCAGCGAATGTAACGCATATTGCGAAGGTTTGAGTTACCTCCGTAACGTCCCAGCCATGAGATCGCGTTACCCCCTGGGTGGCTATCTCGTCGGCGCGGTGACCGCCCGCACCGGCGACGAGATGTCCGGCCCCGCACTGCTCCTCGCCGGGTTCACCGTCACCGGCTCCTCGTCCGAGGCGGCGCTCCTCCTCGCGGGCCTCACCGTCGCGGCGGCCGTCGGCGGCCCAGTCCTCGGCGCCCTGCTCGACCGCGCCGTACACCCCGGCCGCCTCCTGACACTCGCCCTCGTGCTGTACGGCGGCGGCCTGCTGGCCGTCCTCGCCGGGCTCGGGCGGCTCCCGATCGAGACGGTGGTGCTGCTCGCGGTGGTCACCGGACTGCTGGGGCCCGCCCTGTCGGGCGGCTGGACCGCCCAACTGCCCCGGGTGGCACCGGGCGCCGCCCTGGACCGGGCGAACGCGCTGGACGCGATGACCTTCGGTCTCGCCGCGCTGGCCGGTCCCGCCCTCGCCGGTCTCGCGGCCGAGGCGCTCGGCGCGTCCACCGCCCTCGTCGTCCCGGTGGTCGTGATCGCGGTGGCGCTGCCCGCCGCATGGCGGTTGCCGGCCCGTGCCGCCGCCGTACGCCGGGACCGGTCCTCACTCACCGGGGAGCTGCGCGCGGGAACGCTCTGCGTCGTCAAGGTGCCGGGCCTGGCCCGCGCCACCCTCACCTCGGTCCTCTGCTGCGCGGCCCAGGGCATGCTGGTGGCCTGTCTGCCGCTGCTCGGGGAGCGGGTGCTCGGCGGCGCCGGCCAGGGGGCCCTGCTGCTGGCCTGCGCGGCGCTGTCCGCGCTCGCCGCCAACGCCGTCCTCGCGCGCGTACCGCGCGTCATGGCGCCGGACACGTTCCTGTGGGCCGGAGCCCTGGTGCAGTGCGCGGCGCTGGCCCTGGCCGCGACCGGTCGCCCCGTCCCGCTGGTCGTCGCCGCGCTGCTCGTCGGCCTCGGCGAGGGCCCGCAACTGACGGCCCTGTTCGCCGTACGGCACCGGGACGCGCCCGAGCGGCTGCGCGGCCAGATCTTCACGACGGGCGCCAGCCTCAAGCTCACCGCCTACGCCCTGGGCGCCGCGGTCGCGGGTGCCACTGTCGGCCGGTCCCTGCCCGGGACCCTGCTCCTGGCGTCCGGGGTGGCCCTGCTGGGCGCGTCCGCGTACGGCGTCATCCGCGCGCCGCGCCCCGCGTAACCCGCCCGCACCGCCCCGATCCGGGCTGCCGCACCGGTGCCCCGGGCGGCGGCCCGGCCTACCCCGTCACGATCCGCTCCACCGCCGCCCGCACCAGCCGCTCCCGGTCCGCCGGTGACAACACGTCCGGCAGCGTGAGCTGTTCGACGATCAGCCAGTTCAGGGCGAGATACAGCAGTTCGACAGCGGTGGAGTCGCCGGGCAGCCCGGACTCCAGGTGATACGCGATGTTCTGGTCGAGATCGGCGCGCACCCGCTCGGTGAGGATCCTGCGCAGCTCGGGCCGCCGGGTGGACTCCAGCCGCAGTTCCAGCAGGGCGAGATACCCGCTGCGGAACGAACTGACCCGCTCCACCATCTCGTACATGAATCCGGCGTACGTCTCCTGGTCCGGGGAGGCGTTGCGCTGCCGTGCGATCAACGCGTCGTCCGGCACGAGACGCTCGTACACCCGGGCACCGGCCTGGGTGAGCAGATCGTCGCGGTTGGCGAAGTAGTTCGAGGCCGTACCCCCCGGCACCGCCGCCTCCTGGTCCACCGACCGGAAGGTCAGCCCGCGGGCCCCTTCCCGGGCGAGCACCTCGATCGCGGCATCGACGAGGGCGGCCCGTCGCTCGGGATTCCTGCGCGCCATGGGGACTCCGTGGGAAGGGAAGGCGGACGGTCAAATCACTACAAGCAGAGTACTACGGCCGCGCCGGCCCGCCGCCGTGAGGTGACACGCCGTCCGCGCCGGCGGGCGGCGCGCATCCGCTGTGGCCCACGACCGCCCACGAGCACGTCCCACGTCACCGCGCTGAGACCCGAGGAACCCCCGGCCCCCGTCCCCCGTTCCCGGTCCCCGGTCCCCCCTCCCGGGTACTGGTCGGCGGTCAGGGCCGGGAGGTGAGGTATCCGCCCATCGTGCGGAAGTAGTCGGAGGCCGCGTACTCCGTCCCGTCGTCGGTGCGTACCCGCCTCACCAGCAGCCCCGGGTGGCGGCCGGAGTACGCCTCCGCGCCCGCCACCACGACCACGCCGTCGCCCTCCCGGATGAAGACACGGCCGGGGGTACCGCCGTAGCGGCCCTCGGAGACCGCAGCCGAGACGATCCGCAGCCGCCTGCCCTTGTGGAAGGCGTACGCGTTGGGGTACGGGTCGGACTGGGCGCGCACCAGCCGTTCCAGCCGCTCGGCCGGCCAGGTCCAGTCGATCCGGCTGTCCTCCGCCGAACGCTTGTGGAAGAAGCTCGCCCGGGCGCGGTCCTGCGGCAGCCAGCGTCCGGCGTCCCGCCCGGAGGCGATGAGGTCGAGCGACTCCTGGACGAGGGGCGTGATGAGGTCGACGGTCCGGTGGAACAGGTCGGTCGCCGTGTCCGCCGGCCCGACCGGCACCGAGCGCTGCACCAGGATGTCCCCGGCGTCGAGTTCGCCGTTCATCCGGTGCGCGGTGACCCCGACCCGCTCCTCGCCGTTGACGAGGGCCCAGATGAGCGGGGAGAAACCGGCGTAGGACGGCAGCAGCGAGTCATGGACGTTGAGGGTGCCGTGCGGCGGCAGGTCGAAGATCTCCGGGGGGAGCCAGGTGCGCCAGTTGTTGGCCACGATGATGTCCGGCCGGGCCTCCCGCAGCGCGTCCAGGAGTTCCGGGTCGTCAGGGCGGTTGCGCAGCAGGACGGGGATGCCGTGTTTCTCGGCGAGTTCGGCGACCGAGTCGTCCCAGATCTTCTCGTAGGCGTGCTCGCTCTTGGGATGGGTGACGACCAGGACGGTCTCGTGGTCGGAGTCGAGCAGGGCCTGGAGCGTGCGATGACCCCAGGTCTGGTACCCGAACATGGCGACACGCATGACGTGTTCTCCCCTCCGGCGCAAAGGCAAAGTAAGGCTTACCTTAGCCACTTGTGGCGTCGGCGGGGAGGCCGCCTCGGTCAGGGCTCCGGATCACCCCGGCCCGTGGGTGAACCGCCCGCCCAGCAGCGTCGCGTGCACCGGCATCGCCCGCAGCGTCGCCGCGTCCGCCTCCAGCGGGTCCACGTCCACGACCACGAGGTCCGCCACGTCCCCCACCGCGAGCGCCGCCCGGCCCCGCGCGGAGGCGGCCAGCGCGTCCCGGACCGGGATCCGCTGCTCGGGGTGCCAGGCGGGACGTCCGTCGGCGGTGCGGTGGACGGCCGCCGCGACACCGAGCCAGGGGTCCAGCGGCGACACGGGCGCGTCCGAGCCGAACTCCAGCCGGGCGCCCGCCGCGAGGAGATCGCCGTACGCGAACGCCCGTCCCGTACGGCCCGCCCAGTGCCGGTCCGCCACGTCCCGGTCGTCCGTCGCGTGCGCGGGCTGCACCCCGGCCGTCACCCCCAGCGCCGCGAACCTCGGCACGTCCGCCGCCGTGAGCAACTGCGCGTGCTCGATGCGGCCCTCGTGGCCGACGGCCTCGAACGCGTCCAGGGCCAGGGTGTTGGCGCGGTCGCCGATCGCGTGGACGGCGGGCGTGATGCCGTGCCCGGCCGCCCGCCGCATCAGCCGTACGAGGCTGTCGTACGACGTCTCCTCGATGCCGTACGCCTCCGCCGTGCCCTCCAGGCCCGGGTACGGGTCGCCGCACAGGGCCGTGCGGGTGTTGAGGGAGCCGTCGGTGAACAGCTTCAGCGGGCCGACCCGGACCAGGCCGCCGGAGCCGGGGAGCGGGTCGCCGGTGCGCAGGCCGCGCGCGATCGCCGCCTCCAGGTGGGCGGGATAGACGGCCGCCTCGACCCGTACGGCCGGCCGCCGGGTGGCGGCGCGGCGGGTCCAGTCGGCGAGGTTGTCGGCGAAGTGGAAGTCCACGACCCCGGTCACCCCGCGCGCCGCCGCGGCCTCGCACGCCTCCGCCACCCAGCGGTCCAGGACATCGACCGGCACCTCGGGCAGCGCCGACACGGCCGCGAACGCCTCGCCCTCCCGCAGCAGCCCCGTCGGATGCCCGGCCCGGCCGACCAGCGCCAGCCCCGCCGAGTTGAGCCACGCGGCGTGCAGATCCCCGCTGACCAGCGCGACCGGCCGGTCCGGACACACCGCGTCCAGCACATCCTTGTGCGGCAGGTCGGGCCACAGCCCGTCGCGAAAGCCATAGCCGACGACCACATCGGGCTGGGCGTCCGGCCGGGTGACCGGCTGAGTGGTGTGGGTTCGCGCGCGTACGGCGTCGGCGACCGCCTGTGCGGAGGTCAGCCCGGCGAGGTCGAGTTGGTGCCGCACACCGGCCCACTGGCCGAGATGCACATGCGCGTCCCACAGCCCCGGCAGGACGGTCCGACCGCCCAGGTCCCGTACGTCGGTCTCACCCGCCTGTGCCGCGTCGACGTCCGGGCCGAGGGCGGTGATCCTGCCGTCCGCCACGCGCAGGGCGCCGAGCGGTCCGCCCGCGCCCAGGCGCACTCCGGTCAGGGTCAGGGAGGCGGTCTCGTCGTCGCCGGTGGGCGCGAGCAGGGTGTCGGAACTCGTCAACTGGGGCTCCCGTACGAGGAATCGGAAACTAGGGACGGTGAAGGCGGTGGTGGGGTCAGCCGAGCGCGCGGTCCAGGTTGAACGCGGCGCTGATGAGCGCGAAGTGGGTGAACGCCTGCGGGAAGTTGCCCTGCTGCTCACCGGTGTGGCTGATCTCCTCGGCGTAGAGCCCGAGGTGGTTGGCGTACGTCAGCATCTTCTCGAAGGCGAGCTGGGCCTCGTCCACCCGGCCGGCGTGCACCAGCGCCTCCACGTACCAGAACGAGCAGATGGAGAAGGTGCCCTCGTCCCCGCGGAGTCCGTCGGGGCTGGCCGTCGGGTCGTAGCGGTAGACGAGGGAGTCGGAGACCAGGTCCTGGGTGAGGGCGTCCAGGGTGGAGAGCCACTTGGGGTCGGTGGGCGCGATGAACTTGGTCAGCGGCATCATCAGCACCGCCGCGTCCAGCACCTCGCCGCCCTCGTGCTGTACGAACGCCTGCCGCCGCTCCGACCAGCCATGGCTCATGATCCGCCGGTAGATGGTGTCCCTGACCTGCTGCCAGCGGGCGTGATCGGCGGGCAGCCCGCGCTTGTTGGCCATCCGCACGGCCCGCTCGATCGCGACCCAGCACATCAGCCGGGAGTAGAGGAAGTTCTTCCGGCCGCCCCGGGTCTCCCAGATGCCCTCGTCGGGCTGGTCCCAGTTCTCGCACACCCAGTCCACCAGCGCGCACACATCGTCCCACTGGGCGCTGGAGACGGGCGTGGCCCACTTGTCGTAGAGGTAGATCGAGTCGATGAGCGCGCCGTAGATGTCGAGCTGGAGCTGTTCGGCGGCGGCGTTGCCGACCCGTACCGGCGCCGAGCCCCGATGGCCCTCCAGATGGCCGAGTTCGCGCTCGGGGAGGTCGGTGCGGCCGTCGATGCCGTACATGATCTGGAGCGGTCCGGAGGGCCGGCCGTCGCCGGGGGAGACATGCCGGGTGACGAACTCCATGAACGCCCCGGCCTCCTCGGTGAAGCCGAGCCGCAGCAGCGCGTACACACAGAACGCGGCGTCGCGCACCCAGACGTAGCGGTAGTCCCAGTTGCGCTCGCCGCCGAGTTGCTCGGGCAGGCTGGTGGTGGGCGCGGCCACGATGGCGCCGGTCGGCGCGTAGGTGAGCAGCTTCAGGGTGAGCGCCGAGCGGTGCACCATCTCGCGCCAGCGGCCCCGGTACTGGGACGCGGACAGCCAGTGCCGCCAGTACGCCACCGTCGTCTCGAACTGGGCCTCCGCCTCGCTGCTCGCGCAGTAGCGCGGCGGCAGTCCGCCGCCGAGCTGGTCCAGCGCGAACACCGCCGACTCGCCCTCGGCGAGCTTGAACTCCGCCCGCACGTCCTGGTCGTCGGCCTCCAGCGGGACCGTGGCGGTCAGGGCGAGCGACAGGGTCTCGCTCTCGAAGACCGCCGTGCCGTCCTCCAGACGTAGGGTGTGCGGCTCGGCGCCGTAGTCGAAGCGCGGGGCGACGCACACGTGGAAGGCGACCGTGCCGCGCACACAGATCACCCGGCGGATCAGCCGGTGCCGCTCGGCCTCCTCCGGGCCACCGCCCACCGGCATGAAGTCCTGCACCTCACCGACGCCCTCCTCGGTGAAGAAACGGGTGATCAGGACATTGGTGTCGGGGAAGTAGAACTGCTTGGTCCGCGCCGCCTCGATCGCCGCCAGCTCGAAGGCGCCGCCGCGCTCGGCGTCCAGGACCGCCGCGAAGACGCTGGGCGCGTCGAAGGCGGGACAGCAGTACCAGTCGATGGTGCCGTCCGTACCGACCAGGGCCACGCTGCGCAGATCGCCGATCAGGCCGTGCTCGGAGATCGGCACGTACCCGCTGCCGCCCCCGGCCGCGCCGGTCGTCCCTGTACCGGCCATCACAGCCTCCCTCGACGGGTCACGAGCACCTGTTCCCGCGAGGGAACGGGGCTTCCAGCTTAGGGCCTGTCGTGTACATCTACCCGGTGTCAGGGGGGCGGGGCGGATGACCCGGGGCCGTCGCTCCCGCGGCGGCCGGGGCCGTGAGCCTGCGGTGACGGGTCCTGTGAGCCGGCGGTGACGGGTCCTGTGAGCCTACGGTGACCAGGGCAGGCCGGTCCTGCGGCGGCCGGGGCCGTCAGTTCGTGGCGGCCGGTGGGGTGAGCCGATGGCCGCCGGGGCCATCAGGGACGTGCCTCCGGGTCGACCAAGGTCTCAGACGGCGACCACCGACACCCCGGCGTCCTCGAAGCGGCTCACCGTGTCGTCGTCCACCGCCGTGTCCGTGACCAGGGTGTCCACCGAGTCCACCCCGCAGATGCGGGCGAACGCGCGCCGGCTCAGCTTGCTGGAGTCGGCCGCGACCACCACCCGCTCGGCCCGCTCGCACAGCAGCCGGTTGACCGCCGCCTCCGCCTCGTCGTGCGCCGCCGCGCCGTGGACGACGTCGAAGGCCACCACCCCGAGCACCGCGACGTCCAGCGTCACCTGGGAGAGCACCCCGTCGGTGAGCGGCCCGATCAGCTCGTACGACTGTGCCCGCGCGACCCCGCCCGTCACCACGATCTTGAACTGGGGCCGGACCGCCAGCTCATTGGCGATGTTCAGCGCGTTGGTGACCACGGTCAGCGCGGGGGAGCCGGACGTCAGGTCGCTGCGGACGGCCAGCGCGCGGGCCACCTCGGTGGTGGTCGTGCCGCCGGTCAGCCCGACCGCCTCGCCGGGCGCGACCAGCTCACCCACCGCCTTGGCGATGCGCTGCTTCTCGGAGGCGCGGCGCGCGGTCTTGTAGCGCAACGGCAGTTCGTAGGACACACCGTGGACGACCGCGCCGCCCCGGGTGCGGACCAGCATCTGCTGCTCGGCCAGCTGATCGAAGTCCCGCCGGATCGTCGCCGCCGACACCTCCAGCGCCGAGGCGGCCTCCTCGACGTCCAGCCGGCCCCGCTCGACGAGCAGCTCCAGCAGCGCCTGCCAGCGGGCGTCGCGTGACATCCGCACCTCCAACCACCCGTTCCTCGATCTCCCGGCGACCCTAGCGCACCGGACCGACGGTCCATGGACCGGAATGCTTGATTCTGCTCGAAAGCCCGCGCTATCTTGCAGGACCAATCATCGCCTGGGGGGTGGAACCTCACCGGTGCGGGCGGGTCACGCTACGAGGAGGGGCCGGGCATGACGCATGTCGAGGACGAGCTGAGCAGTCAGCCGGAGTGCTGGCGGCGGGCCGCCGCACTGGCACCCAGGCACCGCACCGCCCTGCCCGCCCCGGGCGAGCGGGTCGCGGTCGTCGGCTGCGGCACCTCCTACTTCATGGCCCAGGCGGTCGCCGCCCTGCGCGAGACCGCGGGCGCGGGGGAGACCGACGCCTTCGCCGCGTCCGAGTTCCCGGCCGGGCGTACCTACGACCGGGTCATCGCGCTGACCCGCTCCGGCACCACCACCGAGGTCCTCGACCTGCTCACCCGGCTGCGCGGCACCACCCGTACGACCGCCCTCACCGCGGACCCGAACACCCCGGTCATGGGCGCGGCCGACGCCGTGGTCCTGCTGGACTTCGCCGACGAACGCTCCGTCGTCCAGACCCGGTTCGCCACCACCGCCCTGACCCTGCTCCGCGCCCACCTCGGGCTGCACCCCGACTCCGCCGACGCCGACGCCCGCGCCGCGCTCGCCGCCGACCTGCCCGAAGGGCTCGTAAGCTGCGAGCAGTTCACCTTCCTCGGTCGCGGCTGGACCGTCGGCCTCGCCAACGAGGCCGCCCTCAAGATGCGCGAGGCGTCCCTGTCCTGGACCGAGGCGTACCCGGCGATGGAGTACCGGCACGGCCCCATCAGCATCACCACCGAGAACCGGGCGACCTGGATGTTCGGTGAACCGCCCGAGGGCCTCGCCGAGCAGGTGCGGGCGACCGGCGGGCGGTGGGTGGCGGGCGCCCTCGACCCGCTCGCCGAACTGGTCCGCGCCCAGCGGCTCGCCGTGGCGGTCGCGGCGGCACGCGCCCTGGACCCGGACAGCCCCCGGCATCTGACCCGTTCGGTGATCCTGTCGCCCTGACCTGTCCCTTCGATGTGCGGCCTTGACCCACCGTTTTGACCTGTCGCCTTGACCCACCGCTTTGACCGGCGGCCCTGACGCACCGCTCTGACCTGCCGTCCTACGACGTCCCCCTACGACGTCCCCCTGCCAGGTCCCCGCGCCAGGTCGCCCGGCGAGCCCCCGACCGTCGACGCTCCCGTACCACCGCCCGCCCGCCCCGAAGGGAACCGCCGTGCCCCTGACCACCACCGGTGACCTGGTCTCCCGTGCCGCCGAGGCACGTTCCGCCGTCGGCGCCTTCAACATCATCACCCTGGAGCACATCGAGGCCGTCATCACCGGCGCCGAACTGGCGGGCAGCCCGGTCGTCCTCCAGGTCAGCGAGAACACCGTCGCGTTCCGCTACGGACGGCTGCTCCCGCTGGCCCGCGCCGCGGTCGTCGCCGCCGAGCGCTCCACCGTGCCCGTCGCGCTCCACCTCGACCACGTCGTCAGCGACAGGCTGCTCCGGCAGGCGGCCGACGCCGGTTTCAGCTCGGTCATGTACGACGCCTCCGGGCTGCCGTACGGCGAGAACCTCGCCGCGACCCGCGCCGCCGCCGAATGGGCACACGGCCAGGGCCTGTGGGTGGAGGCCGAACTGGGCGAGGTCGGCGGCAAGGACGGCCGGCCACCGCTCGACGCGCACGCGCCGGGCGCCCGTACCGACCCCGGTCAGGCCCTCGCCTTCGTCGCGGACTCGGGCGTCGACGCGCTCGCCGTGGCCGTCGGCAGCGTCCACGCCATGACCGAACGCACCGCCGCCCTCGACCACACCCTGCTCGACCGGCTCTCCGGCACGCTGGACGTACCGCTGGTGCTGCACGGCTCCTCCGGCGTCCCCGAGGACGAACTCGCCGCCGCGGTCACGGGCGGCATCGCCAAGGTCAACGTCGGTACGGCCCTCAACGCCGCCATGACCTCCGCGATCCGCGCGTACCTCGCCGCCCATCCCAGGGCCGTCGACTCGCGCACGTACCTGGGCGTCGGCCGGGACGCGATGGCCCGCACGGTGGCGGGGATCATCGGCGTACTCGCCGGGGCGACCGGCGACCGGCCTACCGCTTGACGGCCCGCAGCACCACGAACTTCGGGTCGCTGCCCACCACTTCGCTGTTGCCGAACACCTTCCGCAGCTTCACGTGGTAGCCGAGATGCCGGTTGCCGATCACATACAGCGCGCCGCCCGGCCGCAGCACCCGCCGCGCCCCCGTGAACATCCGCCAGGCCGTGGCGTCGCTCGTCGCCTGGTGGGTGTGGAACGGCGGGTTGTTCAGCACCAGGTCGACACTGTCGGAGGCCACCCCCGCCACCCCGTCCCCGACCCGGAACTCGGCGTGCCCCGGCACCCCGTTGGCCTTGTACGTCGCCTCCGCCGAGGCCACCGCCTGGAACGACTCGTCCACGAACAGCACCTCGGCGTCGGGGTTGGCCAGCGCCACCGACGTCCCCACGACCCCGTTGCCGCAGCCGAGGTCCACCACCCGGCACACCCCGCTCGTCCCCGGCAGCCGTGCGAGGAGGAACCGCGTGCCGATGTCCAGCCGGTCGGCGCAGAAGACGCCCGCGTGGTTGACGACGGTGTGCCCGGACGCCGGACCGACCCCCTCCGGGAGCGTGTACCGGTACGGCCAGGGATTGACCGGCCGCTCCCGCCCGGGCTCCGGGACGCAGAAGATCAGCCGGGCCTTGTGCTCGGCCAGGGACGTACGGGTCGGCCCGAGCACCGACTCGAACAGCTTCAGCGTCGAGGTGTGGATCTCCTTGACCATGCCCGCCCCGACCACGACCGTGCCCTCGTGCAGGGCGGGCGCCAGCCGCAGCAACTGGTCCTCCAGCAGCGCGAGGCTCTTCGGCACCCGCACCAGGAGTACGTCGATCCGCTCCGGCGGCGGGTCCTGCGAGGTCAGCAGGGGTACCGTGCCGGGCTCGACCCCGGCGCGCGCGAGATTGGCCCGGGTCGCCTCCTGCGCCAGGAAGGAGTCCGTGATCTGGGTCGGCCCGTACCGCGCGAGGGCGGTCGCCAGCGCGCCCCAGCGATCGCCGGCCACCACGACCGCGCCGGACAGCGAGACCTCCCGCTCCGCCAGATGCCGCAGCAGATAGGCGTCCGCGGCGTCCCAGGCACGCAGCCGGTCACGCGGGTCCTCGGGGAAACGGGACAGGGCGAACTCGCCCCAGGGGGTCGTCATACGGTCGCTCATCGCCGACCAGGCTAGCGGAGCCGCAGCTCAGGACAGCTACGGAGGAGCCGCCCGAGGGGTGAGGATGGCCTCATGGACGCCGAACTGTTCCCGCGCGGGCGTGCGCGGATCGCGCCCGGAGCGGCGCATGTGCCGGACTGGCTCGCCCCGGACCGCCAGGCCGCCCTGCTGACCGCGTGCCGCGCGTGGGCCCGCCCGCCCGCGGGACTGCGCACGGTCCGCACCCCGGGTGGCGGCACCATGACCGCCCGCCAGGTCTGTCTCGGCCTGCACTGGGGTCCCGTGAACAGGTGCCCGCACTGCGGGCGGGCGGGCCGGGCCAACCCGGACTGCCCCGGCCCGCACTGGTACCCGTACGCCTACTCCCGCACGGCCGTCGACGGTGACGGCGCCCCGGTCAAGCCCTTCCCGGAGTGGCTCGACCGCCTCGGCCGCCGGGCGGTGGCCGACGCCCTCGGCCCGGCGGCGGTCGACGAGGCGCCGTACGACATCGCGCTGATCAACTTCTACGACGCCGACGCCCGGATGGGGATGCACCGCGACAGCGACGAGACGTCCGGCGCCCCGGTGGTGTCGCTGAGCCTCGGCGACACCTGCGTCTTCCGGTTCGGCAACACCGAGACCCGCACCCGCCCCTACACGGACGTGGAACTGCGCAGCGGCGATCTCTTCGTGTTCGGCGGCCCGGCGCGGCTCGCCCACCACGGAGTGCCGCGGGTCCGTCCCGGCACCGCCCCGGCCGCGCTGGGCCTGACCGGCCGGCTGAACATCACCCTGCGTGTCAGCGGCCTCGCCGAGAGGTCCGGCTGACCGGCGGATCATGGGAGACTCGCCCCCATGAGCGGCAAGGCGGACCCCCGGCAGCCGGGGGAAGGGACCACGTCGACCACGTCGAGAACACGGCTGGACCGGGGGCGTGGCGCGCTCGGCCCCGCGCTGGAACTGGTGCACACCGGACGTGCCCCCACCCGCGCGGTGCTCACCGCGGAACTCGGCGTCACCCGGGCCACGGCGGGCGCCGTCGCCGCCGAACTGGAGGCGCTCGGTCTGATCCAGGTCGACGCCCGCCCCACCGCGCCCTCCGGATCCCAGGGCCGCCCCTCGCACCGGCTGCACCTCGCCGAGAACGGCCCCGTCGCCCTCGCCGCCCAGGTCCACGCCGACGGCTTCCGGGCCGCGCTGGTCGCGCTCGGCGGACGGATCGTCGCCACCGCCCCCGGCTGCGAGCCCGTCGACGCCGACCCGGCGAAGGTCCTCGGCTCCGTCGTGGACGCGGGCGCCCGGCTGCTCAGCGAGACCGGACGGCGCTGTGTCGGCGCCGGGCTCGCCGTGCCCTCCGCCGTCGCCGAACCCGAGGGACTGGCCCTGAACCCGCTGCACCTGGCATGGCCCGCGGGCTCCCCGGTCCGTGAGATCTTCGCCGAGCAGGTACGCGCCGCGGGCATCACGGGCCCGGCCTTCGCGGCCAACGACGTCAATCTCGCCGCCCTCGCCGAGCACCGGCACGGCGCCGGACGCGGCTCCCGCGATCTGCTGTGTGTCGCCACCGGTCACCGGGGCGTCGGCGGCGCCCTCGTGCTCGACGGACGTCTCCACAGCGGCAGTTCGGGCCTGGCCCTGGAGGTCGGCCATCTCACCGTCCACCCCGAGGGCCGCCCCTGCCACTGCGGCGGGCGCGGCTGCCTCGACGTCGAGGCCGACCCGATGGCGTTCCTGATCACGGCCGGCCGCCCGCCCGGCCCCGAGGTGTCGCTGCTCAAGCAGGCCGACGACCTCATCCGGCACGAGAGCGCCGACCCCGGTGTACGCGCCGCCGTCGAACTCCTCATCGACCGCCTCGGCCTCGGCCTCGCCGGACTGGTCAACATCCTCAACCCGGACCGCATCATCCTCGGCGGGCTGCACCGCACCCTGCTGGAGGCCGACCCTGAACGGCTCCGCGCGGTCGTCGCGGACCGCAGTCTGTGGGGCCGCAGCGGCAGTGTGCCCATCCTGGCGTGCGGCCTGGACCACAACAGCCTGGTCGGGGCCGCCGAACTGGCCTGGCAGCCGGTCCTGGACGACCCGCTGAGGGCGCTGGCGGCGGCGTAGTACGCGCCGGGTCCGCCGAGCGCCCTCCCCTCGCGGGCCCCGCTCAGAGCGAGGCGCCCCCGTCGAGCACCAGGTCCGTGCCCACGACGGAGCCGGCGGCGTCCGACGCCAGGTACAGCACCGCCGCCGCCACCTCCTCGGTGGTCGAGACCCGCCCCACCGGCGACTCCCGCTTCATCCGGGTCTCCCGCCCGGCCTCCGTCTCCCCGGGGTTGAGGGACATGGTGGTGGCGGTGGCACCCGGGCTGACGGCGTTGATCCGTACCCCCTCGGCGATGTGGTCCAGCGCGGCGCCGCGGGTCAGGGAGGTCACCGCCGCCTTGGTCGCCGAGTAGGCGGTCGTGCCGGGGATCTGCCGGTGCCGCCCCAGGTTGGACGAGACGTTGACGATCGCGCCGCCGCCGGGCTGGCTCCGCATCCGGCGGATCTGGGCCGTCATGGCGAGGAAGACCCCGGTGAGATTGATGTCGACGGTCCGCCGCCAGTCCGCCTCGGCGAGGTCGGCCAGCGGCCCGCCCTGGAAGACGCCCGCGTTGTTGACGGCGACATCCAGCGAGCCGAAGTGCTTCACCACGGTGTCGACCAGCGCCGCCACGTCCTCGGCCCGGGCCACGTCGGCGACCTGCGCCACGGCCGTGCCCCCGGTCTCCCGGACCAGCGCGACGGTCTCCTCCAGCGCGGCCCGCCCCCGCCCGGCCACGACGACCCGGGCCCCCTCGGCGGCGAAGGCGAGCGCGATGGTGCGGCCGATCCCGGAGCCACCGCCGGTGACGAGCACGGCGCGATCGGCGAAACGGTGAGTGGTCATGAGTGGGTTCCCCTCCTGAGGTGCCTGCGTGAGGTGCGAGCGGTGAAGCGCGTGAGATCCGAGCGCATGAGATGCGTGAGGTTCGGACGGATGAGATGCGTGAGGTTCGAACGGGTGACGTGGTGAGGTGAGGCGGTCCAAGCGATCGGGCGCCGGGGGCCCTTGAGCGGGCGGAGCGCGGTCAGGTCCGGGAGGCCGGCCGGGTCACGGCGGCGGTCACCGCGAAGAGTCCGGCCGCGGCGGCGAGGCTCACCGGGTCGCTCCCCAGGGAGAGCAGCACGGCGAAGACCACGGTCGGCCCGGTCTCCATCGCCGTGTTGTGCACTCCGCCGGCCAGCCCGGTCCGCTCGACGGGCACCCGCTCGGTGGCCAGTACGGCGCTCCCCGCGAAGGAGGCCGCGGCCCCGGCCGCCAGCAGCAGGAAGCCGGGCAGGAGTCCGACGGCGTACGGAATCCCGGGGTCGAGGCCGCTCAGCGCGAGCAGCCCCAGCCCGGCCGCCCCCAGCGCCAGCCCCCCACCGGTGACGGCGCCCGGCCCGCACCGCCGCACGAGCGGTCCCGCCGCCCGGCCGGAGACGATCAACGCGGCGGCGAAGGGCAGGAACGCGGCCGAGGTCCGCAGCGCCGACCAGCCGCGCTCCTCCTGGAGGAAGAGCGAGAACAGGATGAACACGGTGCTCGTGCCCGCGGCGGTCAGCGCGGTCGCCGTCAGCCCGAACCCCCGCCGCCGGTCCCGCAGGAACCCCGGTGGCAGCAGGGGCTCACGCGCCCGCCGCTCGACGACGAGGAACAGGGCGAGCAGCACCGCCCCGGCCGCCAGCGGACCCAGTACCCGGGCGGACCCCCAGGACCACGCGTCGGTCAGGACGAGCCCGTGACTGACCGCCACCAGCCCGCCGGTGGCGAGGACGGCACCCGGCACATCGAGCCCGCCCGGGCGCCGCGGCCCGTTGCTCAGCGGTGGACCGGAGCCCGCGGGCAGCAGGCGAGGTGCCAGTGCCAGCGCCACCACGGCGACCAGGCCCGGCACCGCCAGCGCCCAACGCCACGACAGCAGCGCGGAGATGACCCCGGAGAGCAGGTTGCCCGCCGTCGCGCCGAGTACGGACAGTCCGCCCCAGGTGGCCATCGCCCGGCGGAACGCGGCGGGTTCCGGGTGCAGGGCGCGCAGTACGGCCATCGCGGCGGGCGCGACCACCGCGGCCCCGGCGCCCTGCGCGAACCGCGCCGCGAGCAGGGCGTCGTAGGTGGGGGACAGCGGCGCCGCGGCCGAGGCGACGGCGAACAGCCACAGCCCGCCGACCAGCGCCCGGCGTCCGCCGTACCGGTCGGCGATCCGGCCACCGAACAGCAGCAGCCCGGCGAACGTCAGCCCGTACGCGGCGCTGAGCAGGATCAACTGGTCCCGGCCCAGCGCGAAGTGCCTCCCGATCTCGGGCAGCGGTACGGCGATGGCAGCCAGCGTGAAGATCAGGGTGACCTGGAGGGAGCCGAGCAGCGGGAGGACGCGGTGCGGGTCGAGCGGGGGCCTGGCCGGCGCGGGGGTGCCGGTGAGCGTGCTCATGTACCCTTCTTTCCAGACCGATCGGTCCAATATTCGGGCAGCGGTGACTGCGGGGCGGGGCGCGCGCGTTCTTCGGGTCCGGAAGGGGTCGACAGGCCCACCGAGGGCCACCAAGGGCCACCGAGGCCCACCAAGGGTCGGGAAGGCCCGGGAAGGGACGGGGAAGCTGAATGGGCTCGAAGGGGCCCCGGGAAGTGTGCGGTCAGTCCAGGATCTTCAGGGCCTGCTCGGCCGCGTCCCGCACCCGGGCCGGGTCGGAGGACGCCTTGCCCACCACCCGCAGCCCTTGCAGCAGGACCAGCAGCATCCGGGCCAGGGCGCGCGGATCGCGGTCCTCGCCCAACTCGCCCTGGGCCTGGGCGCGGAGCAGCGCGGAGTGGAGCATGGCCTCCGCGTACTCCCAGCTCAGCTCCACCTTGCGGGCGGCCCCGGTGTCGTGCGGCGCCAGCTCCGCGGCCGTGTTCGTGACCAGGCAGCCGATCGACCGCCGGGTCTCGTCCGCGGCCTCCCCGGCGTACAGCCGCACCATCGCGCGTACGGCGGGCAGTGCGGGGCCCGGCTGGGACAGCGCCCGCGCGAGCTGCGGGTCGTGGATCTCGCCGTAGCGGTCCAGGGCCTTCAGGTACAGCTCCCGCTTGTTCCCGTACGTGGCGTAGATGCTCGCGCGTCCGATCCCCAGGTGCTCCACGAGGTCCGCCATGGACGTCGCCTCGTAGCCGCGCGCCCAGAACAGTTCGAGGGCCGACTGGAGGGCGGCGTCCGGGTCGAATTCCTTGGTCCTGGCCATGTCGATGACCGTAGAGCATACGAGAATGATCGGTCAAATAAGTCGGTCGACCACGGGGGTGCGTCGAAGAGGGAGGGGAGCAGCCGGGTGCCCGCCCCGTACGCCCCGGGAGGTATTCGCACTGCCGCCGGCGGTACGACGACCCGGACCCCCCGGCGGAGCGAGTCTCAGGACATCACATCAGTGAGCACGACACGACCTGGGAGATGACTTGAGATGCAGACCCTCGCAGCCTGGGGTGGCGGACCCGGCCCCTGGATCCTTCTGTTCCCGCTGTTCTGGGCGGCCGTGGTGGCCGGCGGGGTGACCCTGCTGCGGCGCACCGCCGGGCGCGGCCGGTCCGGCCCCCGGCACCCCGGACGGGAGGAGCGGCCCACCGGTGACGCACCGATCGCCGTGCTCGGCCGCCGGTTCGCCTCCGGCGAGATCGACGAGGACGAGTACTGGCGTCGGCTCTCCGTCCTGGACGAGCAGTTCGGCCCCGGCGCCCACGGCGGCCGATGACGACGACCGCCGCCCGCACGGCCGCGCGCGGTGAGCGCGGTCGACGGGCGGCGGAGTGAGCCGAAGGGCCTCCGGCGCGGCGCGGACCCCGCGGCGGCGCCCCGTGGGACCTGTGCCCTACCGGGCGCCTGACGGTCGACGCCCGCGGCACAGGTCCCAGGGCCCGGTCACCGCCCGTTCAGCCGGCAACGGCGGAGGGGGCGGGAGCGTGTCCGGGCCGGTGGGCGTCGGCGGCGAGACCGGCGTGTTCGACCTCCGCGAAGACCGTCGCCGCGGGTTCGGCGACCGTGCAGCGCGAGGGGCGCGCGGGCTTGGCGAGCGCGGGGGAGGGGGTGGGAAGCGTGAACCAGACGACCTTGCCGCGGTCGCCGTCCGGCCGGGCGCCCCAGCTCTCGCTCACGGCCGCCACCATCGCGAGCCCGCGCCCGCCGGTGGCCAGCGGACCGGCCTCCGAGGGCTCGGGCAGCCGGGGGTCGCGGTCGTGCACCGAGACCGTCAGCCGGTCGAGCAGCAGCTCGATCTCCACGGTGCAGGTCTTGTCGGGCTGGGCGTGCTGGTGGACATTGCTCAACAGCTCGGTGACCCCGAGCGCGGCACGGTCTATCAAGGGATCGAGATGCCAGTAGCGCAATTGCGCAGATACGATTCTGCGGACCTGGCCGATCCGCGACGGCAGGGCTTGGAGCTCCACCGTGCAGTGTCTGCTGGGGTGACTGATCACGGCTGCGACTCCCCGACGTTGAGGCCCGGAAGAACACGGAGTTCGGAAACCAGCGGGACGTGCCGCCGCGCGGCGGCCCGCCTGCTGTCGTGCCCGGCGGGCTGGTTCGCAGCGTCATCGCCGGTAAACCCTGAGTGATGTGAGACCAGAGTGACGCAGGGGGTGGACCGCCGCAACTCGCGGTGGTTCGGGGGCGGCTCCCGGGTCGGCGCGGGGCCCCTGACGGCGCGGCGGCGGGCCCGGGCGGGAGCCTGGTGGTGCCCGGGGGTGCGGGTCCCGTGACCCGGGGCGTGACCCCGGGCACCACCCCGGTTGTGACCCCGGGGCGACCCTGGGCGCGACGGCTCGGCGGTCGTGGCTCAGCGCGCACGTCCCGAGGCTCGCCTCACCGCCTCGATGAAACGGCGGGCCGCGGGCGGACCGGGTTGCCCCGGCGCCGGATCGCGCTCGCCCAGCGTCAGCAGGTAGCGCGTGCCGTTGAGGTCGGCGAGCGCGCGCCCCTCCGACGCGAACCACGGCTTGGACGCCCACACCGCCTGCACCGGCGCGCTGTCGATCTCGCTGCCGTAGCTCGTGAGCAACTCCAGCCTGCCGTCGCTGATCCGGACCTGCCCGGCCCGGGTGAGCGAGCGCAGCCCCTTGCCTATCCGCACCCCGTTCGCCGTGAACTCCGGCTCCGCCATGCCGACCGCCCCCTCGCCCCTTCGCCCTGCACTCCGTGCGCCCGCGCCCTGCCGGAGCGCGAGCGCGCGCCCCCGGCGCGGGCGGGTGCCGTACGCCGGTCCCCGGACCGGGCCCGTACCCACCCCTGCCAAAAACGGTACCCACCTGTGCCCCGGACACGTCACGCACCCGCACCCGCGAACGTCACACACCCGCACCGCACCCGGACCCGCGAGCGCCACGCACCCGAGTCCGGGCCACGTCCCGCACCCGCGCCCGAGGCACGTCACCCACCCGCACCCGGCACCGGCCACGCACCCGAGCCAGGACCCGTCCCGCACCCGTGCCCGGGAACGCCCCGCACCCGCGTCCGGGACCCGTCACGCGCCCGTGCCCGAGCCCGTCCGGTGGCCCGGTCGATCCCGTCCCGGCCGACGGCCGGGGAGACCGGCCGGCCTGCCCCGACAGGCATCCGGCGTCCGGCGACCGGATCCGCCGACCACCTTTGCGGAGCCGTACGCTCCGACCCCCGCGCGGTGCAGTGTGCCCCCACCCGCGCTCCCGCACCAGTGGGCCCGGTCCGTTCGCGCCGGGCGCCCGGAGCATTCAGGTGAATGCGCCCCCGCCGCGGCGCGCGTTGCGCGCCCGTCGCGCCGCCCTTCTGCCCGACGTCGGCCTTTGAGCCTCCCAAAGATGCGTTTATGCAGGTGAGGAGCGTACGCAGGGGTGCTTATGATCGAGGTGCCGCCCGCGCGGCGAGAGCGTCGGCGCGCAGCCTAAGGAGCCCGCCGTGAGCACCACTCAGAAGACCCGGCCCGGAGCGACCCTCGATGTCGACCGCACCGACCCGTCCTACCGGGACTGGCTGAAAGAGGCCGTCCGCAAGGTCCAGGCCGACGCCAACCGCTCGGCCGACACCCATCTGCTGCGCTTCCCGCTGCCCGAGGCATGGGGCATCGACCTCTACCTCAAGGACGAGTCCACCCACCCCACCGGCAGCCTCAAGCACCGCCTCGCCCGCTCGCTCTTCCTCTACGGGCTGTGCAACGGCTGGGTCCGCCCCGGCCGCCCGGTGATCGAGGCGTCCAGCGGCTCCACGGCCGTCTCGGAGGCGTACTTCGCCAAGCTGATCGGGGTGCCCTTCATCGCGGTGATGCCGCGCACGACCAGCGCCGAGAAGTGCCGCCTGATCGAGTTCCACGGCGGTCGATGTCACTTCGTGGACGACCCGCGCATGGTGTACGAGGAGTCCGCCCGGCTCGCGGAGGAGTCCGGGGGCCACTACATGGACCAGTTCACCTACGCCGAGCGCGCCACCGACTGGCGCGGCAACAACAACATCGCCGAGTCGGTCTTCCGCCAACTGGAGCTTGAGCGCTACCCGGAGCCCGCCTGGATCGTCGCCACCGCGGGCACCGGCGGCACCTCGGCGACCATCGCCCGCTATGTCCACTACATGCAGTACGACACCCGGATCTGTGTCGCCGACCCGGACAACTCCTGCTTCTTCGAGGGCTGGACGACCGGCGACCCGTCCGTCACCTGCGACTCCGGTTCGCGTATCGAGGGCATCGGCCGCCCGCGCATGGAGCCGAGCTTCGTGCCCGGGGCCGTCGACCGGATGATGAAGGTGCCGGACGCGGCGAGCGTGGCCGCCGTCCGCGCCCTGGAACGGGCCATCGGCCGCAAGGCGGGCGGCTCCACCGGCACCGGACTGTGGAGCGCCCTGAAGATCGCCGCCGAGATGGTCGCCCAGGGCCGCCACGGCAGCGTCGTCACCCTGCTGTGCGACCCGGGCGACCGGTACCTGGACAAGTACTACTCCGACACCTGGCTGGAACAGCAGGGGCTGGACATCACGCCGTACACGGAAGCGATCGAGACCCTGCTGGCGACGGGGGTGTGGCCGGACTGAACCGGCACGGAGCGGCCCCGTAGCGGACCGCACCGGCTCGCACCGGCTCGTCGCCCGCCCCACAGCACCCGCCCCCACCTGCCGGTCCCTACCACCACCCGGAACGGGACGACCGGGGCGGCAGTCTCACCCCACGTCCGCGGTGGGCGGCTCGTCCACTCCGTCGGAGTCGTCCGCGGGCTCGCCCGCGACCACGAGCCGCAGATGCTCGGCGATCTCCGCCCGGTCCGCGGTGCCGAGCCCGGCGTCCGTGACCAGGGTGTCGATCTGCTCCAGCGACGCGAAGGAACTCAGTCCGACCGTGCCCCACTTCGTGTGGTCGGCCACCACCACGACCCGCCGCGCCGACTGCACGAGGCGGCGATTGGTCTCGGCCTCCGCGAGGTTGGGCGTGGACAGCCCCGCCTGCGGCGATATGCCGTGCACCCCGAGGAAGAGCAGATCGAAGTGGAGCGTCGCGATGGCCTGATCGGCGACCGGCCCCACCAGTGAGTCGGACGGCGTGCGCACCCCACCGGTCAGCACCACCGTCGCCGCCCCCTGCCGGGGCCCGGAGGATCGCTGCGCCGCGTGGAAGACGTCCGCCACCCGCACCGAGTTGGTGACCACCGTCAGATCGGGCACGTCGAGCAGCCGCTGGGCCAGCGCGTACGTCGTCGTACCGCCGGAGAGCGCGATCGCCGCACCCGGCGGGACGAGTTCGGCCGCCGCGCGCGCGATGTCCTCCTTGGCACTCAGCTCAAGCCCCGACTTGGCCTCGAACCCCGGCTCATGGGTGCTGGCCTCCACCACCGGGACCGCCCCGCCGTGCACCTTCTCCAGCACACCCTGCCGGGCCAGCGCGTCCAGATCGCGCCGGACCGTCATGTCCGACACGCCGAGCCTGCGGGTCAACTCGTTGACGCGGACGCCCCCGCGCCGCCGCACCTCGTCCAGGATGAGGGCACGCCGCTGCTCGGCGAGGAGGTTCTGATTCTCACTCACGTGACCCCGGTCCTTTCGCCACCGCTCCCTGACACCCCCGCTCCCCGCCGTGACAAGCGGTTCTACGATGTCGGGGCGCGGGACGTCCCATCCTCGCACGGCTCGACGCGGGACGTGGCACCGCGCCCGGGTCGACGCGAGCATGCCCCCTCGGGTCCGCTCCGTCGCCGGTCCGCCTCCACATCAAGGAGATTCGGTGAGGAGGCCGGTCCGCGGACGGCCCAGCGGACATCCTGGGCGCGCCACGAACCAATGCCGCACGGCACCGAAAGGGGAAGTACCCGACAGTGGAACGCGCGCAGGTACGGGCCGGGACGGGCCGGACGCCCGGCCGGGAGCGGACGACGGCTCTGGAACTCCTCGTCCACGGAGTGGGCGGCGCGACGCCCCAGGAGATGCTCGACGACCCGCGCACCGAGCGGGTGACCGGTGACGAGACCGCCGCCATCTACCGGCGGATCGAGGACGTCGACTCCGAACGCGACCCGGACCGGCGCGACGACGGGCCCGCCGGACCCGCCGGACCCGCCGGACCCGTCCAGGAGGCGTACGTCTGGTCCAACCTCACCTCCGGCAACGGCACCCGCGCGCTGTGGCTGTTGCTGCTGCCCTTCATGGTCGTCAACCTCGCGCACTGGATGCGCCCCGCCACCCACGGCCACGCCCGCGCGGTGCGTCTGTACGGACTGCTGGTGCGGCTCGCCGGGCTCACCCTGACGGTGCTGCTGGTGGCGGCGGCCTGCGAGGTCGCCCTCGACCTCGCCGCCTGGCAGTGCGCCGGCGTCAGTGCCTGCGCCGAGCGCAACTCCTGGCTGGGCTTCTTCTCACCCGCCCTCTCCCACGACGGCTGGTGGAGCCTGCCCGGCCGCCGGATCGCCCTGGCGGCCCTCGTCCCCACGGCCCTGGTCACCCTGCTGTGGTACCTCTCCCACCGCACCTGGAGCGCGTACGAGTCGGCCCGACCGATGGGCGGCGACCAAGGAGAGCCGGGGGACGGGCCGGAAGCGGACCCCGGGCGAACGGGAGCGGACCCCGGGCGGCCGGAAGCGGCGGACACCCCCGCCGCCGACCGTGCCGGGGACGACGAGGCGACCTCGCTGACCGCGCTGGGGCGGCCCGGGTTCTGGTTCGGGCGTCGGCTCGTCGCCCGGCTGCGCGCCGCGCACACCGCGGCGGGCCTGCTCACCGTGGCCGCCGCCCTCATCTGGGCCGCCGCCGCGCACGACCGCGAGCCCGGCGGCCCGGCCGCCCTGGAATGGCTCGGCGGCCTCCTCGGCACCGCGCTCGTCGTGGGCTTCGCCGCCGTGCTGTGGGTGGTCTGCCGCCGGGGCCGCAGCGAGCGCCGCCTCGACCGCGAACTCGACCGGCGCCTCGTCCACCGGCTTCCGCTCGCCGCCGTGACCCTGCTGCTCCTCACCGTCGTCTACACCGGCTGGGAGCGCACCGGATGGCGGTCCACCGGCGGACTGCCCGGCGACACGGCGTTCGGTGTCCTCACCCTCGCCCAGGGCCTGCTCGTCGTGGCGCTGTGCGTCGTCGCCCATGTGCTGCACCGCGCCCGCCGCGAACCCCGCTGCGCGATGCGCGGCTTCGGCGGCCCGGCCGTCGCCCTGCTGGCCTGCGCCCTCGGCGGTGTCTTCTCCGGCGGGGTGTCCCAGCGGGTCGCCGACTGGCTGGACGGCCCCGCCGCCGTGATCCCCGGCCCGCCCGTCCTGCTCACCTGGCAGGCGTCCGTCATCCCACCCCTGCTCGTCGTCCTGCTGCTGGTCGCCGGCCGGCTCTGCTACGTCACCCTGAAACTGGCCCGCGCCGAGCGGACCGCCGTCGAGCGCGAGTACCCGCAGGAGGCGGCGGACGACACCCGCCTCCGCAGGATCGCCCGCACCCGCGCGATGGCCGCCCTCACCGACCGGGCACCCCTGCTGATCACCGCCACCGCCCTGACGACCCTCCTGCTCGGCGGGGGCGCGCTGGGCGCGGCCCTGGTCACCGGGGTGACCCCGGCCCGCGCCGCCGAGGACACCCAGCCCTTCCTGCACGGCGCCGCCCAGACCGCGCAGGCCCTCGGCTCCTGGTTGATCGGCGTCGGATTCATACTGTTCGTCGCCTCGGGCCGCCGCGCCTACAAAGATGCCTCCGCGCGCCGCACCATCGGCATCCTCTGGGACGTCGGCACCTTCTGGCCGCGCGCCGCCCACCCCTTCGCGCCGCCCTGCTACGCCGAGCGGGCCGTCCCCGACCTCACCTGGCGCATGGCCACCTGGACCGCACTGACCGGCGGCCGGCTGGTGATCTCCGGCCACTCCCAGGGCAGCGTCCTCGCCGCCGCCGCGTCCTGGCAACTGACCCCGGCGGTACGCAAACGGGTGGCGCTGCTGACGTACGGCTCACCGCTGGAGCGGCTCTACGGCCGCTGGTTCCCCGGGTACTTCGGTCCGGCCGCGCTCAGCGCGCTGCACGAGGACGTCGACTGCTGGCGCAATCTCCACCGCGTCACCGACCCCATCGGCGGCCCGATCGGACTCCCCGGCGACTGCGGCCCCAAGGTCGACCGCGCCCCGCTCACCGACCCGATGGCCTGCGGCCGTACGGCGCTGCATCCGCTGCCCGCGCCGATCCTCGGGCACTCCGACTACCAGGCGGACCCCGCGTTCGCCGAGGAACGCGCCCGGCTGCTGGCCCGGCTGCGGCCCGAGGTGCCGGGGCCACGCCCGCGGACAGCGGAGTGAGCGTCGCACCTCACGGAGGCGGCGCCGCCTCGGCGCCACCTCTCACGGCAGTTCGGGCAGGTCCTCCGCGAACAGCAGCGACAGATCGTCCGTGGTGGGCTCCTGGACCTGGGCGACCCGGCTCGCGTGCCGCTCGACCATGGCCTCGAACGTCTGCCGCGCGGTACGTCCGTTGCCGAACGCGGGACCCTTCGGGAGTTCGGCGAAGTACTTCTGCACCGCCTCCGCCGCCCCCGGTGCCAGCCGGTACTCGTGCTCCTCGGCCTGCTGCCGCACGATCCTCAGCAGTTCCTCGGCGTTGTAGTCGCCGAAGGTGATGGTCCGCGAGAAACGCGACGCCACACCGGGGTTGACCGAGAGGAACCGCTCCATCTCGGCCGTGTAGCCCGCGACGATCACCACCACCGCGTCCCGGTGGTCCTCCATCAGCTTCACGAGCGTGTCGATGGCCTCCTTGCCGAAGTCACGGCCCGAGTCCTCCGGCGACAGCGCGTACGCCTCGTCGATGAACAGCACCCCGCCACGGGCCCGCTCGAACGCCTCCTGGGTGCGGATCGCCGTCGAGCCGATGTGCTCGCCGACCAGATCCACCCGGGAGACCTCGACCAGATGCCCCTTCTCCAGCACCCCGAGCGAGGCGAGGATCTCGCCGTACAGCCGGGCGACCGTCGTCTTGCCGGTGCCGGGGGAGCCGGTGAAGACCAGATGCCGTTTCACGGAGGCCGCCTTGAGACCGGCCTCCCGGCGCCGCCGCCCCACCTCGATCATGTCGGTGAGCGCCCGCACCTCACGCTTCACACTGTCCAGGCCCACCAGCGCGTCCAGCTCGCCGAGCACCGCCGTGGAGGTGCGCGCGGCCGACTGCGGCTCCGGCACCACGGACACGACCGGTTCCTGCTCCGCCGTGCGCTGCCCCGGGATCGCGCCCAGCAGCCCCGGCGTCCCGCCCGCGGTCTGCACGGCCGGTTCCGGCGCCGGGGTCACCGACGGCCGTATGCCGCCGCTCTCGTCGCTGGTGCAGTCCTCCACGACCGGGCCCCCGCCTGTCGCGTCCGGCCCGCCGTCCGCGAACTCGTACCCGCCGCGCGCGCACCGCTCCGTACGGCACTTGCGCAGGGTCGTACGGCAGCCGTCTATCACATGGAAGCCGTAGCCGCCGCTGCCCGTGACCCGGCAGCCCGTGAAGGTGCCCCGGCCGCCCGCCGACACGTAGAAGCCGGCCTCGGCGGGGGAGTCGACCGTGCACCGCTCCACGCTCGGGTCGGCGCCCTTGGTGACGATCACCCCGGTCTGCGTGCCCGACACCGTGCAGTTGCTCAGGGTGCCGCCGCTGCCGTGGTCGCGGAACCAGGCGCCGGTCGCGGCGTCCCTGATCCGGCAGTCGTCCAGCTGGGCGGTGGCGCCGTCGCTCACCGACACCGCCGTGTTGCGCACCTGGGTGAGATCGCTGTCCACGACGTCCGCGCGCGATCCGCGGTCCAGGACGAACAGCGCGTCCGGCACATCGTGCACCCGGCAGGAGTCCAGCACCGCCGTGGCGCCGTCGCTCACCCACACCGCCGGATAGTCGCCGGTGCTGTCGAAGATCTCGCACTGATTGGCGTCCACCCGGGTGCCCGGGTCCCACACCGACAGCCCGTTGCGGCCGAACTGCCGCACGCTGGTGCGGGTCAGCGTCAGCACCGAACGCGAACGCAGGTCGACCGCGTTCTCCGGGATGTCGTGGATCCGGCAGTCGGCCAGCGTCAGCACGGCGTCCGTGTCGAGGGTGACCCCGTCGGCGGTGGTGCGGTGCACATCGCAGTCGGTGAGATGGGCGGTGGCCCGCGCGGTGATCTGCACCCCGCTGCCCCGCACCTCGTAGACCTCGCAGCCGACGGCCTCCAGCGCCGAGTTCTCCCCGGTCGCCGTCAGGCCCACGCCCGAGGTGTGGTGGATCCGGCAGCGCTCCAGCCGCGGATGGGCGCCGCCGCGCACCGCGACCCCGGCCTGTCCGGCCGCGACCACCTCGCACTCCTCGAACACCCCGCCCCCGCCGTCGAGCACGGCGATCCCGATGCCCGCCGGATTGTCGACGGTGCAGCGGCGCACGGTCGGCCGCGCCCCGCCGCGCACCTCGATGCCCGCCGCGGACCGGGTCACCACCCGTACGTCCGTCAGCTCGGGCGCCCCCTCCTCCACGAGCAGGGCGGGCGCCGCGGCGTCCTGGCCCTCCACGAGCAGATCCTGGACGACCGCCGAGGCCCGCACGGTCAGCGGCACCCCGTCGACCGGGGCGATGCGCACCGAGCCGGGGGAGCCCTCCGGGCCGCGCAGCGTCACCGCGCGCTCGACCACGAGGTTCTCCCGGTAGGTGCCGGGGGCGACGGTGAGCACGTCACCGTCGGCCGCGGCCTCCAGGGCGGCGGCGAGCGAGCTGTACTCACCTGTGCGGCGCCGCCACCGCGACGTGCCGGTGTGCGTCACCTGGACCGTGCCCTGTGCCATGGCTTTGCTGTGCCCCCACCTCGTCGTACGCGGGTCTGCTGCCGAAGGGGTTCGGCCGGTCCACCGTAGCGTGAGCGCGGACGGTGGGTTGACCAGAGGCCGAAGGCCGTCAACTGCCCGTCCCGGTCCGGCCCCAGTCCGGGCCCGCGCGGTCCCACGCCTGGTCCCAGCGGGCGTACCGGTGTCTGACCAGCCGCCACAGGACCAGCCGTCTGGCGACCTCGACCAGCCCGGCCGTCACGAGGGCCGCGCCGAACCCGGCGAGGGCCGCGTGCGTGGCGGCCGTGGCCGGATCCAGCGGTCTGGCGACCTTCTGCCCGGCCCGGTCGGTCCAGATCGTGAACGTGTCGCCGGGCCGCGGTGCCGACAGCGCGGTCAGGACCGGCTCGCGGCGCTCGTCGCCGTCGGGCGCCGTCCAGAGGGCCAGCACCCGGCTGCGGGCGTCCGCCGACCCGGCCTCGGGGTCCGCGCCCACCACACCGCCGCCCAGTCTGCGCACCACCGTGGCCGTCACCTCCAGCCGGGAGTCGCGCTGTTCACGGATCGAGCGGTCCAGCGTGTCCTGGGCGGCGGAACCGGCCAGCACTCCGATCACCGGCGCCACCACCAGCATCATCGACAGGGCGACGAGCGCCGCCCAGCACTCCACGAGGTCGCTCGCGCGGCACAGCGGATTGTGCCGCCAGCGCCACAGGCCACTGATCGCTCGCACGGTCCGCACCCCCTTCCCCGTTCCGTGATAACCCGAACCGGAGCCGGGCGCCCGGGAGTCCGGCCGAAGAGAGAGCGAAATCACCTCCGCCGGACCTCCCCAGGAACTCCCCGGTTTCCGACGACCGAGGACCGGCTTCGGGCTCTCGGCGACGGAGGACCGGCGACGGAGGACCGGCGACCGGCGACCGGCGACCGGCGCTTCGGGGCCTCTGGGCCACTGGGCCTTGGGACCCCGGCGCTTCGGCGGGGTGCCCCGCTACCCGTGCACCCGGACCGGGTCGCCCACGCGCAGCGTGCCGCGGTTCAGCGGCACGAGATTCTGGCCGAAGACCAGCTTGCCGCCGATCCGGCGCCGCTGGCCCAGCGTGAACAGGGGCTCCTTGCCGCGCTCCGAAGTGACCTGGTCGGTCGTGGTCACCACACAGCGCCCGCACATCTTCGCCACCCGGAAGCGCACCTCCCCGATCTCGACCCGCGTCCAGTCGTCCTCCGCCCAGGGCTCGGCCCCGGAGACGACCACATTCGGCCGGAAGCGGTTCATCGGCAGCGGCCCCTCCGCCGCGTGCCGACCCTGCGCGATCAGGGAGTTGAGCGCGTCGAGGGAGGCGACCGAGGTCAGCAGCAGCGGATAGCCGTCGGCGAAGCTGACCGTCTCACCGGGCCGCGCGAACGCGGGGTCCACGGGCCGGCGCGCGGCGGGGTCGTCCATGTGCACCAGCCGTACCGGGGCCCGCAGGAACGCGCTGCACCACGCGTGCGCCGCGGCGTCCGCGGGCACACCCTCCACCTTGTCCCCGAAGATCTCCAGCGTGACGGTGCCGCCCGGCTCCGGCACGTCCACGGCCAGCGGCTCCAGACTGGGCGCGGACAGCAGGACGCCGCCGGGCAGCAACTCGGCGGCGGCCTGCGCGAGACGCGGCTGCTGGCGTTGTGTGACGACCTTTCCCCCGTCGTCGATCAGCACCCAGCGTCGGTCACCGGCCGGCCCCCAGGGCTCCACGGCGCACTCCCGGAGCGACAGGCCCCGGAACGCCTTGACCGGATGGACGTGGATCGACTGCAGCCGCGGGTTCCCCATACGGACATCGTGCCAGGTGGCGCCGGTGATCCGCGGAGGGAATCAGTACCCGCGGTACTGCTGGTTGTTGTACGGGTCCTGGTAGCCGCCCGGAGCGGGGCGCGGGGCGGCCGGACGCATCGCCTCGTACCCGGTGCCGGGGCCGGCCGGCCGGGGCGGCTGCTGCTGCGGGCCCGGATAGCCGCGCGGCGCGGTGGCCTGCGGCGGGATGTACGCGGCCGGGGCCTGCTGGAGCGGGGCGGGCTGCGGGTAGCCGTAGGAGCCGTAGGTCGGCTGCGACGGGGCCGCCGGGAGCGCGGGCAACGCCGACGGCAGCGCGGGCAGATGACCGCCGGTGTCGTAGGCGGCGGGGACCCGGATCGGGGCGATCTGCGGGGTGCCCCGCTCGGCCACGAGTGAGTCGTAGATCGGTGTGTCCGGGAAGGAGGCGGAGTAGTAGCCGCCGCCATAGGTGGAGCGGGGGGAGGTCATGGCACATAAGTTAAGCCCACGATGTGCTGGTTGTGGAGACCGATAAGAGGGTTGATTTCCGTGTCGGCGGTGACGCGGGATCGCCAATGCGAGCGAACCTGGGGAAAAAGGGCAGCGGCGCGCGTTTGAATCCTGTAAAAGCTCAGTTCCGTACGGGTTACCGGCGGTTGACCATGGAGTGTTCACGCGCGTGCCGTGGGCGCACGGCGGCCCCGGGGAATAGGTTGGTCGCACGCGGAACGCCACGGGTCCGGAACGCCGGGCGGCGTACCGCACACGAGCGCAGCACAAGATGGGGGCGGACATGACAATGCCGAAAGGGTCGAACGTCCCGGTGCCCACCACGGCACTACGGGTCGAACTGGGCTGGGGGACCGGGGCGTCGGTCCCCGACGTGGACGCCTCCGCGCTCGTCCTCGTCGGGGGGAAGGTCCGCTCCGACGCCGACTTCGTCTTCTACAACCAGCCGGCCCATTCCTCCGGCGCCGTGCGCCACGTGGGCAAACACGACAGCGGAGGCCGGGTGACCGACTCCCTGATCGTCGACCTCGCGCGCGTGGAGCCCGCCGTCGAGACCGTCGTCCTCGCCGCCTCCGCCGACGGCGGCACCTTCGCCCGCGTCCCCGGTCTGTACATCGAGGTGCGCGATGAGGGCCGCGACACCGCCGTCGCCCGCTTCGACAGCACCGGCGCGAGCGTCGAGACCGCGTTCGTGCTCGGCGAGTTCTACCGCCGCCAGGGCGCCTGGAAGTTCCGCGCCGTCGGCCAGGGCTACGACCGCGGACTGGCGGGCCTCGCCACCGACTTCGGCATCACGGTGGACGAGCCCCAGCAGCCGGCCGCACCCCCACAGACCCGCGCCGCCACCCCACCCCCACCGGCCCCCTCACCGGCCCCCGCCTCCTCCGCGCCCGCACCGGCCCGCCCCGCGGCCCAGCCGCCCGCCCGGCCCGTACGGCTGACCAAGGTCACCCTCACCAAGGCCGCCCCGTCCGTCTCCCTGACCAAACAGGGCGGCACCTCGGGCGCGCTGCGCGTCAATCTCAACTGGGAGACCCGCAAGCAGTTCAAGGGCTGGGGCAGCAAGATCGGCCGCGCGGTCGCCCTCCACGGCGACCTCGACCTGGACCTGTGCGCCCTGTACGAACTGACCGACGGCAGCAAAGGCGTCGTCCAGGCCCTCGGCAACGCCTACGGAGCCCTGGACCGACCGCCGTTCATCCACCTCGACGGCGACGACCGCACCGGCGCCGTCACGAGCGGCGAGAACCTCACCGTCAACCTCGACCAGCAACGCCGCTTCCGGCGCATCCTCGTCTTCGTCACCATCTACGAGGGCGCCCGCTCCTTCGCCGACCTGCACGCCACCGTCACCCTCAGCCCGCAGCACGGCGCCCCGATCGACTTCTCCCTGGACGAGTGCACGGTCCCCTCCACCGTCTGCGCCCTCGCGCTGATCACCCACGACGGCGGCGACCTGATCGTCCGGCGCGAGGCCCGCTACCTCGTCCCCGAACGCGGCGTCAGCCCGCAACGCACCGTCGACCACGCCTACGGCTGGGGCATGAACTGGACCCCCGGCCGCAAGTAGCCGCCCGCACCGCACCGCACCGCGCCGCTCAGCCCTCGTCCGCCACCGCGTCCGGACGGGCATAGGTACGGCCCTTCCAGGCCGCGCCGCGCCCCCGATGGTGCTGCACCGCCGAGTCCACCGTCATCAGCAGATACAGGAACGCGGTGAACGGCAGCAGCGGGGCGAGCCACAGCGGCAGACCGCAGTACCGCAGCATCGGCCCATACGTCCCCGTCATCACCAGCCACGCCGCCGCGCCCAGCAGCGCGGTCGGCACCTCGCCCGTCACCACCCCCACCAGCACGGCGACGGGCGGCACCAGATACACCAGGGCGAGCCCGGCCACCGTCCCCACCACCAGCGCCGGACTGTGCCGCAGTTGCGCGTAGGCGCTGCGCGACACCATCCGCCACAGATCGTGCAGCCGCGGATACGGACGCACGCTGTCCACCCGCTCCGCCAGCCCCAGCCAGATACGCCCCCCACTGTCCTTCACCGCGCGGGCGAGCGCCACGTCGTCGATCACCGCGCCGCGGATGGCGTCCGGGATCCGCGCCCTCTCCACCGCCCGCGCGCTCAGCAGCACACAGCCCCCGGCCGCGGCGGCCGTACGCGACCCCGTACGGCTGATCCACCGGAACGGATACAACTGCGCGAAGAAGTAGACGAACGCCGGCACCACGAGCCGCTCCCAGCCGCTCACCACCCGCAGCCGGGCCATCTGGGACACCAGGTCGTAGCCGCCCCCGTGGGACGCCTCCACCAGCGCGCGCAGACTGTCGGGCTCGTGGGCGATGTCCGCGTCCGTCAGCAGCAGGAACTCCGGTCCCCGCGCGCGGGCCAGCGCCAGCCCGTGCCGCACCGCCCACAGCTTGCCGGTCCAGCCCGCCGGAGGCTCACCCGGCGAGTCCACCGTCAGCGTCGGTCCGTCCCGTCCGTCCGCCAGTTCCCGCGCCAGTTCCCCGGTGCCGTCGGTGCTGCCGTCGTCCACCAGGATCACCTCGGCCCGCCCCGGATACTCCTGCGCGAGCAGCGACGGCAGACTCAGCGGCAGCACACCCGCCTCGTCGCGCGCCGGGACGACGACACAGACGTACGGCCACACCTCCGGCTCGACGCGACGGGGGAGCCGTACATCGGTGCGCCAGAAGAAGCCCTGGCACAGCAGCAGCCACGACCAGGCGGCGAGTGATCCGGCGGCGATCCAGGCGAAGACGGTCACCCGCGCAGTCTGCCGCACGGCACCGGTCCGACACGGGCCATCGTCTATGGTGGCCGAGTGAAGATCGCGCTCATGGACTCCGGAATCGGCCTGCTCGCGGCGACCGCCGCGGTACGACGCCTCCGCCCCGACGCGGATCTCGTCCTCTCCCTCGACCCCGACGGCATGCCCTGGGGTCCGCGCACCACCGAGGACCTCACCCGGCGCGCGGTGACCGTCGCCGAGGCCGCCGCCGCCCACCGCCCCGAAGCCCTGATCGTCGGCTGCAACACCGCCACCGTGCACGCCCTGACCACCCTGCGCGGGCTGCTGGAACCCGGCCTCCCGGTGATCGGCACGGTCCCCGCCATCAAGCCCGCCGCCGCCCGCGGCGGCCCCGTCGCGATCTGGGCCACCCCCGCCACCACCGGCAGCCCCTACCAGCGCGGGCTCATCCGTGACTTCGCCGACGGCGTCCACGTCACCGAAGTCCCCTGCTGGGGACTGGCCGAGGCGGTCGAGCGCGCCGACGAGCACGCGATCGACGCCGCGGTGGCCGCCGCCGCCGCGCTGACCCCGCCCGAGGTCACCACCGTCGTCCTGGGCTGCACCCACTACGAACTGGTCGCCGAACGCATCCGCGCCGCCGTCCAGCGGACCGGCGCCCCGCCCCTGGCCCTGCACGGCTCGGCCGGAGCGGTGGCCGCCCAGGCCCTGCGCCGCATCGGCGGCCGGCCCCGGCCCGAGGCCGCGCCCAGCGGCACCGTCACCGTGCTGCTGAGCGGCCGGCCCGGCATGCTGCCCGAGCCCGCGCTCGCCTACGCGGAGGGACGGCTGCTGGGGGCGACGGCCCCCGCCCGGCTGTCCTGACACCCGGTGGACCGTCCGGGCCAATCACGGTGCGCAGCCAGGGGCCCGCGCAGCGAAACCTGAGTAGTCTCGAAGCATGAGGGACCTCCCCCAGGACACAGCCGCGTCGCACCCGGACGTCTGGACCGGGCACGCCACCAATCGCGTCCAGTGGCTGCTGGCGCTGGTCGGCGCCGCCTGCGTGGCGCTCGGCATCCAACTGGCCGTGGACTCCGCGTGGACGTCCGGCTCGGCCCCCCTCGTGATGTCCGTGGTGGGCTGCATCCTGGCCGGACTGCTCGTCCTCTTCGGCACCCTCGCCTTCGTCAGCGTGGCCCTGCGGGTCGACCAGGACTCCCTGGAGGTGCGCTGCGGCCACATCGGCGTACCGCGCCGTCGCATCCCCCTCTCCCATGTCGCCGGAGCCGACTTCGTCGCCCACGTCACCCCCCGCCACTGGGGCGGCTGGGGCTACCGCTGGCGTCCCGAGAAGGGCACCGCCGTCGTCGTACGACAGGGCGAGGGCCTGGTCCTGCGGTTGTGGGACGGACACACGTTCACGGTCACGGTGGACGACGCGGAGGCGGCCGTACGGGTCATCCGCGAACGCCTGCGGGCGATCACCCCCGACGCGGCACACTGACCCGCCGACGGCCACGGCACCCGCCCAGGCTGCACCGCCGTATCGCCGTATCGCCGTCTTGCCGTCCCGCCCGTCCGGCCCGTCCCGCGCCGTACGCGGCGCCCGTTCACCCGTTCGGAGGCGCCCCGTCCTCCTCTCTCCGGCGCGGTACCTCCTCCGCCGGCGGGCGCGCGGTGGCCGGCCCCGCCAGCACCCCGGCGGCCGGGGTGGGTGGTCACCGGCCGTGGGCGGGCCGGGTCGGTTCCGTGACGTACCGCCCATGGCCCCAGGCCCCAGGCCCCACGGCCCACGGCGCACGCGCGGACCGTCCTGTCGGTGGCTCAGGATGCGGCCGTACACTCCCGGAGTGACCGTCACCGCACCCGCCGCCGGCGGACCGGACCAGGCCGAACCCCAGCCCGCGCCCGTCGCGCGCCGCTGGTTCGCGCGTCTGGTCCCGCCCGCCGCAGCCGCGCTCTCCGGAGTGCTGCTCTACGTCAGCTTCCCGCCCCGCACCCTGTGGTGGCTGGCCCTGCCGGCCTTCGCGGTCTTCGGCTGGGTGCTGCGCGGGCGCGGCTGGAAGGCGGGACTCGGTCTCGGCTACCTCTTCGGCCTCGGATTCCTGCTGCCGCTGCTGGTGTGGACCGGCGTGGAGGTCGGCCCCGGCCCCTGGCTGGCGCTGGTCGTCATCGAGGCGCTCTTCGTCGCCCTGGTCGGCGCGGGCGTCACCGCCGTGGCGAAACTCCCCGCCTGGCCCGTGTGGGCCGCCGCCGTGTGGATCGCCGCAGAGGCGGCCCGCGCGCGGGTGCCGTTCAGCGGCTTCCCCTGGGGCAAGATCGCCTTCGGCCAGGCCGACGGGGTCTTCCTCCCGCTCGCCGCCGTGGGCGGCACCCCCGTACTCGGCTTCGCCGTCGTCCTCGCGGGCTTCGGCCTGTACGACGTCGTCCGCCTCGCCCTGGAGACCCGCCGTACGCGCGCGGTACACCGGGGCGCCGCCGTGGCGGCCCTGCTCAGCGTGGCCGTACCCGTCCTGGGCGCCTTCGCGGCCCGGCCGCTGGTCAGTGACGACGCCGAGGCGGGCACCGCCACGGTCGCCGTCGTCCAGGGCAATGTGCCGCGCGCGGGGCTCGACTTCAACTCCCAGCGCCGCGCCGTCCTCGATTACCACGCGCGCGAGACGGAACGCCTGGCCGCCGACGTCGAGGCCGGCGAGGTCCCCCGGCCGGACTTCGTGCTGTGGCCGGAGAACTCCTCCGACATCGACCCCTTCACCAACACCGACGCCTACGCCGTGATCGACCGGGCCGCCAAGGCCATCGGCGTGCCCATCTCGGTCGGCGGCGTGGTCGAGCGGGACGGCAGGCTGCTCAACGAGCAGATCCTGTGGGACCCGGTGAAGGGACCCACCGACACCTACGACAAACGGCAGATCCAGCCGTTCGGCGAGTACCTGCCGCTGCGCCCGCTGATCGGGGCGATCAACAGCGAGTGGACCAGCATGGTCGCCCAGGACTTCAGCCGGGGCAGCGAACCGGGCGTGTTCACCATGGGCGGCGCCGAGGTCGGCCTGGTCACCTGCTACGAGGCCGCCTTCGACTGGGCCGTGCGCTCCGAGGTCGTCGACGGAGCCCAGATGATCTCCGTGCCCAGCAACAACGCCACCTTCGGCCGCAGCGAGATGACCTACCAGCAACTCGCGATGTCCCGGGTCCGCGCGGTCGAGCACAGCCGCACCGTCACCGTCCCGGTCACCAGCGGCGTCAGCGCGATCATCATGCCGGACGGCACGATCACCGGGCGGACCGGCATGTTCGTCCCCGACACACTGGTCCAGGAAGTGCCGCTGCGCAGCTCGCAGACGCCCGCCACCCAGATGGGAATCCTGCCGGAGGTCCTTCTGGTGCTGGTCGCGGCCGGCGGGCTCGGCTGGGCGGTCACCGCCGGTGTGCGCCGCAAGCGCGCGGGTGGCGCGTAACCGTACGACCGCCGTACGCCCGCCGAACGGGTCGGGACCGGTCGAACGGGACCGTTAGGGTCGGGACATGGCTACTCCTGACTTCATCACCACCCTGCGTGAGTCCGCCGGTCATCAGCTGCTGTGGCTCCCCGGGGTCACCGCCGTCGTCTTCGACGACGAGGGCAGAGTGCTGCTGAACCGGCGTTCGGACACCCGCACGTGGTCCTTGATCGGCGGCATCCCGGACCCGGGCGAGCAGCCCGCGGCCTGCGCCGTGCGCGAGGTGGAGGAGGAGACGGCGATCCGCTGCGTCCCCGAGCGGGTCGTCCTGGTCCAGGCGCTGTCGCCGGTGACGTACGAGAACAGCGACGTCTGCCAGTACATGGACATCACCTTCCGCTGCCGGGCGCTCGGCGGCGAGGCACGGGTCAACGACGACGAGTCGCTGGACGTCGGCTGGTTCGCCGTCGACGCCCTGCCGGACCTCAGCGAGTTCGGTGTGCTGCGGATCAAGCAGGCCATGGCGGAGGCACCCACATGGTTCGCCCCCACGAGTTCCGGATGAAGTGTGGAGCCTGACCACATGGGTCGGGGGTCGGGCGGCGCCTAGGGTCGATCCATGACCACCCCCTACGCCGCCCCGGCCCCCTACGCCGCCCCGCTCGACCTCGCGGGCCGCACGGCCCTCGTCACCGGTGCCGCCGGCGGGATCGGCCGTGCCTGCGCGCTGCGGCTCGCTTCCGCCGGGGCCGACGTCAGGGCGGTCGACCGGGACGCCGAGGGACTGGACGCGCTCGCCGGACAGGCCGCCGGCCTGCCGGGCACGGTCGAGCCCCGGGTGCTCGACCTGACCGACCTCGACGCCGCCGAACAGGCCGCCGCGGGCACCGACATCCTGGTCAACAACGCGGGGCTGCAACTGGTCCGGCCGATCGAGGACTTCCCGCCGGACGTCTTCCACACCGTGCTCACCGTAATGCTGGAGGCCCCCTTCCGGCTCATCCGCGGCGCCCTGCCGCACATGTACCGGCAGGGCTGGGGCCGCATCGTGAACGTGTCCTCCGTCCACGGACTGCGCGCCTCGCCCTACAAATCGGCGTACGTCGCCGCCAAGCACGGACTGGAGGGCCTGTCGAAGACGGCGGCCCTGGAAGGCGCCGCCCACGGCGTCACCTCGAACTGCGTGAACCCCGGGTACGTCCGCACCCCCCTGGTCGAGCGGCAGCTCGCCGACCAGGCACGCGCCCACCGCCTCCCCGAGGACCGGGTCCTCACCGAGGTGCTGCTGCGGGACAGCGCGATCAAACGCCTGATCGAACCGGAAGAGGTCGCCGAGGCCGTGGCCCAGCTGTGCGGACCGCACGCCGCGTCCGTGACCGGCACCTCACAGGTCCTGGACGGCGGCTGGACCGCGCACTGAGCGGACGGCGAGAGAGTTGCCCCACACGGCTGACGGGCCGGCCGGACCATGGGTCATCCTGTGCACATGTCCCGCGATCACCTGCAGTCCGCCGAACGCCCCGCCGCCGCGGCCCCACGGGGCGACGCCGAGGCGCCGTTCCTGGAACTGCTGGCCCGGGGCGCCTCCGCCGACGCCTACGAGCAGCCCGCGCTGCTGGCCCGCGCCGAGGGCGCCCCGCCCGGCCGCGTCGCCGCGCTCGCCGACGCCAGGCTGCTCGCGCTGCGGGTCCGCGCCGACCTGGAGGGCCGCCGGCGCCGCGAGGCCGAGCTGTCCGCGCTCTTCGAGACCGCCCACGACCTCGCCGGACTGCGCGATCTGGACGCCGTGCTCCAGGCCATCGTCCAGCGCGCCCGGTCCCTGCTCGGCACCGACATCGCCTACCTCAGCCTCAACGACCCGGCACGCGGCGACACGTACATGCGGGTCACCGAGGGCTCGGTCGCCGCCCGCTTCCAGCAGCTGCGGCTGGGCATGGGCGAGGGGCTCGGGGGCCTGGTCGCCCAGACCGCGCGGCCGTACGTCACCGACGACTACTTCCAGGACGACCGCTTCCAGCACACCACGTCCATCGACGCGGGGGTGCGCGACGAGGGCCTGGTGGCCATCCTCGGCGTACCGCTGACGCTCGGCCCCCATGTCATCGGGGTGCTCTTCGCCGCCGACCGCCGTGCCCGGGTCTTCGAGCGGGAGCAGATCGCGCTCCTCGGCTCCTTCGCGGCGCTCGCCGCGGCGGCCATCGACACGGCCAACCTGCTCACCGAGACCCGGTCCGCGGTCGCCGACCTGGAGCGGGCCAACGAGATCATCCGCGACCGCAGCGCGGTCATCGAGCGCGCTTCCGAGGTGCACGACCGGCTCGCCGAACTGGTCCTGCGCGGCGGCGGGGTGCACGACGTGGCGGCGGCGGTCGGCGAGGTCCTGGAGGGGACGGTCGAGTTCACCGAGGCGGACACGGCACCCTCGGCCCCCCTGGAGGCGTCCCGGGCGGAGGGACACGCGGTCCGTCACGCGGGGGACTGGATCGCCGCCGTCGCCGCAGGTGACGAACTCCTCGGCGCGCTGGTGCTGCGCGGTCACCCCGGCCTCGACCCGGTCGACCAGCGCACCCTGGAACGTGCCGCGATGGTCACCTCCCTGCTGTTGCTGGCCCGCCGCTCCGCCGCCGAGGCCGAACAGCGGGTACGCGGTGAACTCCTGGACGACCTGCTGGACGCCCACGACCGGGACCCGCGCCTGCTGCGGGACCGCGCGGCCCGGCTGCGCGCCGACCTCGACGCCACCCATGTCGTCCTCGCCGCCCGGCTCGACGGCCCCGCCGCCGACGCCGACCAGGAGGCCGCCGCCCGCCGCCGGCTGTGGTCCGCCGCCTCCCACCTCGCCGCCACCCGGCACGGACTGGCCGCCGCCCGCGACGGCGGCACGGTGCTGCTGCTCCCGCTCACCGACGGCGAGAGCGCGACCGCCGTGGCCCGCCGCACCGCCCGCCAGCTCGGCACGGCCGTGCGCGAGGCCGTCACCGTGGGCGCCTCCGCCCCCGTCGCCCACCTCGCCGGCCGCCCCGACGCCGTCGCCGCCGCCTACGCAGAGGGCCGCCGCTGCCTCGACGCGCTGCGCCTGCTCGGCCGCGTCGGGGACGGCGCCGCCGCCGAGGACTTCGGCTTCCTCGGCCTGCTGCTGGCCGGGGACCGCGACATCGCCGGCTTCGTGGACCGCACCATCGGTGAGGTGGTGGCGTACGACGCACGCAGAGGCACGGAGCTGCTGTCCACGCTGGACGCCTATTTCGCCTGCGGGATGAGCCCCGCCCGCACCAAGGACGGGCTCCACGTCCACGTCAACACGGTGGCACAGCGCCTGGAGCGGGTGGGCCGGTTGCTGGGGGAGGACTGGCAGAGCCCGGCGCGCGCCCTGGAGATCCAACTGGCGTTGAGACTGCACCGACTGTCCGCGCCGGGCACGTAGACCGGCCCTCGCACGCGGAGCGGCGTACGAGGGCCGGGCCGGAGCCGGGTGACCGGGGGCGTCAGAGAGAGCGCACGTCCGCCTTCTCACCCGCGCCGGAGCCACGTCCCGACCCCGATGCGGAGCCAAGATCCTGCCCGTCACCGTCACCGTCACCGTTGCCGTCGGCGGACGGCCCGATGTCGTTGAGATCCCGGTCGCGGGTCTCCTTGGCCACCCCCACGGCGATCAGTGTCAGCACGGCGGCGGCGATCACGTACAGCGCGATGGGGGTGGAACTGTCGTGGTCGGCGAGGAGGGCGGTGGCGATGAGCGGGGCCGGGGCGCCGGCGACGACCGAGGAGAACTGGGCGCCGATGGAGGCGCCGGAGTACCGCATACGGGTCGCGAACAGCTCGGAGAAGAAGGCGGCCTGGGGCGCGTACATCGCCCCGTGCAGCACCAGGCCCACGGTGATGGCGAGCAGGATGTTGCCGAAGCTCGCCGTGTCGATGAGGGCGAAGAAGGGGAACATCCACAGCCCGACCCCGGCCGCGCCCAGCAGATACACCGGCCGCCGCCCGATCCGGTCCGACAGGGCGCCCCACAGCGGGATCACGGCGAAGTGCACCGCCGACCCGATGAGCACCGCGTTCAGCGCGGCCTGCCTGGAGAACCCGGCGGAGGTGGTGGCGTAGACGAGGATGAACGCGGTGATGACGTAGTAGCTGATGTTCTCCGCCATGCGCGCGCCCATGGCCACGAGGACATCACGCCAGTGATGGCGCAGCACGGAGACGAGCGGCATCCGCTCGGCGGCCGACCCGGACGTCCGCGCCTCGCCCTTCCGCACCTCGCCCTTCCGCGCCTCGCCCTTCCGCGCCTCGCTCTTCCGCGCCTCGGCCTGCGCGAGGGCCTGCTGGAACACCGGCGACTCGTCGACGGACAACCGGATCCACAGTCCTACGACGACCAGCACTCCGGAGAGCAGGAAGGGGACGCGCCAGCCCCAGCTGGTGAAGGCGGCGTCCGACAGCACGGCGGTGAGGAACGAGAGCACACCGGTGGCGAGCAGTTGCCCCGCGGGCGCCCCGGTCTGCGGCCAGGACGCCCAGAACCCGCGCCGGCGGGCGTCCCCGTGCTCGGACACCAGCAGGACGGCGCCGCCCCACTCCCCGCCGAGCGCGAAGCCCTGCACCAGTCGCAGCACGGTCAGCAGGACGGGCGCGGCGGAGCCGACGGTGGCGTGCGTCGGCAGCAGCCCGATCGCGAAGGTGGCCCCGCCCATCAGCAGCAGGCTCAGGACCAGCAGCTTCTTACGCCCGAGCCGGTCCCCGTAGTGCCCGAAGACCAACGCCCCGAGCGGCCGTGCCGCGAAGCCGACGGCGTACGTCAGAAAGGACAGCAGCGTGCCGACGAGCGGGTCGGAGTCGGGGAAGAACAGCTCATTGAAGACGAGGGCGGCGGCGGAGCCGTAGAGGAAGAAGTCGTACCACTCGATGGTGGTGCCGATGAGACTGGCGCCGACGATGCGCTTGAGGTTGGAAGGAGCTGGTGGAGCAGGGGAGGGGGACGACATCGGCACCACTTCCTGGCAGTTGACGGGGACGTTTCCGTGTCGCCACACGCTAGGAAAGCACAGGTCACAGGCGTATGTGGTGGGGCACCATAGTTCTGGGCGCGGGTGTGCGTCGGGGCGCCATGTGGGCGGGGGATCGATCGGGAGGGCAGCACGCCGATCGGTGAACCCTCGCCATTGCCTACTCGACCTGACAGGTAGGGATGGATACTCTGCTGAAGCGGCACAAGCCGCCCGTCCCACGGCTGGGAGCAGTTCCCATGAGCACGCGACAGGACTTCACGCGGAGGCGGCACATCGACCTCGCCCGCGTCGCCAGTGCCTTCTGTCGTCGCGCCGCTTGAGACGCGGCCCGCTCCACCCGCTCCGTTTCGCGAGCCCGTGATCCTTCCGGGCCGCGGCCGTCCCCGCTGACGTCCCCTGGCCCTGCTGCTCTCGCCCGGCCCTGACCCCGCCGTGCTGCCCTGCCCCGCCTCCCTCGCCCCTCCTTGCCTCGACTGTGCTGCCCCCACCGGCGCCGGGCCGGTCCGGCGTGCCCCGCTCCGCCATGCCCTCCTCACCTTCCGTACCGGGAGTCGCCATGCCCGTTCCACTCTCCGCCGACCCCGTGCGCTTCGCGTACTGGGTGCCCAACGTCAGCGGCGGTCTGGTCACCAGTCGGATCGAGCAACGCACCGACTGGGGTTACGAGTACAACCGCAAGCTCGCGGTGCTCGCCGAGAACAACGGCTTCGAGTACGCCCTCAGCCAGGTGCGCTACATGGCCGGCTACGGCGCCGAGTTCCAGCACGAGTCGACCAGTTTCAGCCTCGCCCTGCTCCTGGCCACCGAACGGCTGAAGGTCATCGCCGCGGTTCACCCCGGATTGTGGCAGCCCGGGGTGCTGGCCAAGCTCGGTGCCACGGCCGACCATCTCTCCCACGGCCGCTTCGCGGTCAACGTCGTCAGCGGCTGGTTCAAGGACGAGTTCCTCGCCCTCGGCGAGCCATGGCTGGAGCACGACGAGCGCTACCGCCGCTCGGAGGAGTTCATCCGGGCACTGCGGGCGATCTGGACGGAGGACCACGTCGAGCAGTCCGGCGACTTCTACCGGATCCATGACTTCACACTCAAGCCCAAGCCGCTGAACACCCCGGAACGCCCGCACCCGGAGATCTTCCAGGGCGGCAACTCCACCGCCGCGCGGGCCATGGCCGGACGCGTCTCGGACTGGTACTTCTCCAACGGCAAGGACTTCGACGGTGTCACCGAGCAGATCGACGACGTCCATGCCTCCGCCGCGGCGGCCGGACGCCCCGCGCCCCGCTTCGGCCTCAACGGCTTCCTGATCGCCCGCGACACCGAGGCCGAGGCCCGCGACACCCTGCGCGAGATCGTCGCCAAGGCCGACATCGAGGCGGTACGCGGCTTCGGCGCGGCCGTCAAACAGGCAGGACAGTCCACCGGTGACCGCAAGGGCATGTGGCAGGACTCCAGCTTCGAGGATCTGGTGCAGTACAACGACGGCTTCCGTACCGGCCTCATCGGCACACCCGAGCAGATCGCCGAGCGCATCGTCGCCTACAAACGGCGCGGCGTGGACCTGCTGCTGCTGGGCTTCCTGCACTACCTGGAGGAGGTGGAGTACTTCGGCCGCCGCGTACTCCCCCTGGTCCGCGAGCTGGAGGCACAGCAGTCCACCGACCAGGGCGAGGCCACTCCGGCACTCGCCTGACGCACCCTCACCCACCCCGCACAGCACCACAGAAGAGAGGTCTCACTGATGAGCACCGTCGCTACGACGCAGTGGCAGGGCGCCCCCACCCCCGAGGACGCCCAGGGCTGGATCGCGCGGGCCGCCGAGGTCGCCGCCGTCCTGGCCACCGACGCCGCCGCCCGGGACAAGGCCGGCGCGACCCCGCACACCGAGATCCGCCTGCTGAAGGACTCCGGACTGGTCACCCTGCTCGGACCGGTCGAGCACGGCGGAGCCGGCCAGGACTGGACCACCGCCTACCGGGTGGTCCGCGAGGTTGCCAAGGCGGACGGCTCGATCGGCCAGCTTCTCGGCTACCACTACCTGTGGAACTGGGCGGGCCGCCTGGTCGCCACCCGCGAACAGTGGGAGTTCGTCGAGGCCGAGGCCGCCCGCAACCAGTGGTTCTTCGGCGGCGCGGTCAACCCGCGCGACCACGACGTCGTCGTCACCGAGGACGGCGACGACCTGGTCTTCACCGGCAGCAAGAGCTTCTCCACCGGCAGCAAGGTCTCCGACGTCACCGTGCTCGAAGGGGTTCTGGAGGGCACCGACAAGCATGTCTTCGCGATCGTCCCCTCCGACAGCGAGGGCCTGACCTTCCACGACGACTGGGACAACATCGGCCAGCGCCTGACCGAGAGCGGTGGAGTCACCCTCGACGGCGTACGCACCCCCTGGAGCTCTGCCGCCGGTTATGTGGACAAGGAGTTCCAGCCGCGCGTCTACAACACCCTCAACGTCCCGATCATCCAGCTCGTCTTCGTCAGCTTCTACCTGGGCATCGCGCAGGGCGCACTGGAGACCGCCGCCACCTACACCCGTACCAAGTCGCGCTCCTGGCTGCACGGTGGATACGAGCAGGCGGTGGACGAGCCCTACGTCATCGACATCTACGGCGACCTGACCGCCAAGCTCTGGGCGGCCGAGGCCCTGGCCGATGCGGTCGCCCTCGAAGGCCAGGCCCTGCATGACGACCCCGACGCCGTCACCGAGCAGGCGCGCGGGGAGTTCGAGGTCCGGGTGGCCGCCGTCAAGGCCCACGCCACCGAGGTCGCCCTGGAGGTCACCAGCCGGATCTTCGAGGTCACCGGTGCCCGCGCCACCGCCTCCGCCGAGGGCCTCGACCGCTTCTGGCGCAACGTCCGCACCCACACCCTGCACGACCCGGTCGCCTACAAGCGCCGCGAGGTGGGCCGTCACGTCCTCACCGGCGAACTACCGGAACCCACCTGGTACTCCTGACCGTCTACGGGGCTTCCGGTCCGATTCCGACGGCGGGCTGACCCGCCTGCTTGAGGAGTTCCGCCAGTGCGATCAGCGGTGGGCTGGTGCGGTCGGAGCGCCAGACGAGACCGAGTTGGCTGGTGTGCTCAAGACCGCGCACCGGCAGGAAGCGCAGGTCGGTGCGGGCGTGGTGCTCGGTCAGCGGCCGGCAGGCGAGCATCGCGTGCCGGCCCGACGCGGCCAGGGCCATGCCCTGCTGGATCGTGGTGATCCCGGCGGTGGAGAGAATCGGCACACCGGAGGGTGTGACGGATGGGGTGCGGGCGGCTTTCCAGTAGTCGGGGGCGTTTCCGGTGCGGTGCAGCAGGTCGAGTTCCGCCAGCTCCTCCACGTCGATCGTTTCGCGTTCCGCGACGGGGTGATCGGCGCTGAGGACGACGAACTGATCCTGCGGCGGGAACCGGAAACCGACCGTCAGTTCGGGTTCGTGCACCGGGAGTTCGGCGATCGCCGCGTCGACCTCGCCGTCGAGCACGGCGGTGAACGGCGAGCCCAGGGGCAGGTCGGTGGTGTGGACGGCCACTCCATGCTGGTCGTGCAGGGAGCGGAAGGTCGCGGTGACCTCCTCGTAGACCATGCCGGTGAATCCGATCCGCAGTTCCTCCACGGCTCCGCGCATGGCTCGTTCGCGGGCGTGGTCGAAGGTGCGCAGCAGCGCCCGGTAGGCGGGGCGGACCTCTTTGACGAACCGGGCACCGGCAGGGGTGAGGGAGACCCGGCGGCTGGTGCGTTCCACGAGGCGGGCTCCGACGCGGGTTTCCAGGGTTGCGACGAGCTGGCTGACCCGCGACTGTGAACAGCCCAACCGTTCGGCGGTCCGGCCGAAGTGCAGTTCCTCGGCCAGGGTGATCAGGCACTCGATCTGCTGCAGATTCGCCTGGTGCATCGTCGGACGTGGGCCGCTCATGGGAACCAGGCTATCAACCGATCAATCAGTCTGACTCATCGATCGATGAGGAGATCGCTGTTGTTCCCGGCTCCGGGCGGCGATGGACTGGACAGCATGAGTTCTCTCCTGCCATCAACAGACACTGCCCCTGAGGAGCGCACCACCCTGCCCCAGTGGGTCGCCGTCGGCGTGCTGACACTGAGCACGTTCCTGGTCGTGACCTCCGAGATGCTGCCGGTCGGGGTGCTGACCCCGATGGCCGACGGGCTCGGCATCTCATCAGGTGCGACGGGTATCAGCCTGACCATCACCGGTCTGGTCTCGGCGGTCACCGCCCCGGTGTTGCCGAGGCTGCTGGGCAACCTCGACCGCCGCGTCGTACTGGCCGTCGCGATGGTCGTCCTGGCGGTCGGCAACGGGCTCACGGCGATCGCCGACGGCTTCGGAACGCTGATGGTCTCCCGTGTCATCCTCGGCGTCGGCATGGGCGTCGTCTGGGGCATGGCCTCCGCGGTGGCCACCCGCCTGGTCGCACCCCGGAACATCGCCCTGGCGGTCTCCTTCGCTGTCAGTGGTGTTGCCTCGGCCTCGGTGCTCGGCGTGCCGCTGGGCACTCTCGTCGGCAACGCCTACGGCTGGCGGGCCGCGTTCGGGGCACTCACCGTGATCGCCCTGACCCTCGCTGCCGTCCTGCTGTTCGCGCTGCCGAAGCTGCGCAGCCCAGCAGCCGACGACACCGCGAGCGAGACGGGGCAGCGGAGGCCGCTGCTGCGGCCGGCGGTCGTGACCGGGCTCGTCGTGGTCGTCCTGCTGGTCACCGCGCACTTCGCCGCCTACACCTATGTACGGCCCGCCCTGGAAGAGCTGCCCCGGATGTCGGCCAACGCGATCGCACTGCTGTTGCTGCTCTACGGGGTCTTCGGCCTGGTCGGCAACTTCGCCGCCGGAGCCGCAGCCGGCCGCAAGCCGCGCCGGACCGTGCTGCTGCTGGCCACCGGGATCACGGCGGCGCTTGCGATCCTGGCCCTGTTCGGCGGCTCGGCGCTGGCGGCCGGGATCGCGATCGCCCTATGGGGTGTGGCCTATGGCGGGCTCTCCGTCGGTGCGCAGTTGTGGATGACTGCCGCCGCCCCGGACCGCATCGAGCACATCACCGGCCTGTATGTGGGCGTGTTCACCGGCTCCATCGCCCTCGGCGCGTTCGTCGGCGGCCTCGTCGTCGAAGGAGCGGGCATCGTTCCGCTGCTGTGGGTCACGGTGGCGCTCGCCCTGGCCTCCCTGCCCGTGGGCCTGGTCGGCCCAGGCCCCCAACGGAGCCCGCGGACATGAACCCGCCCCGCCCCACCCCGCCCCACCCCGCCACGACGCGACCCGACTCGACCGCGAACGGTGGACAATAACGCCGTTCGCCCATTCCGCCCTTCGCGGCCTGGATGATCCTGTTCCACGATCGACTGCACACCCCGAGCCCTGAGACCGACACCCGCCTGCCGGCACCGGGTGGCAACAGGCCGTGCGGGGGCTCCGACCACAGGAGGACATCACCGTGCTCACCGCACAGCACTGGATCGACATCCTCCGCCTGGAAGAGCATGCGGAGGGCGGGTACTTTCGGCGGATCTTCCAGGCGGACCACCGCCCGTACGTCCGGACACCCGGCGGCGACCGCTACACCCTGACCTCCATCCAGTACCTCCTCACCCACTGGAGTCCCCTCGGGCACTGGCATCTGAACCAGTCCGACATCATCCACTTCCACCAGCACGGCGAGCCCGTGACCTACCATCTCCTCCACCCGGACGGCCGGCACACCACCGCTGTCCTGGGTCAGGACCCCCGGCAGGGGCAGATCCTCACCCTCGCCGTGCCCGGAGGGGTCTGGAAGGCGGCCCATCTCACCGGCGGGGACCACGCCCTCCTCGGCGAAGCCGTCGCCCCGGGCTTCGATTACGCCGACCTGACCCTGGCCCGGTCCGAGGAACTCGCGGCCCGCTTCCCCGACCACACCGAACTCATCCACCGCTACTGCCGCCCGGCTCCGCCGCACCTGTCCGGCCGCTCCGCCATGCGCCCCGACCTCTGACCGGGCCGGGCCGGGCCCGGGTACGGGTCATGGGTACAGGCAAGGGCGACGAGGCCGCGTCATCACACCGTGAACCTCATGACCACGAGCCGGACGAGCCCGGTCGCCGGGCGCGGTCCGGTCGTCGGCCACGGTCCGGTCCGGTCCGGTCCGGCGGTCACTCTCCTCGCTGCGCGGCCATGACGTGATCGCGGGCGCCCTCGACATGCGTGGTGATCGCACGGCGCAGCGCCCCGGCGTCACGGTCGCGCAACGCGTCCACCATCTGCTGGTGTTCGTCGTCGATGCGTTCGAGGTCGTGGCCCGAGCGCGCCCAGCGTCGGCTGTACGGCTCCACGAGGTGCAGCAGCTGGTCGACGAAGCGCAGGGTGAGCCGCCGTTCCGAGAGGGCGTAGACGCGCCGGTGGAACTCGTAGTTGAGCGAGGCCCGCCCGGCGGCGTCGGCGCCCTGCCGGCGCATCTCGTCGGCGAGGTCCTGGAGTTCGTCGATGTCCCGGTCGCGGCAGCCGCGGATGATCTCGTCGGCCAGCAGCGGTTCCATCTGGAGGCGCAGTTCGAACAGCTCGGCGATCTCACCGCGGCTGAGCTCGGCGACGACCATCCCCCGCTGCGGCTGCACTTCGACCAGCCCCTCGGAGGCCAGCGCGTGCAGCGCCTCGCGCAGGGGGATACGGCTCACCTTCAGCTCGGTCGCGAGCTTCTCCTGCACCAGGCGGGTGCCCGGGAGCAGTCCGCCGTCGCGGATGGCGGTGCGCAGCCGTTCGGCGATGACGCCGGCGCTGTTGCTCGTGCTGGGGGTCCGGGCTGCTCGGGTCACCTCGACACTCTATCCCTTGTGCACCGACGCAGCGGCTGGTTACATTCATCACCCACTCGCTGCGACTGTATACAGTCGCAGCGCATCACGAATCTGCGCCACCAGAAAGGGCTGCCGGATGTCACGTGCTGTCGACGTCGCCGTCATCGGAGGAGGGCTGCTCGGGCTCGCCACGGCCCGGGCCCTGCTACGGGCCCGGCCCGACCTGTCCGTCACGGTCCTGGAGAAGGAAGCCCACTGGGGCGCCCACCAGTCCGGACACAACAGCAACGTCATCCACAGCGGGCTGTACTACGCGCCCGGCTCCCTCAAGGCCCGGCTCGCCCGAGCCGGCGGCGAGGAGATGATCCGGTACTGCGAGCAGCACGAGGTGCCCGTCAAGCGCACCGGAAAACTCGTGGTGGCCACCTCCACGGCCCAACTCCCCGGCCTGGACGCGCTCGCGGAGCGCGGCCGGGCGAACGGCGTCACGGTACGGCGGCTGAGCCGCGCCGAGTTCGCCGAGCGGGAGCCGCATGTCGCCGGGGTCGCCGCGCTGGCGGTCGCCGACACCGCGATGACCGACTTCGGCGGGGTGTGCCGGGCGCTGGCGGCCGAGCTGGCCGGACTCGGCGCCGAACTGCGCACCCGGTCACCGGCCCTCTCCTTCACCGCCACCGCGGACCGGACCGTGATCCACACGCCCGACGGGGAACTCCGGGCCCGGACCCTCGTGAACTGCGCGGGCCTGCACAGCGACAAGATCGCGGCGGCGGCCGGTGACCGCCCGGCGGTACGGATCATGCCCTTCCGCGGCGAGTACGCCGAGATCAGGCCCGGCCGCCGAGGGCTGGTCAACAACCCCGTCTACCCCGTGCCCGACCCCGAACTCCCCTTCCTCGGGGTGCACATCACCCCCATGCTGGACGGTTCGGTCCACGTGGGGCCCAACGCCGTGCCCGCCCTGGCCCGGCAGGGCTACCGCTGGCGCGACGTCGATCCCCGCATGGTGGGCGAGCTGCTGCGGGACCCGGCCCTGCGCGGTCTCGCGCGGCGCTTCTGGCGGCACGGGGTCACCGAGATCAGCCGGTCGCTGATCTGGCCGCTCTTCGTCCGCGACGTCCGCCGGCTGCTCCCGGAGATCGAGAGCAGGGACATGCGGCGGCACGGGAGCGGCGTACGCGCCCAGGCGGTCACGGCGGACGGGCAACTGGTCGACGACTTCGTCATCAGCCGCACCCCGCGCGCCGTCCATGTGCTCAACGCACCGTCCCCCGCGGCCACATCGAGCCTCCACATCGGCAGCCGGATCGCGGCCGACGTCTTCGAACAGCTCGGCCACGGCGATGCCGCCCGGACCGTGCGCGCGGAGTCCGCCGCGGCCTGACGGCTCCCCGCCGAACCGACCCCCCGCACCCCTTCTCTTTCTCTCCCTTCCCCTTTTCTCTCTTTCAACGGTGATCGAGGACAGCTCATGGCGAACGCCCCGCACACAGCCGCGCAGGACCCCGGACCACCCCCCGCCATCGCCCGCCGCCGGGTCGCCACCGCCACCATCGTGGGATCCGCGCTGGAGTGGTACGACTTCTATCTCTACGCCTCCATGGCCGCGCTGGTCTTCGGCAAGATCTTCTTCCCGCAGACCGACGACGCGGCCGGGACCATGGCCGCCTTCGCGACGTTCGCGGCCGGATTCCTCGCCCGCCCGCTGGGCGGCATCATGTTCGGCCACCTCGCCGACCGCATCGGCCGACGGAATGTACTGATCATCACCTTCGTCCTGATGGGCGTCTCCACCGGACTGATCGGCCTGCTGCCCACCTACGACAGCGTCGGCGTCGTGGCGCCCATCGCCCTGGTGGTCCTCCGCATCTTCCAGGGCCTCGGTTCCGGCGCCGAGTATGCCAGCGCGGCGGTGGTCGCCTACGAGCACGCCGACGAGAACCGGCGCGGCCGTCAGGGCGCCTGGCCGGCACTGGGCCTCAACCTGGGACTGCTGCTGTCGTCGCTGACCGTCACGGTGCTCACCAGCCTGGACGAGGAGACCCTGCTGACCTGGGGCTGGCGCGTGCCGTTCATCGCGAGCTTCGCCCTCGCGGGTATCGGTCTGTGGGTACGGCGCCGGGTGCCCGAGTCCCCGGACTTCCACGACAGCAAGAAGAAGCAGGAGCGGGAAGCCGCCAAGCAATTGCCGTTCGTCACCCTGCTGCGCAAGCAGCGGCGCGGCCTCCTCGTCGTGCTGGCCGTCTCCCTCGGATACAACGCCCTCAGCTATATCTTCAAGACCTTCTCCCTGGCCTATCTCGCGGACTTCCAGGATGTCTCGGCGAGCGTCGGCGCGTTCGGCATCACCCTGGCCAGTGCCACCGCCATCGTCGCCGTGCCGTTCTTCGGCTGGGCCAGCGACCGCTTCGGCAGCCGCAAGGTGCTCGCGGGCGGCGGAATCGCCTCGGCGCTCTTCGCCTTCCCGTTCTTCGTCCTGCTCGACACGGGCAACTCCGTCGTGATCTGGCTGTGCCTGATCATCGCGACGGGCGTCCTGGCACCGGCCATGTTCGCCCCGCAGGGCTCCTTCCTCTCCCGTCAGTTCCCGGCGGACGTCCGGGTCAGCGGGGTCGGCACCGGACGGGAGATCGGCGCCGCCCTCTCGGGCGGACTGGCCCCGCTGGCGGCCCTGGCCATCGTCGGAGCCAGCGCGACCAACGCCACCTGGGGTGTCTCGCTCATCCTCATCGCCGGAGCCGTCGTGGTCGTCCTCGGCTCCGTCTTCGACCAGGGTGCCCGACCGGTCGCCTCACCTGCCGTGCCACCGGACTCCGACACCGGGCGGCCCTCCGACCGGACCCCGGACCGGGACGACACCCGCGTGAGTCAGTCCCACTGACCCGCGGGCCGAGGGCAACGAGCCGCTGAACAGGTGGCCCGGACAGATGAGTCCCACGGGGCTCGCGCGTCCGGGCCACCTGAGGTGTACGAGCCCCGGCGAGGCGAGGTGGGCGACGACGTCGCCGAGTCGAGCCGCGGATTCACTTACCCCGACCACCTCGCTCGCCACCGCCCCCGAGGCGGCCACACCGGCCGGGCCCTGCTCACCCGGTCCGTATCAACTCCGTCGGCCCGGCCCCTGAACCCGCTCGCGCCGCTCGCGGATCACCGCGTGATAGTCGTCGTACCAGGGGGTGGCGGCCGCCGCACGGACCACCTTGCGGGCCCGCCGGTACTGGCCCCGGTCACGGTGTGCCGCCTCGACCACGGCCAAGACACCCAGGACGGGAAGCAGCCAGCGTATCCAGGAGGCCGGAACGAGGGCGGCCACCACCGCGCCGATGCCTCCGGCCAGGGAGATGGAGATGCCCAGACCCCACATGTAGGCCCGGGGCCCCGCCTCCTTCACCTCATCGGCGTCGGCATCGGATCCCGCTTCCTCGGGCAGCTTGTAGAGCCAGACGGTCCGCCCGAGCGGTACGGCCACCACGGCCGCGAACAGCGGCAGATAGACCACCGAGGCGAAGGCCACGGCCCGGGCGTCCTCCGCCGGGATCACCCACACCACGACCGCGCAGGTGGCGGCGATCATGGCGTGCACCCACGGCTGGATGACCTGTCGCGCCGCGAGGGTGCCTTCGGCCTCGGCGAGTTCCCTGATCTCAGGGGCGTATCTCTGGCGTCGCTTCACTTCGTGCCCCTCTTCGCCGCGCTGTAGACCGTCGATGCGCGCCGCAGCGGAGAGCGCCCGAACCCGCACCTTATCGTTCTTGGATTCCGGCGAGCAGAGTGATGTCTCGGTTCCGGTGATTCGCCGGGAGATGCGCAGATTCATCCATAACCGTCATGCGCTGACGCGGATATCCCCCCTACGACATGTGCGCTTGTCGGCGCACGGCACCCGGCCGTCGCCCGGTAGGCGTACCCGTTTGTGCTCCTTCGGTAGCCGGTTGTGCCCACTTGGCGCGCCCGGCCGGCGCGTCGTCCTGCCCGGCGGGTCGAGGGACGACGGTCCAGGGACCGTAAAACAAAAGAAATTCCTGTATCACGGGCTTTCCGCGGGATGCCGACGGCGGGATGATGGTGCGGGGACAATCGGGGCTGATCCATGCGGCACCCGTCGGCACCTCCTCGAACCCGCTTCCGCGATCGTCGCGCGCTCGCACCGGCGGCAGCCGGACACCACGAGGCGCACCTCATGCCGAGGAGACCCGCCCGTGGTGCGTCGTCAACCGAACCGTGCACTGGCCCTGTTGCTCACCGAGGCCGAGTGGAACGCCGCGGAGCTGGCCAGAGCCGTCAACGCGCTGGGCAAGGCGCAGGGCGTGACCCTTCGCTACGACCGCACCTCGGTCGCGCACTGGCTGACCGGCTCCCGGCCCCGGCCGCCCGTCCCCGACCTGGTCGCGTCGGCCCTCAGTCGCCGCACCGAACGCCTGGTCACCGCCGAGGAGACCGGCCTCACCGGTCCCTGGAGCGCCGTGGACGAGCTGTCCCTTCCCGCCACGGCCGTGACGGACGACGCCGCGGCCCGGCTGACCATCCTGGCCCGCACCGACACCGACCCCGCCCGCCGGCCCCAGCTCACCGTCTCCGCGTACAGCCTGAGCGCCGTGGAGTCCCTCGCCTGGGATCCCGGACACCCCGCTCCCACGAAGCCGCGGGGCAAGGGCAATCGGGTCTCCGCCGAGGAGATCCAGGTCCTGCGGGAGATGTGCCAGGTGTTCAACGACCTGATGGAGCGGCACGGCGGCGCCCACGCCAGGACCGCGCTGGCCGCCTACCTCGCCGACGACATCGGCCGTCTGCTGGCCGCCCCCGCAGAATCCTTCCTGCGCCGGGAGTTGTTCGTCTGTGCCGCCCAACTCACCCACATCCTGGCCCGTATGACCATGGACGCCGGACACCCCGGTCTGGCCCAGGGCTACTTCACCACCGCGCTCGACCTCGCCTCGGAGGCCGACGACCGCCGTATGTACGCGATCACCCTGCGCGCCATGAGCGTCCAGGCCCTGCACCTGGGGTTCCACGAGAAGGCGTCGCAGCTCGCCGACACCGCGCTGGACGCCGCCGGGCGGTCCGCCGACCCGGCCACCCTCTCGTTCCTGCTCAGCCAGCGCGCCGTCACCCACGCCCACGCGCGGCGACGCCGCCGTGCGGTCGGTGACCTCGCCGCCGCGGAGACCCAGCTCGGCCGCGCGACACAGCGGGCCGCGCCCTTCGACTCGTACCCCCAGGCCGGGCTCGACTACCAGCGCGGACAGGTGCTGCTGGCCCTCGGGGAGCCGGAGCGGGCGGTGCGGTCGCTCGGCTCCTCCGCCTCGGCCCGGGGCGAGGACCGGCGCAGATCGGGCGCCCTGACCCACGCCCGGCTCGCCGCGACCCTGCTGCCCCTCGGGCGGCTGGAGGAGTCGTGCGACCACTGGAACGTCTTCCTCGACCACTACCCGAGTCTGCGACTGGTCCCCGCGGATCATGCCCTGATGTATCTGAGCAGGTCCCTGTACAGGCACCGCAACCAGAGCCGCGCCGCGGCGGTCCTCCGGCGCGCCCGGACCGTCAGCCGTACCCGCCCGGCACCCGCGAAGGGCCGTCGTCCCGGCCCCGTGCCCTGACGGTTCCGGGCGCACGTCCGAGGACGCCCCGTCAGGGGTGGGGTGACGGCGTACGCGCGGCGGTCCGCGGCGGTCCGCGGCGGCCCGGCCATCGAGGGTCGGACGGAAGGCGCCTGCTGCATGGGAGCGGTGGCAGTGGGGCCGTTCGCAAGTCGCGTGGGTCGCCCCCTTGTGCGGGCGGTGCGGGTTCTGTCAGATTCTCCCCAGCCTCAGTTGTCATGGACGCCACAGGAATCCCTGTCCGTCCATGCTTCACCTGTGCATCCCCGCAGGGCTCCACCCCCCACACGATGGAGAAGACCCGTGCGTCTCAGCAGACTTGTCCCCGCTCTCGCGACCGCCGCGCTCTCCGTGGTCGCTCTCGCGCCCACCGCCTCCGCGCAGACCCCGGCGCCGCCCGCGCAGAGCGCGCCCCAGGTCGAGGTGGGCACCAAGGCCCTGCCGATCATCGGCGGCGGCTACGCGAGCAACGCCCCCTGGGCGGCCCGGCTGTTCTCCAACGGCCGGCAGACGTGCAGCGCCTCGATCATCGCGCCCACCTGGATCCTGACCGCGAAGCACTGTGTCAGCGGCGGCGGGCTCTCGTTCCGCATCGGCAGCCTCGACCAGACCAGCGGCGGCACCCTGGCCAACGCCTCCGCCGTCTACAACCACGCGTCCTCCGACCTCTCCCTGGTCCGGCTCGACCGCTCGGTCTCCGCCACCTACGCCCGGCTGGGCCAGCCGGGCTCGGTCTCCGTGAACCAGACCGTGCAGGTGTACGGCTGGGGCGCCACCTCCCAGTGCGGTTCCGAGATCAACTGCCAGTCCCAGTTCCTGAAGGTCGCCAACGTCATCGTGACCGGTGGCTGCCGTGACGCGTACAACGGCTCGGCGATCTGCGCCCGCCGCGGCGACGGCATCACCGCGGGCGGCGACTCCGGCGGCCCGATGATGGCCAACGGCCTCCAGGTCGGTGTCGCCTCCACCAGCGACCGGCAGACCACGACCGCGTACACCAACGTGACGGCGTACCGCTCCTGGATCCAGTCCGTCGCCGGCGTCTGAACCTCCGGCCGCCCTCGGGCGAGTGGGCCGCCCCCGGCATGTGCCGGGGGCGGCCCGTTCCTGTCCCACCGGCCCGGCACCCGCTACGCGGCCCTGGGGCCGCAGCGCATGCCGATGTACACGCAGTCCGTGCCGTCGGGCAGCGTGGAGAAGACCACGGGCATGTAGTCCTCGCTGAAGGCCGCGCCCACCCCCGTACCGGCGAAGACCGTCTCCGTCACCGGCAGCAGATCGATGTGGAGGGGCTCGGAGAAGTCCTTCATGCCGTCGACGAACTCGTACCGCACCCGGCCCGCGCCGTCCCGCTCGGTCACGGTGATGACCACACCCTCGCGCCGGTAGGTGCCGACCAGCGGTGCGAAGTCGACCGCGGGAGGCTCGGCCGGCGGGGCGAAGGGCTCCGGCATGGTGACCCCGGCGAGTGCGGAGAGCAGTTCACGGTAGAGGGCCGCGTAGACCTCCCGCGCGCCACCGCCGTTGGTGAGCAGCGCGACCGCGACGCCCGCCGACGGCACCACCCGCAGATAGCCGTACTGGCCGATGGACGCGCCGTCGTGCCCGTAGCCCTGGACGCCGTTCCAGTCGTACAGGGTCCAGCCCAGGCCCCAGCCGTCCGAGCTGACCGTCCACTTGTCGGGGCAGTCCACCACCCGGTGCCGCATCATCGCGACCGTCTCCTCGCGCAGCACGCGTGTGCCGTCCTCGGCCAGCCCGCCGGTCAGATGCATCCGCGCCAGCCGGGCGAGGTCTCCCGCCGTGGCGATGACCCTGCCGTAGGGAGCCGCCGAGCGCGGCATCAGGTCCCACTGCGGTGCCGGGTCCGGGTCCTGGCCCGGTGCGCCCAGGTGCCCCATCGCCGCCCGGAACCGCAACGCCTCCTCGGGCAGCGTCATGGTGTGCGTGAGGCCGAGCGGGGTCAGCAGCAGATCCTTGAGCGCCTGGTCCCACACCTTGCCGGTCACCACCTCGATGATCCGGCCGAGCACGTTGTAGCCGACGCTGCTGTAGGAGATCACGGTGCCGGGCGGGCAGTCGAGCGCCACACCCCGCGCGGCCTCGACATACCCGGCCAGGCAGTCGTCCCCGCGCCCGCTGTCGTGGGTGAAGTCGCAGGTGAGACCGCTGGTATGGCTGAGCAACTGGCGGATGGTGATGACCCTGGTCGCCTCCGGGTCGGCGACCGAGAACTCCGGCATCACCTCCACGACCGGGGCGTCCAGGTCCAGTTCACCGGATTCGGCGAGCCGCATGATCAGGGTGGCGGTGTAGATCTTGGCTATCGAGCCCATCTGGAAGACGGAGTCGGTCGTCGCCTCCACCCCCGTCCCCCGGTGCAGCACACCGCTGGCCAACTCGTGGACGGTGCCGTCGACCAGGAGCGCGAGGGACGCGCCCGGGACGTGGTGCTCGGCGCGCAGCGCGTCGAGACGGGCCTGCCAGTGGGCGAGGTCCAGCTTCCGGCCCGCGGAGGTGCGCGCCCCCCACGTGCCCCTGGCGTCCCAGTCGCCCTGCTCGTCCCAGCTCACGTTCTTCGGCATGTCGGCTCCCCTGTGATGCGTACAGCGTTCTCTCTGTGCGAACACTGTACGCACGGGTTAACGGTGTACGCAAGATGCGTACGGCGTGCGCTACGGTGAGGGAAAGCCACAGGACGAGCAGGAACGAGGGCCGTATGGCAGCCGACGAGAAGCCGACCGCATCGGTGTGGACCCGGCCCGGCCGCCCGCAGCGGGAGCAACTGACCCGCGAGCAGATCGTGGCCGCGGCCATCGAACTGCTGGACCGGGAGGGCATCGAGGCGCTCAGCATGCGCAAGCTCGGCAGCCGTCTGAACACCGCGGCCACGTCCCTCTACCGGCACGTGGCCAACCGGGACGAGCTGATCCAGCTGGTCGTGGACGACATCTACGGCGAACTGGACCTGCCGGCCACCGCCGACCGCGCCCGGTGGCGCGCGGCCGTCACCGGCATCGCCGCCGGGCTGCGGGCGATGACCCTGCGCCACCCTTGGATCGCGCCGGAACTGGGCCAGGTCGGCCTGGTCCACATCGGCCCCAACGCGATGCGGATGTCGGCGGGGTTGCTCGCCCAGTTCGAGGCGGCGGGCTTCCCCGCCGACGAGAAGGACCAGGCCGTCGGGACGCTCACGGCCTACGTCATCGGGATCGCGACCTCCGAGGCCGCGTACCTCTCCTCGATCGCCCGCAGCGGCAGGACCGAGCAGGAGTGGGTGGCGGACCTGCGACCGGCCTACGACGACGCCTCGCGGCAGCACCCGGGGCTGCGGGACGGGAACTCCGCCCGGCAGGACGTACCCCCGCGGCAGATCCGCGACGACGACTTCTCGTACGGGCTCGACCGGGTCCTCGACGGCCTGACGGCCCGGCTCCGCGCCTGAACCACCGGCGGACGACCGGCCACGGACGTGACACGCGCCGGCCGTGGCCGGCCCGCGCCCCACCCTTGGTCACCGGCGGTCGAGCGGATCCTGGATCCGGGGCGGCAGGGTACGGCCCGAACCGACGGCGACGAGCCGGGTGTCGTCGGGCGCGTCCCCGACCGCCAGCGCCACCTCGGGCGGGATGCCGTCCACCGCGTAGGCGCTGAGGGTGGTCGCCGTCTCCTCGGTCACGTCCGAGCCGCCGGTGTCGTCGCAGGGCGGCAGGGTGGCGTCACCGAGCCGCTCTCCGACCGTGAACTCCACGTCGGAGACGTCGAGATAGGTTCGTTCCTGGTACCGGACCGTGAACGCGCAGCTCGCCGCGCCCTGTCCACCGCCGCCCGCCGTGCACGCGACGGTCGACACAAGCAGTGCCACCAGCGGCACGGTCCGTCCGACAGGGCTCATCGACTCTCCTCCGTGGATGCGGCGAAGGCGGAACACCGCCCCCGCGCCGTGCGCCCGGTCCTGGTGACCGGCCGTATGAGTACGACGGAGCGGGCGCCGTTTCTGTTCGCGCGGCCACCGCGCCGGCACCTGGCGGCGAAGCCGTGGGCGAAGATCCGCCGGTGGCCCCCCTGTCGGTCGGCCGCCGCAACAGTGTGAGAGTGGGCCCATGACGGCACCAGAAGCCACGGTCGTGGTGGTCGACGAGATCGAGGAACTCGCTGCGGACGGCCTGCGGTGGCTGACCGCCGCGGCGCGCGACACCCCCGGGGGAGGGCTCGCCTGGCCGGCCAAACCCTCCGACGACGACGTCGACCTCATGCTCTACGGCGGTACGGCCGGGATCGTCCCCGTGCTCCTGGAGGCATGGCGGCACTTCGGTGACGACTCCTACGCCGACGCCGCCCTGCGCGCGGCGCGCAGCCTCGTGAACGCCGTCGACGGCGCCGAGGACGACTCCCTGTACTTCGGCCGCACGGGCATGGCCGTCGTCCTGCGGACCGTTCACGACGAACTCGGCGACACGGCCGCGGGCACCGCCGCCGACCGCGCGCTGAAGACCGTGCGGTCACGTTTCGACGGGACGCGCTGGGGCGTGCTGTTCGAGCTGATGGGCGGCAACGCGGGCATCGGCCTCGGCGCGCTGCTGGTCGGTGACGCCGAACTGGCCGTCAGCGCCGTCGAGCCGTACCTGCGGACGGCGGAGCCCACCCCGGCGGGTGTCCAGTGGGCACACCGCCCCGACATCGACTCCCGGCTGCACCACCTCTCGCACGGCACGCTGGGCATCGTCCTGGCGCTGGCCCGGATCGGCGCCGCCACCGGGCGTACGGACCTGGTCGAACTGGCGCTGTCCGGTGCCGCGGACGTGGTGGCACGTGACGAGGCGGGGCCGGAAGGCTTCCTGGTGACGCACTCCACCCCTCTGTACCGGCCCGATGTCGTCGAACCCCTCAGCTACGGCTGGTGCCACGGCCCGGCCGGCGACGCCCAGGTCTTCCGGCTGCTGCGGGACGTCACCGCCGACCCCCGCTGGCCGGCCCTCGCCGACCGCTGCTGGCACACGGTCACCCACTCCGGCGTGCCGCGGCGGCTGCGCCCCGGCTTCTGGGACAACAACGGCCGCTGCTGCGGCACCGCGGGCGTCCTCGCCCTGGCCTGCGACCGGATCGCCGAGCAGGGGGAGACGGACGACTTCGCCCATGTCCTCGTCGCCGACCTCGCCGCCCGTGCGACCCGGGACCGGGACGGCGCCCGCTGGTCGAACTTCGCGTACCGCGCCACACCGGGTGACCTCGAACCGGGTACCGGCTGGGCGGCGGGCAACGCGGGCATCGTCCGCGAACTCCTGCGCTTCGTACGGCTCAGCCGCGGCGGCGATCCCCGGTACGCGTTCCCCTGGCCCGACCAGCCCCAGGTGCCCCGCCGGGGGTGAGGGCCGGGCGGGAAGGACGAGGCGAGGGGACGGGCCCGGACACACGGGGACACCCGTCGCCGGGTCTCGGCGACGGGTGCCCCCGCGCGGCTCAGGCCCGGCCGCGGCGCCTGACCGCCGCCACCCCGCCCAGGGAGACGGCGAGCACCGCGCCCGCCCCGGCGGCGACCGAGGTCACGGTGACGCCACCGCCGTCCCCCGCCCCGGGAGTCGCCGCGACGGTCGCGGCGGCCTCCACCTCGCCCCCCGGCTCGGTGGAGGAGTCATAGCCCCCGGCGACGCCCTTCTTCGCGTACGCGGAGCCGGGCAGCTTGTCGCCGTACGCCGCCCGGACCCGGGCCCGGTAGGCGTCGAGCGTGCTGCCCTCGGCGCCGACCGCGCGTATCGCGTCCTTGTCCAGCGGGAGCACCTTCGCCCCCTTGCTGACGAACCAGGCGTCGATCTGCGGCTCACGGAAGACCGTGCCGCCGGGGAGCAGACGCTCGCCCCGCTGCGCGTACCGGAACTCGTCGTCACCGGTGGCGATGTTCACCACCTGCCACGCGCCGGCCATCGGGGCCGCCCAGACGGACGCCTTCTGCCCGTCGGACGCGACCGCCTTGGTGGCGAGGAACTCCGTTCGGGCCACGGGCGCGCCCGCCTTCCCGGCCACGAACTCCGGCGACAGGGTGCGGACGGGCACCGTGGAGCCCTCGGCGCGGGGCGCCGCCGCCGACCTGGCGACCGCCCCGTCCCGGGCGAAGAAGCGGGACAGGGTGTCCAGTGTGGCGGGAGCGGTGGCCGCCTCCCTGGCCTCCGCCAGATCGGCGGTCGACGGCTTGCCGGCCGGAAGGGCGGACGTACCGCTGTCGGCGGCGGCCGTGGACGCCCCGGCCAGGGTGCCGAGCGCGCCGAGGGCGAGGCAGGCCGCGAACGCGGCGGTGACGGACGTTCTGTTGGTGCCCGAGGTCCGCTTCATCGCGCTCACGCCCCGATCCGGTACAGCGAGTGGGTCCAGGAGAAAGAGTTGTTGTTCACGTACCAGGCGTGGGAGCCCCAGTTGTAGCGGCTGCTGGACGGCCAGGGGTCGGCCCAGTAGACCCAGCTGTTGGCGGTGTCGTAGCCGTAGATCACATGCATGTGACCACCGCCGCTGGACCACTGGATCCTGGTCTCGATGGGACGGTTCTGGTCGATGTCGGTCTGCACGGCCGGGTAGCGCAGCCAGTTGTTGATGTACGACCCGGGCCGTACGCCCGCCCAGCTCAGCCCGGTCTGCACATTGCCGAGCGTCGCCTGGTTGTTGGGGCACTGGGAGTTCTGGCTGCGGTTGAACGCGGCGTTGCAGAACTGGTTCTGGCTGTAGTTCCGGCCGAAGTAGGCGGCGATGGTGTTGCCACCCGCGGCCCAGCACCAGTTGGTCTGGAGCTGTGCCTGCATGGTGATGTTCAGACGCTTCGCCGCGAGGGCGGAGATCGGGTCCGCCTGACTCGTCGCGGTCGTCGCGGTCGTCGCGGTGGTCGTGGCGGGGTCGTGGGCCGGTGCGGCGGCGGCCGACGACATGGGCACGCTGATGAGTGCGGCAAGGGTCGCGGCGACGGCTCCGAGCCGTCTCCTGGTCGTGCGCATGGCAGTCCTCCCAGAGGGGATCGGTGGGGGTGGAGGAGCGCGTCCGGACGCTGCGGACTGAGCATCAATCCTTGTCGCGGGCAGGTCAACGCGCTTCAATGCGGTGGACACGGCGCTGTGAACGCCGGGGCTGTGATGTGAACGCATCTCTCCCGCGTCACCTGGACGGCGGTCGACGCCTGTCCGCGCGGCCCGGCGCCGTCGTGAACGTTCACTGGGCGCCCTACCGGGCACACACGGACGCGCCCGAAAGCCGCTGGAGGTACGTATGGGTCACACCGAGGCCGATCTGGTGCAGATGCTGCACACCGGCCCGTTCCATCTGGCGCTGCGGGCCGCGCTCTCGGTGCGCGGACTGCCGCTCCAGCGGGTGCAGCACCATCTGGCGCACCGGGGCATCAAGGTGGGTGTCACCAGCCTCAGTTACTGGCAGCAGGGGGTGCGCCGTCCCCAGCGGCCCGAGTCGCTGCGGGCCGTACGCGCCCTGGAGGAGGTGCTCGAACTCCCGGGGAACTCACTGGTCAGGCTGCTCGGCGAGGAGAGCGCCCGCTCCACCGCCGAGCGCCCCGCCGCCCGTTCGTACCGCTCCCTGCTGGAGGTCTCCGCCACCGTCGAAGAGCTGCTGGCGGAGCTGGAGAGCCCGCTGGACGGCGGACTGCACACGGTGGGCCATCACGAGCGGGTGGGCATCGGCCCGGCGCGCGAGTTGCTGGGACGCGACTCGCAGCATGTCGTGCGGGCCCACCGCGACGGCGTCGACCGCTATCTCGCGATCCACCACGGCGACCCGGGCTGCGACCCGTCGCGGGTGCGGGTGAGCGCGGGGGAGAACTGCCGTACCGGGCGGGTGCGCTGGCACCGGGAGTCGGGGATCGTCATCGCCGAACTGCTCTTCGACGCCCGGCTGCGCGCAGGGGAGACCTACTACTTCGGCTACGGCGTCCAGGACGGCACCGGCGGCCCGAGCAGCGAGTACGTACGCGGCTTCACCTACGCGGGCGGCCAGTACGTGCTCCAGGTCCGCTTCGACGACGGCGCGCTGCCGGTGCGGTGCCGCAAGTTCGCCCAGGCGACGACGGGTGCGCCGCGGGGGGCCCGGACCGATCTCACCCTGAGCGGCCTGCACCGCACGGTCCACCTCGTGGAGCAGGGCGTACGGCCGGGCATCCTCGGCATCGACTGGGACTGGGACTGAACCGGGGCCAGCCACGCCGTGGGCGGCCCCCTTGGGCCGGTCGCCTTCGGACCAGGCCCCCTTGGGCCGGTCGCCCTCGACCAGGAAGACCGCCGCCAGCAGCACGATCAGGAGGAACGGGACCGAGATCAGGAAGATCCACCGCCATCCGAGGTGCGCGCGACGGCCTCCCCCGCGCCCTGGAGCATCTGATCAGCACGAAGGTGCCGCTCCGGACGATCACGAAGCGACCGGACGTTCAGGAAGAGGGTGAGTCGAACGTCCCGCCGCTAGCGGGACGTCCTGGTCACGGCGGCGCAGGCAGCCGCGCTCGAAGCACCGGACAGGCGGGGCACGGTATCAGGCGGGCCGGGCCCGGTCAGTGGGAGCCGCTCCAGGGCGCCGGCACGAAGGTCCAGGTGACCTCGGCGGGGCCGGGGCCCGAGTTGTGCCAGGTGTGCGGCTCGCGGCCGGAGAAGGTCAGGGTGTCACCGGCCGCGAGTATCTCGGTGCGGTCGGTGAAGCGGACGGAGACCTCGCCGCTGACCACATGGAGCACTTCGACGTCGCAGTTGATCGTGTAGAGATCCTCACCGCCGTGGGCCCCCGGCTCCAGCCGTGAGCGCAGGATCTGGATCTTCGACTGGGCGCGGGGAGTGACCATCCGGTCCTCCACGCCGTGCCCGCCCATGTTCAGCCGGGGGGCCGCGGCGAGCCGGATCACCTCGGTGTCGGCGCCCTCGAAGAGCGAGCCGACCGGCAGGGACAGCACCTGGCACAGGGTGACCAGTGAGGTGACGCTCGGTGAGGTCTCGTCGCGCTCGACCCGGCTGAGGAACCCCCTGGTCAGGCCGGTGGCGGCGGCGACCTGCTCGATGGTGAGGCCCTGGGCCTTGCGGCTGGCCCGCAGCCGTGCCCCGACACGGACCGGATCGGGGGACGGCGTCGGGTGCAGCGCTTTCATCGACATCCTCGCGTCACTCGTTCGGCTTTCGGACGACCCTTGACAGAGCGGTCACTCTGCGCAAACACTACCCGGAATACAAGTTGTCTAATAGGCATTCTTTGTTGTGTATAGGTAACTTCCCTCCTGGTACAGATCCGAGGTTCGGATGAACTCCGTCGAACCCCCGCGGCCCCCGGTCGGCCCCCCGGACGCGAGTCTCAGTCCCCGCTACGCGGGGATCGCGACCTTCGCCCGGCTGCCCCGCCTGGAAGACGTCCCGCGCGCCGACATCGCCGTCGTCGGCGTGCCCTTCGACAGCGGGGTGAGCTACCGCCCCGGCGCCCGCTTCGGGCCCGCGCACATCCGCGAGGCGTCCCGGCTGCTCAGGCCCTACAACCCGGCGCAGGACGTGGAGCCCTTCGCCGCCCAGCAGGTCGCCGACGCGGGCGACATCTCCGCCAACCCGTTCAGCCTCGACGAGGCCGTCGCCCAGATCGAGGCCGCCGCCACGGAACTGACCGGGGACGGCACCCGGCTGCTCACCCTCGGCGGCGACCACACCGTCGCCCTGCCGCTGCTGCGCGCCGCCGCCCGGCGGCACGGCCCGCTCGCCGTGCTCCACTTCGACGCCCACCTCGACACCTGGGACACCTACTTCGGCGCCCCCGTCACGCACGGCACCCCCTTCCGCCGCGCGTCCGAGGAGGGACTCATCGACCGCACCGCCAGCCTCCACGTGGGCACCCGGGGCCCGCTGTACTCTCGCCAGGACCTGCGCGACGACGAACGCCTCGGGTTCGCCGTGATCTCCAGCCCCGAGATCGAGACCGAGGGCCTGCCCCGGGCGATCGAGCGCATGCTCGCCCGACTCGGCGACCGGCCCGTGTACCTGTCCATCGACATCGACGTCCTCGACCCGGCGCACGCCCCCGGCACCGGGACCCCCGAGGCCGGCGGGATGACCAGCCGCGAACTCCTCGCGATGATCCGCGCCCTGCGCGCCACCCGCCTGGTGGGCGCCGACGTGGTCGAGGTGGCCCCCGCCTACGACCACGCCCAGCTCACCGCCGTCGCCGCCGCCCACACGGCCTACGAGATCCTCTCGGCGATGACCCCCGACCACCTGCCTGTGCCGGACACCGGCCCCGAGAACGAATAGGGGAAGGCGATGACCTCCTCGGACATGGCGACAGAGCGCGAGTCGGCGATCGAGCAGCACTCGATCGACTACGTGCCCTCCGTCGAACGACACGGCAAGGTCTGGCACCAGGGACCGTTCTGGTTCACCGGCAACTTCGTCCTGCCGACGATGGTCGCCGGATTCGTCGGCGCCTCCATGGGACTGAGCGTCTGGTACAGCGTGCTGGCCATCGTGCTCGGCGTCGTCGCCGGAACGTTCTTCATGGCCTTCCACGCCAACCAGGGCCCCCGGATGGGCCTGCCCCAGATGATCCAGTCCCGCGCCCAGTTCGGCAGCCGCGGCTCCACGGTGCCGTTCGCCGCGACCGTCTTCGTCTACGTGGGCTTCCTGGTCTTCGACACCGTCCTCGCCGAACAGGGCCTCGGACTGGTGCTGCCGGACGGCAAGCTCTTCTGGTACCCGGTGCTGATCGCCGTCTCGATCGTCATCGCCGTGGTCGGCCACGACCTGCTCCACTTCGTGCAGCGCTGGCTGACGTACCTGCTGGTCGTGGTCTTCGCCGTCCTCACCGTCGTCGCCATCGTCCACTTCGGCTCCAACCCGGTCCCCGCCGACGTGCCCGCCGCCACGGCCGGCTGGGACACCACCGCCTTCCTGGTGCAGTTCTCCCTCGCCGCCGGATACAACATCAGCTACTCGGTCTACGTCTCCGACTACACCCGCTACCTGCCCGCGAACGTGCCCGCACGGGGCCTGATCACGGCGGTGTACTCGGGCGCCGGATTCTCCGCCGTCTGGCTGATGTCGCTGGGCGCGATCCTCGCCAGCTACCTGCCCGACCCCGATCCGATCCTCGCCCTGCGCGAGGTCGGCGACCTGCTCTTCCCCGGCTTCGGCCTCATCGTCGTCATGGCCTCGGTGCTCGCCCTGATCTCCATCATGGGCGTCAACGCCTACGGCGCGATGCTCACCGGCGCCAGCGCCCTGGACGGCTTCCGCAAGGTGCGCCCCACCGTGCGGCTGCGCGTCACCGGGCTCGTCGTGGTCGGCCTGGTCTCCCTGGTGGTCGCCCTGCTCATCCCGGACGACTACATCGGCAGCTTCAACAACTTCGTCCTGATGATGCTGTACTTCCTCGTCCCGTGGACCGCGGTCAACCTGGTCGACTTCTACTTCGTGCGCCGCGGCAAGTACGCCATCGCCGAGATCCTCAAGCCGGACGGCATCTACGGCCGCTGGGCGTGGCGCGGGGTCACCGCCTACGTCCTCGGGTTCGCCGCGATGATCCCGTTCTTCTCGACGAGCTTCTACGTCGGCCCCGCGGCGGAGGCCCTCGGCGGCGCGGACTTCTCGTTCGCGGTCGGCCTGATCGTCGCCGGCGTGCTCTACCTGCTGTTCTCCCGGAACCTGGACCATGAGGCGGAAGCCGCCGCGCGGGTGGCGAGCGAAGCCGAACTGGAGGGATCCACCCGATGAGCCAGCAGTCTCCGACGCCCCGGCAGCCGCACCCCACGGCACCCTTGGCATCCACGGCCTCCATGGCATCCACGGCCCCCGGCGCCCCGAGCGCCGAGGTCACCGTCGCCGTGTGCCAGATCGCCCCCCGGGTCGGCGACACCGAGGGCAACCGGCGGCGGATCCGTACCGCGGTGGAGACGGCGGCCGGACGCGGCGCGCGGGTCGTCGTCCTGCCGGAACTGGCCGCCACCGGCTACGTCTTCGCCGACGCGGAGGAACTGCGGGCCGTGGCGGAGCCGCTGGACGGCGCCACGCTGAGGGAGTGGGAGGCCCTCGCCGCCCGCCACGACCTGGTCGTCGTCGGCGGCTTCGCGGAACGCGGCGAGGACGGACACGTCTACAACGCGGCGGCCCTCGTCGACCCGACCGGACTGCGCGCCACCTACCGCAAGGCCCACCTGTGGAACGGGGAGAAGACCTGGGGCTTCTCCCCGGGCGACACATCCCCGCCGGTCGTCGACACCCCGTACGGCCGCATCGGGTTCATGGTCTGCTACGACCTGGAGTTCCCCGAGTGGGTGCGGCGCGCCGCCCTGGACGGCGCGGAACTGCTGTGCGGCCCCGTCAACTGGCCGCTCTACCCGCGCCCGGAGGGCGAGCGGCCCGGCGAGATCGTCCGCGTCCAGGCCGACGCCTCCGTGAACCGCATGTTCGTCGCGGTCGCCGACCGGACCGGCACGGAACGCGGCCAGGACTGGCTCGGCGGCAGCGCGGTCATCGACGCCGACGGCTATCCCGTGACCCCGCTGCGGCTGGGCGAGGAAGCGGTGCTCACCGCCACCGTCGACCTGGCCGCGGCCCGTGACAAGGCCATCAGCGAACGCAACGACGTCCACGCGGACCGGCGCCCCGCGCTGTACGCACGCCCCGCGGAGGAGCGGTCATGACCACCACCGTCGCCATCGTCCAGCAGCCGTCCGCCCTGCTGGACCTGGACGAGTCGCTGCGCCGGGCCACCGCCCACATCACCGAGGCCGCCCGGGCGGGCGCGGACCTCGTCGTCTTCCCCGAGACCTGGCTCACCTGCTACCCGGCGTGGGTGTTCGGGCTGGCGGGCTGGCGGGACGCCGAGGCGCGGCACTGGCACGCCCGGCTGCTGGAGCAGAGCCCCGTCCTGGACCCCGGGGGCGACGACGCCCTCGCCCCGGTACGGGCCGCGGCCCGGGAACACGGGGTGACGGTCGTGCTCGGCCTCAACGAGCGGGCCGCGCCGTCCTCCGGCTCCCTCTACAACTCCCTGCTCACCATCGGCCCGGACGGTGGCACCCTCAACGTGCACCGCAAGCTGACGCCCACCCACACCGAACGGATCGTCTGGGCGGCCGGGGACGGAGCGGGGCTGCGGGTCGTCGACACCCCGGCCGGCCGGGTGGGCTCGCTGGTCTGCTGGGAGCACTTCCACCCGCTGGCCCGCCACGCGCTGCACGCACAGCACGAGGAGATCCATGTCGCCGCCTGGCCCGACATGCCGGAGAGCCATGTGATCGCCGCCCGCTCGTACGCCCTGGAGGGCCGCTGCTTCGTGGTGTCGGCGGGCCTGGTGCTGTCCACCGACGACGTCCCCGCCGATCTGCTGGCCGCCTACCGGGCCGGAGTGGGCCCGGACGCGCCGGGAAGCGGCCTGCTCTTCACCGGCGGTTCGAGCGTCGTCGGCCCCGACGGCGCCTGGATCGTGGAGCCCGTCCTCGGCGAGGCCCGGCTCATCACGGCGCGCCTCGACACGGGCCGCCGCTACGAGGAGGCCCTGGACCTGGACCTCGCGGGCCACTACGGCCGCCCCGACGTCTTCAGCCTGTCGGTCGACCGGACCCGACGCGGGAGCGGGGTGGACTTCACCGACTGAACCCGGACGCGGGGCGTGGGTGCAGGGATAGTGGCGGTGTTGCCCGGGGAAGGATCACCGCCAGTACGTCGTCCCGGCCGTGTCGTCGACCGAAGGGCCCCTCGCCTTGCGCGCTCCGAACCCGACCGCCGTACGTGAACCTTCCCTCACCCTCTTCGAGCGGTTCCCCGCGCTCCAACGGGGGCTGGACCGGCTGGAGAGCCGGCCCACCGCCTTCGGACTGCTGATGTGGGCCACCGGCCTCGCCCGGCCGGTGTTCCTGGACCATGTGCGCACCCCGGAGCCCCGTGCCGAACTGGGCGCGGTAAGGCGGCTGTTGGAAGACAACCGGCCGTGCTACGCGAAGCGGCTGACCGGCTTCCTCGACCATGCCGACGCGCTCGCCCGGATCCCGCTGCGCGGGGTGGAGAAGGCGGCCACCGCCTACTGGGGCAACACCTGGCTCCCCCCGCTGGACGCGCTCTCCCTCTACGGCATGCTCGCCGAGCGCAGACCGGCCCGGTATGTGGAGGTCGGCTCCGGGAACTCCACCAAGTTCGCCCGACAGGCCGTCTCCGACCTGGGGCTGAACACCCGGATCACCTCGATCGACCCACAGCCGAGGGCGTACGTCGACCATCTCTGCGACGTCGTGCTCCGCGTGCCGCTCCAGGACGCGGACCACACCGTCTTCGCGGAGCTTGAGGCGGGCGACATCCTCTTCCTGGACGGCTCGCACCGGCTCCACATGGGCTCGGACGTGATGGTCTTCTTCCTCGAACTGCTCCCGAGGCTCAAGCCCGGTGTGCTGATCCAGGTCCACGACATCATGCTCCCGGCCGACTATCCCGCGTCCTGGCGCTGGCGGCTCTACTCCGAGCAGTACCTGCTGGCCGCGCTGCTCACCGCGGCACCCGAGCGGTTCGACGTCCAGCTCCCGAACGCCTTCGTCCACGCCGACCCCGAACTGCGGCAGATCCTCGCTCCCCTGTGGCGGCGGCTCGGGGTGACCCGCCACTTCCACCCGGCGTCCTTCTGGTGGCTGCACCAGGGCTAGGGCCCGTCGTTCGGATCATCCCGGCGTCGGCCGACCGAGCAGCACCGTTTCTCATGGCCGGGCTGATCCGAACGACAGACCCTGGTGCGCCGCCACCGGGGATCGTGGTCAGGGCGTCGCGCGGTACAGGCCCGGGGCGAGGTAGACGGAGAAGCGCGGGGTGTCCCCGCCCCGGTAGGAGATGAAGTTCTGGGTGAGCGACTCGGTCAGGGGGCGGTCGGCGAGGTCGTCCAGCAGCTTGGAGTAGGGGTCGGCCGACAGGGAGCCCTCGGAGCGCAGGAAGGCGGCCACGCGGTCCCGGGCGGCGGCGTCGTGGTCGTGCACGGGGATGAGCGGGACGTAGACCGTCGCGCTCGGCAGATCGTGGCGGGTGTCCAGGGTGAAGGTGGTCACGGGGGGTTTGCGCCGCCAGGCCGCCGTGCCGTACGGGCCGTTGATCTGCTCCAGCGCCCGGGTGAACAGGCCGGGGACGTGGTCGCGGGCGATGGCGGCCTTGGCGTCGATGTCGGCCGGACCGACACCGGAGTGCGCGAAGTAGAGCTGGGCGCGGAAGTCCGGGCCGCCGGTCAGGTCCAGGGCGATCGCCACCGGCTCGTGGGCCGGGCCGAACTCGCCGCCGAGGTGGTTCGCCAGTGCCTGCCAGGGGGTGTGCAGACCGAGGGTGCGCATGGCCCGCGCGGTGCGCTGCGCGGACCGTTCCCGGCCCGCCACCGCGGGGTTGAGGAAGATCTTGTACTCGGGATCCGCGCCCGGTCGCCAGGCCACCGCGTGGGCCAGGGTGAAGTAGCCCTGGGGGTCCTCGTCGATGAAGAGGTCCTCGATGGCGAGCAGCCGGTCGAGCGAGACACCGGGGCGTCCGGCCAGACGCCGGGTGAAGGCCATCCCGTCCCGCATCCGGGAGAACGCCGTGCCGTCACCGGGGGCTTCGAGGGAGAGCCGGACCCCGGCCTGGTCACCGGCCCAGGCGACGGACGGTTCGAACGGCGAGCCGTCGATGGCGACCCAGCCGGCGCGTTCGGGAGGGGTGCCGACGGGGCGGCCACCCCAGGGCTGGGTCAACTCCTGGAGCAGGGCGAGCACCGAGGCATGGCTCTCACCGGTGAGCCCGAGGCTCCGCCAGGCGCGCCGGACCCGGTCGGCGGCGACCTCGGCGTAGGTCGCGTCGGGCGGGTAGCCGGGGGAGTCGAAACGCATCGGGCGGCCGATCATCTCCGCGATGACGCCCGTGTCGGGGCGGAAGGCGCCGGTCGTGGTCCTGCCTGTGGCTGACGCCGTGGATGTGGTGCTGGAGGCGGCTGTGGAACGGTGGGGGACTGGGGCATCCATCGGATCTCCTTCTCGCGGTACGGAATCTCGGCGAACGGGGTCCGGCCAGGCGCGCGATCGTCTCACCGAGGCGTGGCCCACGGCCGTGCTTTGCCGAAGGTTGGTCGGCCACCGAGACGGACGGGCGCGGCTTCCGGCCAATGTCGTGCACCCCGAGTAGTCGAACGGATACCGAACTTGAAGCGCTCCGTGGCCGGGCGGGACCCGTCCCCCGGTGCCGGAAGCAAGCGCTCCGGCCTGCACACCAGCGGCGTTGCGCAGGGTTGCCGATCCGTGACGCTATGTGCGCGAGAAAAGCCGAAAACATGACTATGGCAATACGCGGTCCCGACATTCTCTGACACGATTCGCCGCGCGTCTTCGAGCAACCTGTGCCCCAGTCCGTCTGGTCCGTCCCCACGCCAGGAGTGCAGAGGAGTTCCGTGCACGTGTCTGTCCCGCACCCTTCGGGGCGTCTTCCCGAGGGCCCCGCCGAACGTCCTGCCGAACGACCCGAGGTGCATCCCGCCGAACAGCACCGCCCTGCCACCCCCGCCGCCCACGGCGCGTCGGCCGACCCCGACGTGCCCGACGTGCCCGACGTGCCCGACGTGCCCGACCTGAGCCTTCCCCGGGCGTTCGCCCGACAGGTCGGGCGCACCCCCGACGCCCCGGCCCTGATCAGCGGCCCACTCACCCTGACCTACCGCCAACTGGACGCCCGGGTCGCCGCTCTGGCCCACCGGCTCACGGCCGAGGGCGTCGGCCGCGAGTCCGTCGTGGGCGTCCTGCTCGACCGCTCGGCGGAACTGGTCGTCGCCCTGCTCGCGGTCGCCCGGTCCGGTGGCTGCTACCTGCCGCTGGACCCCCGACAGCCGACCGCGCGCCTCACGTCGCTGCTGGACCGCACGGACGCAGGGCTGCTGCTGACGGCCGAGGGGGCGCCGCCGCCATCGGCCGCCGCCGGCCGGCACACCGTCGCGGTGCCCCCGGCCGACCGCCTCCCCACCGACCCCGGGACCGGGCGGGCCTCCGACGGCCCGCACAGCACCGTGGATCCGGAGCAGTTGGCGTACGTCATGTTCACCTCCGGCTCCACCGGCACCCCCAAGGGCGTCGCGGTCACCCACCGCAACGTGGTGGGCCTGACCGAGGACCGCGCCTGGCACGGCGGCGCGCACCGACGGATGCTGCTCCACTCACCACACGCCTTCGACGCCTCCACCTACGAACTGTGGGTGCCGCTGCTCACCGGCGGCGCCGTGGTGGTGGCACCGGCCGAACCGGACGCCCGCACGGTGGCGGAGGCCGTCACCGGGTACGGCGTCACCGCGATGTGGGTGACGGCCGGGCTGTTCGCCGTCCTCGCGGAGGAGGACCCGGCGTGCTTCGCCGGACTGCGCGAGGTGTGGACCGGCGGCGACGAGGTCCCGGCCCCCGCCGTGCGCCGGGTCCTGGCCGCCTGCCCGGACACCGCCGTCGTCAACGGCTACGGCCCCACCGAGACCACCACCTTCGCCACCTGCCACCGCGTCAGCGACGCCACCGCCCTCGGCACGGTGGTCCCGATCGGCACCGCCATGGCCGGGATGCGCACCCATGTGCTCGACGCGCGACTGCGTCCGGTCCCGCCCGGCGGCACGGGAGAGCTGTACCTCGGCGGCTCGGGCCTGGCCCGCGGCTACTGGGGGCAGTCCGCGCGGACCGCCGAGCGCTTCGTCGCCGACCCGCACGGCGCACCCGGCGCCCGTCTCTTCCGCACCGGCGACCTGGTACGCCGTGGCCACGAGGGAGCACTGGAGTTCGTCGGCCGCGGCGACGACCAGGTCAAGATTCGGGGCTTCCGGGTCGAGCCCGGCGAGGTCACCGCCGTCCTCGGCACCCACCCCGACCTCGCGCGGGCCACCGTCGTCGCCCGCCCCGACCGCGCCGGCCAGCAGCGGCTGATCGCCTACGTCGTCCCCGCCGAACCCGACCCGGACGCGAGACCCGGCGCCGAGGACGAGCCCGTCTCCCAGTGGCGGCGGATCTACGACACCCTCTACCAGGACACCGCCCGAGCCCCCTTCGGCGAGGACTTCTCCGGCTGGAACAGCAGCTACGACGGACGGCCCATCCCACCGGAGCAGATGCGCGAGTGGCGGGACGCGACCGTGACCCGGATCCGCGAACTCCGCCCCCGCCGGGTGCTGGAGATCGGCGTGGGCACCGGCCTGCTGCTCGCCCGCTTGGCGGCCGAGTGCGAGACCTACTGGGGCACCGACCTCTCGCCCCAGGCCGTCGCCGCGCTGGAGAGCCACGTACGCAAGGACCCGGACCTGGCCGGCCGCGTCGAACTGCGCGCCCTGCCCGCCGACCGCACCGGGGAACTCCCGCACGGCTTCTTCGACACCGTCGTCGTCAACTCGGTCACCCAGTACTTCCCCGACGGCGGCTACCTCGCCGACGTCCTCACCGCGGCGATGGACCTGCTGGCCCCCGGCGGCGCCGTGTTCGTCGGCGACGTACGGCAGTTGCGACTGCTGCGCACCTTCCACACGGACGTCCACCTGCACCGATCCGACGGGCCGCACGAGGGCGCGGCCCTGTGCGCGGCCGTGGAGCAGAGCCTGGTCCGGGAGAAGGAACTGCTGGTCGACCCCGCCTTCTTCACCGAACTGGCCGCCGCCCTGCCCGAGGCCATCGGCAGTGAGGTACGGGTCAAGCGGGGCCGGTACGTCAATGAGCTGACCCGCTACCGGTACGACGTGGTGCTGCGCAAGGCGGGTGGCCCCCCGGGCACGGTTCCGGTCCCGGTGCCGTCCGAGGGCCGGGAACTCGCCCTCGGGCGGGACTTCGCGACCCTCGCCGACCTCGCCGAACTGGCCGGTCGGTCGGGGCGGTCCGGAACGGGCGAGGTCAGGGTGACCGGAGTCCCCGACGCCCGGCTCCGGTCCGTCCACCACGCGATACGGACCCTGGCGGACGAGCGAGGGGAATCGCGAGGGGACGTCCGGACGGACGAGCGAGGGGACCGGACGGATAACCGGACGGATGGCCGGGTGGATGGCCGGACGGACGGCCGGGTGGACGGCCGGGTGGACGGTGGGGCCCACGCCCACGCCGGTCGATTACCCCAGCCGCCGCACCCGCCCGAGCCGCCGCACTCGCCCGAGCCCTCGGCCTCGTCCGAGCCGCCGCACCCGCCCGCGCCCCCGGCCTCGCCCGAGCGGACGCACTCGCCCGAGCCCCCGGCCGTGCCCGAGCCGCCTGATCTGGAGGACTTCCACCACCTCGCCGACGCCCTCGGGATGCGGGCCTCCGCCGTCTGGTCGGCCACCGCACCCGAGACCCTCGACATCACCCTCACCACCCGCCCCCCGGGCACCCCCGGCCCCACCGCGCCCCGGGCGACCGGCGCCCCCCTGACCTCGCTGGTCAACGCCCCGGCCCGGGCCCGCGACACCGGCGCGCTGCTCGCCTCCGTCCGCGCCTACCTCGGCGACCGGCTGCCGGAGTACCTGATGCCGGCCGCGACCGTCGTGCTGGAGAGCCTGCCCCTGACCGCCAACGGCAAGGTCGACCGGCAGCGGCTCCCCGAGCCCGGCGCGGGCACGGACCCGGACGGACGGCCGCCGCGCGATCCGCTGGAGCGGCTGCTGTGCGAACTGTTCGCCGCGATCCTCGGCGTCGGCGAGGTCACCATCGACGACAGCTTCTTCGCACTCGGCGGCCACTCGCTCTCCGCCACCCGGCTCAGCACCCGGCTCCGCGCGGCGCTCGGCGTGGAACTGCCGGTGCGCAGTGTCTTCGAGACGCCCACGGTCGCCGGACTGGCCGACGCGGTACGGCTCGCCTCGGCCGGACAGCGCCCCGCGCTCACCACGGCGGACCGCCCCGAGCGCGTACCGCTGTCCTACGCCCAGCGCCGGCTCTGGTTCCTCGGCCAACTGGACGACGTGGGCCCCGCCTACCATGTGCCGCTGGTCCTCGACCTCGAAGGCCCGCTGGACCGGACCGCCCTGGAGCGGGCCCTCACCGACGTACTGACCCGGCACGAGAGCCTGCGGACCGTCTTCCCCCAGGTCGCGGGGGTGCCCTACCAGCGGGTGCTGGAGGGCGCGGAGGCCCGCATCCGACTCGGGACCACGGACGTCACCGATGTCACCGATAGCACCGATGTCACCGATATCACCGACGTCACCGGAGAGTCCGCGTTGACCGCGGCGATCGCGGCCGTGGTGCGTCCGCCCTTCGACCTCGCCCGTGACCTGCCGGTCCGCGCCCGGCTGCTGCGCACCGCGCCGCACCGGCACGTCCTCGCCCTGGTGGTCCATCACATCGCCTGCGACGGCTGGTCCCTCGCCCCGCTGTGGCGCGACCTCGCCGCCGCCTACACCGCCCGCAGGGCGGGCCGCGCCCCGGACCCCGCGCCGCTGCCGGTCCAGTACGCCGACTACACGCTCTGGCAGCGCGCCCTGCTCGGCGACCAGGGCGACCCGCACAGCGCCGCCGCCCGGCAACTCGACCACTGGCGCGACACACTCGCCGACCTGCCCGAGCGGACGACCCTGCCCACCGCGCGAAGGAACCCGACCGCCACCCCCGCGGCGGGCAGCCCCGGCGCCACCGTGCACTTCACCCTGGACGCCCCCCTGCACCGGCAGGTGACCCGCGTGGCCGAGGAATGGGGCGCCAGTGTCTTCATGGTGCTGCACGCCGCGCTGGCCGCACTGCTGACCAAGCTCGGCGCGGGCCGGGACATCGTGATCGGCACCCCGGTGGCCGGGCGCACCGACCACGCGCTCGACGACCTCGTCGGGTTCTTCGTCAACACCCTGGTCCTGCGCACCGACACCTCCGGCAACCCCGCCTTCCGCGACCTGCTGGCCCGGGTCCGGGAGGCCGACCTCGCCGCCTACGCCCACCAGGACCTGCCCTTCGAGCGGCTGGTCGACGCCCTGGCCCCCACGCGCGGCCCCGGCCGGCACCCGCTGTTCCAGGTGCTGCTCGCACTCCAGAACGCCCCGAGCCACCCCCCGGACCTCCCCGGACTGACCGTCACCCCACGGCACGCCGACACCGGGGCCTCCCGCCTCGACCTCGCGCTCAGCCTGGAGGAACGCCACGGCCCCGACCGGCGCGCGGACGGCATGACCGGGGTCGCGGAGTACCGTACCGACCTGTTCGACCGGACCGACGTGGAGCAACTGCTCAGCCGCTTCACCCGGCTGCTGGCCGAGGCCACCGCCGACCCCGGGCGCCGACTCGGCTCCCTCGACGTGGTGCTGCCCGAGGAACGCGCCCGGTTGCTCGCCCGGAGCGGACAGCCCGACGAGGACGTACCCCGCAGCACCCTGCCGGAGCTGTTCCGCACCCAGGCCCGACGCACCCCGCGCGCCGTCGCACTGCGCCACGACGACGGCACCGGACGGGTCCGCACCGTCGACTACCGCACACTGGACCGCCGTTCCAGCAGACTGGCACGCGAACTGATCGCCCACGGCATCGGCCCGGAGCACCTGGTGGGCATCGCCCTGCCGCGCACCCCCCAGGCGGTCGTCGCCGCCCTCGCCGTACTGAAGGCCGGCGGCGCCTACCTCCCCCTGGACCCCGCCCACCCGGCCGCGCACCTGACGCTCGTCGCACAGGACGCCCGCCCGGCCGTCCTGCTCACCGACACCGCCACCGCGCCCGCCCTGCCCGACACCCTCGATCAGCCGAGGATCGTGCTGGACACCCAGGCCGTCCGGCGCGCGGTGGCCGGCCGCTCCGGCGCCCCCGTCACCGACGCCGACCGACAGGCCCCGCTGACCTGCGAGCATCCCGCGTACCTCGTCTACACCTCCGGATCCACCGGCCGCCCCAAGGGCGTGGTGGTCACCCACTCCGGCATCGCCGGGCTGGTCGAGGCACAGCGGCGCCGGTTCGGGGTGACGGCGGACAGCCGCGTCCTCCAGTTCGCCCCGCACGCCTTCGACGGCGCCGTATGGGAGGTGTGGGGCGCGCTGCTGACCGGTGCGACGCTCGTCATGGCACCCGCGGAGGCCATCGCGCCCGGCCCCGCGCTCACCGCGCTGGTGGCCCGGCACCGGATCAGCCACGCGACCCTGCCCCCGGCCGCCCTCAGCGTGCTGGAGCCCGCCCGGCTGCCGTCCCTCACCTCCATGATCGTCTCCGGTGAGGCGTCCTCCGGCGAGACGGTCCGCCGCTGGTCGCCCGGGCGGCGCCTGCTCAACGGCTACGGCCCCACCGAGACCACCGTGTGCGCCACCCTCAGCGGCGCGCTGTCCGCCCCCGTCACCCCGCCCCTCGGCCGCGCCACCGTCAACGCCCGCGTCTACGTCCTCGACCACGACCTGTGCCTGGTGCCGCCCGGCGTGGTCGGCGAACTGCACGTCGCCGGGGCCGGGGTGGCCCGCGGCTATCTGCGCCGCCACGCCCTGACCGCGGACCGGTTCGTGGCCGACCCGTTCGGCGCGCCCGGCAGCCGGATGTACCGGACCGGTGACCTGGCGCGCTGGAACCCCGACGGCGAGCTGGAGTTCATCGGCCGCGCCGACGACCAGGTCAAGATCCGGGGCTTCCGGGTCGAACCCGGCGAGACCGAGGCCGCCCTCCAGGCCCTGCCCGGGGTGGCACAGGCGGTGGTCGTACCCCGCCCGGACCGGCACGGCGGCACCCTGCTCGCCGGGTACGCCGTCCCCACCCCGTCCGGCCCCCGCCCCGACGGCCACACCCTGCGGGCCCGGCTGGCCGACCGGCTCCCCGACCATCTGGTCCCGGCCGTGGTCACGGTGCTGGACGCCCTGCCGGTCACCCGCACCGGCAAGATCGACCGGACCGCCCTCCCGGCACCCGACTTCACGGCCCTGCCGACGGGACGGGCCCCGCGCACCGCACGCGAACGACTGCTGTGCGACCTGTTCGCCGAGGTCCTGAAGGTGCCACAGGTCACCCTCGACGACAGCTTCTTCGACCTGGGCGGGCACTCCCTGCTGGTGCCCCGGCTGATCAGCGCGATCCAGCTCCGTACGGGCGTCACCGTGGCGGTCCGCACGCTCTTCGAGCACCAGACCCCGGGCGCGCTGCTCGCCGTGCTCGACACCCCCGACAGTCCCGCCGGTCCCGGCGGTGCGGGCGGCTCAGCCGGTCCCGGCCCCGACCGGCTGACGGCCGACGCGCGACTCGACCCCGACATCACCGTCCGGCCCGCACCCCGGCCGTCCGACCCCGCCCGCCGCGAAGCCGTCCTGCTGACCGGAGCGACCGGGTTCCTCGGCGCGTTCCTGCTCCGCGAACTCCTCGACCGCACCGACGCCGACATCCACTGCCTGGTCCGGGCCGACACCGAGGCCCAGGCCCTGCGACGCGTCCTGGACGGACTCACCGCACACGGACTCACCACCACCCCGGCCACCCGGCGCCGGATCGTGCCCGTCCCCGGCGACCTGACCCGCCCCCTCCTCGGCCTGGGCCCCGAACGGTTCGAGCACCTCGCCCGCCGGACGGACGCCATCTACCACAACGGCGCCCGCGTCAGCGCCGTCGACCCGTACGACCTGCTGCGCCCCGCCAATGTGTCCGGCACCCAGGAAGTGCTGAGGCTGGCGGCGCGGGCCGGCGGGGCACCCGTGCACCACCTCTCCACCGCCGCCGTCGCCGTGGACCCGGACGCGGACGGCCCCGGGCGGCCCGTGCCCGAGTCACGCCGACTGCGGGCACGGCAGGTGATGCCGGGCGGCTATCCGGCCAGCAAGTGGGTGGCCGAGGAACTGGTGTGGGCGGCCGGTGAACGCGGTGTCCCGGTCACCGTGTACCGCTGCGGCCGGATCAGCGGCCACACCCGCAGCGGGGCCGGCTCCCACCGGGACGTGTTCTGGCATCTGGTGCGCGCCATGCTGCTGGTGGGCGCGGCACCGACCCCGGAGCCCTGCCCGTTCGGCCCGCCGCTGGTCGACCTCGTCCCCGTCGACCACGTCGCCGCCGCCGTCGTGGCCCTCTCCCGACACCCCGGCAGCACGGGCCTCGCCCACCATCTGGTCTGCCCCACCCCCGTCGAGGTCACCGACATCCTGGACCTGCTGCGCGCCCGCGGCTACCGGCTGGACCGACTGAGCCCCGACGCGTGGACACGCACCGTGCACGAGCACGCCCGCACCGGTACGGCGGAACTCGACGCGGCGGTACTGCTCACCGACATCCTGCCCGCGCTCACCCGGCTCGGCGGGCTCCGCTTCGACCGCGCCAACACCCTGGCCGGACTCGCGGACTCGGGCATCACCTTCCCCGCGCTGGACGCCCCGCTGCTCGGGACGTACATCGACCACTTCGTCGGCACCGGCTTCTTCCCGCAGCCCCTGCCCGTGCCGTCGCCGGTCTCCTGACCCCGCACCGCACCCTCCCCTCCCCTCCCCTCCCCTCCACACCGCACCGCACCGCACCGCATTGCCCCACGGAAGGACCACCTGTGAGTGTGAGCAACCCCTGGGACGACGCCGACGCCGTCTTCCTGGTCCTGGTCAACGACGAGGAACAGCACAGTCTGTGGCCCGCGTTCACCCCCGTCCCGGCCGGCTGGCGCACCGCGCACGGCCCGGCCGCCCGCACCGAGTGCCTGGCCTACGTCGACAAGCACTGGACCGACCTGCGGCCCAAGAGCCTCATCAGCCGCACCGACCGACTCCAGGAGGCACGCACCGCATGACCGAGCGGACCACACCCCAGCGACCGACCGCGCAGACCCCGCCGTCCTACCCCTTCCACGAGGCCGTCGCCCTCGACGTGGACCCGGTCTACGAACGTCTGCGCGCCGAGGAGCCCGTGGTGCGGGTCTCCTGCCCGTACGGCGAGGACGCCTGGCTGGTCACCCGGCACGCCGACATGAAGACCATCCTCGGCGACCCCCGCTTCAGCCGCGCCCTGGCCGCCGAGCACGACGAGTCACGGCTGACCCCGCTGCCCATCCACACCAGCATCCTCGGCATGGACGGGCACGACCACGCCCGGCTGCGGCGGCTGCTGGCCAAGGTGTTCACCGTGCGCCGCGTGGAGCGGCTGCGTCCGCGCGTCGAACAGGAGGCGGGCGCCCTCATCGACGCGCTGGAGGCGGCGGGTGCCCCCGGCGATCTGATGGAGGGCTTCGCCGTACCGTTCGCGGCCACCGTCATCTGCGATCTGCTGGGCGTGCCGTTCGAGGACCGGGAGCAGTTCCGCGGCTGGCTCGACGCCTTCTCCGCGACCACCGTGATGACACCGGAAGAGATCGAGGAGGACACCCGGCGGCTGTACGACTACATCGGCAAGCTCATGGTACGCCGCCGCGCCGAGCCCCAGGACGACCTGATCAGCGCCATGGTCAAGGCCAGCGACGAGGAGGAGCGACTCTCCGAGCAGGAACTGATCGAACTGGCCAGCGTCCTGCTGATCGCGGGCCATGAGACGGTCTCCTCCCAGCTGATCGACTCCCTCCACGTACTGCTCACCCACCCCGAGGAACTGGCCCGGCTGAGGGAGCGGCCCGCGCTGCTCCCCGGCGCCGTCGAGGAACTCCTGCGCTACGTCCCGCTCATCTCCCATGTCACCTTCGCCCGCTACGCCCGGGAGGACGTGGAACTGAGCGGGACCCTGGTGCGCGCGGGGGAGTCCGTCCTGCCCGCGATCCCCTCCGCCAACCGGGACGCGACGGTCTTCGCGGACCCCGACCGCTTCGACCCCGCCCGGGAGCCCAATCCGCATCTGGGCTTCGGCTACGGCATCCACCGCTGCCTCGGCGCCCCCCTGGCCCGGCTGGAGTTGCTCGTGGCCGTCGACTCCCTGCTCACCCGGTTCCCGGCACTGCGGTGCGCGGTACCGGTGGCGAGCCTGGAATGGAAGGACGGGATGCAGGTGCGCAGTCTGCTGAGGCTGCCCGTGACCTGGTGACGCCGGTCGGCGTCCCGGCGGCGGGGCCCGCTCTCCCACGGGTGCGGGAGAGCGGGCCCCGGCCCGTGCGTCAGGCCAGCCGCCACCGCGGATCCACCGGGCTGCTGGTCTCGGTGAGGGCCGGATCCCGGGTGGCGACCGGACCGAGCAGGGCGTCGACGGCCGCCACCACGTCGTCGTCCAGACGCGCGTCGAGCGCCTTGGCGTTGTCGGTGAGCTGCTCGGGCCGGGACGCGCCGAGCACGGCGGCCGACACGTTCGGATGCCGCAGCACCCAGGCGAGCGCGAGCTGGGCCAGGGTCAGCCCCACGTCACCGGCGATCGGCCGCAACCGCTGCACCCGGCCCAGGACATCGTCGGTGAGCCAGGGCGTCAGCACCTCGGTGCCGTCGTTGGTGTCGGCGGCCCGCGAGCCCTCCGGCCACCCCTGACCCGGCGCATACTTGCCGGTCAGCACCCCCTGGGCCAACGGCGACCACACGATCTGCCCCACGCCCAGCTCCTCGCACACCGGCATCACCTCGGCCTCCGGGACCCGCCACAGCGCCGAGTACTGCGGCTGGTTGGACACCAGCCGGATCCTCAGCTCATGGGCGAGCGCATGACCGCGCCGCACCTGCTCGGCGGTCCACTCGGAGACCCCGATGTAGTGCGCCTTGCCCGAGTGGACCACATCGGCGAACGCCTCCATGGTCTCCTCCAGCGGGGTGGAGTGGTCGTACCGATGGGCCTGGTAGATATCGACGTACTCCATGCCCAGGCGCCGTAGCGAACTCTCGATGGACTCCCTGATGTGCTTGCGGGAGAGCCCCATGTCGTTGCGCCCCGGGCCGGTGGGCGCGAACACCTTGGTGAGCACCTCCAGCCCCTCGCGCCGCTCACCCTTCAGGGCCCGCCCCAGTGACTCCTCCGCCGCCCCCTCCGCGTAGAGGTCCGCCGTGTCGAAGGTGGTGATCCCCACGTCGAGGGCCGCCCGGACACACGCCAGATCTGTCTCCGCACCTCTCGTGGAACTCCGCGTCAGCCAGTTGCCGTAGGCGAGCCGACTCACGATCAACCCGCTGTTGCCCACATGACGGAACTTCATATGACCACGCTAGCAACGCCGTTCACCCCGGCGGCGGGCTTCAGCCAACCTCGGAGGCCCCGCTCCCGCGCGTCCTTCCGGTGTCGTGGATGAAGAAGCCGGCCAGGGCGCCGAGGACGAGCAGGATGGGCATGAGCAGCAGGGCGTGACCGTAGTCGCTCAGGTGGGGGTGGTCCGGCAGAAGACGGCCGGGGATGGCCTGGAGCAGTCCGCCGATGATGAAGCAGACACCGTTGACGATGGCGGCGGAGCTGCCGACCAGCGCGCCCGGGACGGACTCGCCGGCGACGGTGAATCCGAGCATGTGGGCCCCGGCGAAGAGACCGACGCAGAACATGGTGACGACGGAGACACTGTTGGTCTCGCTGGGCAGATAGATCAGCAGCGAGATCGCCGCCGCCTGGAGCAGGACCCCGCACACGGCGGGGACCCGGCGGTTGTTCCAGTGGTCGGAGAGCAGATTGAACAGCGGGGCGCCCACGGCCAGACCCAGCCAGGACATGGCGGTCAGCACGGCGGCCAGGGAGGTCTCGGCGCCGCGCGCCTCCATCAGACGCGGGCCCCACAGCACACCCATGGCGAGCATCGAGCCGAAGGAGACGCCCGCCAGGGCGGCGGACAGCACCACATTGCGGTTGCGGAAACAGGCCCCGAGGTCACGGAAGATGCTGGACACCAGCGGCGGTCGGGCGGGGGTCGCGGCGGAGCGCTGGGCCAGTTCCTCCGGGCCGGGGCCGGGATTGCGGACCAGGAGCGCGAACAGCACGATCAGCACCACACCCCCGGCCCCGAACCCGTTCAGGAGCTGCTGCCAGGTGACCTTGGTGAGCTGCCAGGAGATCACCGGCTGGCCGAAGGCGGAGCCGAGCGAGGCCAGCGACTGCACCAGGCCGAACATCAGCCCGTACCGGGCCGCGGGGAACCACTGGCCGCCGATGTATCCGGCGCCCACGAAGCCGAACGACGAGCCGATGGCCAGTACGACCTGCGCGGCCACCAGCGTGGCCATGTTCGTGGTCTGCGCGTACAGGAAGGCGCCGGCGGTGACGAAGGCCACCGCGACGGCCAGCAGCGGGCGGGAGCCGAACCGGTCCAGCAGGGCCCCGGAGAAGAACTGGCACAGCGCGAACGCCCAGGTGTAGATCGATCCGGCCAGGCTGATCTGGATGACGGTGAGGCCGGCGGTCTTCTGGATCTCCGGTGAGACTACGGCGTACCCCGTCTGGATGGAGAACAGCCAGACGACGAAGACGGTGCACAGCCCCCAGATGATCCAGGCTTCGACCCCGCCGATCCTGCGGTGCGGGCCGTGCAGGATCCTGGCACCGGGATGCTTGCGGTACTCGTGCCCGGTCTCGCCGCCGGACCCGGCGGAAGCGGTGTGCGCCATGAGGGGGTCTCCCGTCGCTCGGTTCGGGCTCAGGCCGCGGACGCGGCGGCGTCGCGGTCGTGGGCCAGGGCGCCGTCGACATAGGTGGCGCGGACCGTACGGTCGTCACCCATCACGGCGAGGACGAACAGCAGTTCCTCGATGTCGCCGGCCCGGGACGTCCGCTCGGCCAGCAGCGGGGTGGCCCGGGGGTCGAGGACCACGAAGTCCGCCTCGTGTCCGGGCGCGAGGGAGCCGACCTTGTCGTCGATGCCCATGGCCTGCGCGCCGCCGAGCGTGGCGAGGAAGAACGCCTTGACCGAGTCGAGCGGATAGTTGCTCAGCTCCGCGACCTTGTACGCCTCGTTCATGGTGGCGAGCAGGGAGAAGCTGGTGCCCGCGCCGATGTCGGTACCGAGCCCGACCCGCATCGGCCGCCGGGGGTCCTTGGCGTCGTGGAGGTGGAACAGTCCGCTGCCCAGGAAGAGGTTCGACGTCGGACAGTGCGCGATCGCCGTGTCCGTCTCCGCGCACCGGCCGCGCTCCCGCCCGGTCAGATGCACCCCGTGGGCGAGGACCGCGCCCGGCCCGAGCAGGCCGTAGTGGTCGTACACGTCCAGGTATCCGCGGCGCTCGGGGAAGAGCGAGCGCACCCAGGAGATCTCCCCGGTGTTCTCGGAGACATGGGTGTGCATCAGCGCCTCCGGATGCTCCTGGCGGAGGGTGCCGGCCGCCTCCAGTTGCGCGGGGGTGCTGGTGGGCGCGAAACGAGGGGTGATGGCGTACAGGTTGCGGCCCGTGCCGTGCCAGCGCTCCAGCAGCGCCTTCGAGTCCTCGTAGCCGGACCGGGCCGTGTCCAGCAGCGCGTCGGGGGCGTTGCGGTCCATCAGCACCTTGCCCGCGGCCATCCGCATCCGGCGGGCCGACGCCTCCTCGAACAGCGCGTCCACCGACGCCGGGTACACGGCGCAGAACGTCAGGGCGGTGGTCGTGCCGTTGCGCAGCAGTTCGTCGCAGAACGAGGACGCGATGCGCCGCGCGTAGTCCGCGTCGGAGAAACGCTGTTCCTCCACGAAGGTGTAGTGGTTCAGCCAGTCGATCAGCTGGGAACCGAAGGCGGCGATGATCTCCGTCTGCACATAGTGGATGTGGGTGTCGACGAAGCCGGCGCTGATCACATGTCCGGGGTAGTGCGTGGGCTCCACCCCCGCAGGGAGCCGGTCGCGCAGCGCGCTGTAGTCACCGCACCCGGTGATCACACCGTTCTCGCAGATCAGCAGCCCGTCACTCTCGTGGACGAAGGCGTCCTCACGGCTGGTGAGGAACGGGTCGCCCGTGAAGCTGACGAGCGGGCCTCGTACCGCTGTCACGTCCGCCGCGGTCGAGTCCATCGCCACCTCCGGGTTCGGGCACACGACACCTGAACCCAGTGCACGCGGGGACGGCCCCGGGGGCAGCCGCTGATCCGCCGAACGGGTGATGCGGGGCGGCGGCCGGGCAGGACGGCGAGCGCCCGGCCACGGGGGACCCCCGCGGCCGGGCGCTCATGCCTTCCCTCGGCCGGTCAGCCGTCCTGGAGGGTGGCGCGCAGGGCGGCGGCGAACTCCTTCGGGGCGTCGACGAAGCCAGTGTGGTCGCCGGGGAAGACGGTCGGCCCGGTGCCCAGCGCCTGCGCGAGCGCGCGGGACGTGCGGTCGCACAGCTGGCCGGCGGAGTCCTCGCCGACGCCGATCACGACGCGGCACGGCACCGCGCGCAACCGGGCGAGGTCGGGCGCCCAGTAGGTGGTGGCACGCATCTCGTGGGCGAACCAGCGGCGTTCGTCCACCACCTGCCGCGCGTCCCGGTCCCCGCCGAACATCTGCTCCACCACCGGCTCGGGCACGGCGATGCCGGCCTGGGCGAAGAACCGCTTCCACGCCCCGATCACATCGCCGCCGAGATAGGCGGTGACCGTCTCCTCGGTCCCGGCACGCAGCTGCGCGCGGTCGTCCAGCAGCTCGATCAGGGGCGGCTCATGGGCGACGACCGTGCGCACCAGCTCGGGGTGCTCCTGCGCCAGCGCCAGGGCGCTGACCGCTCCGCCGCTGGAGCCCAGGACCACCGCCGGGCCCGCGTCGAGGTGGGTGATCAGCCGGGCCAGATCCCCGGCGCGCAGCTCCGGCGTCGACTCCTGCTCGGGGTCGTCGAGCGGGCTGCGGTTGATGCCCCGCGGATCGGTGGTGAGCACCGTGTGATCGGCGGCGAGCAGGTCGGCCAGGGGGGCGAAGGCACCGGCGTCCATGGGCGCGCCGACCAGCACGACGAGCGGGCCCTGCCCCCGTACCTCGTAGTGCAGGCGGGCGCCCGGAACCTCAAGGCTCTGCGCGGGAGCGGAGTCGGGCGTGTCGGTGAGCATGGGGTCCTCCGTGGATCCGTCGTCATCTCTCGACAACCATGACCGTGCGACGGACCCGAACTCATCGCTCCGGGCGGAAGAACGTCGTCGGACCTGCTCACCGGTCGGTCCTCGGGGGCGCGCCGCGGTCGGCCCGCGCCGCCGCCCGGCGGGCCTCGGCCAAGGCGTGCTCCGCCGCGCGCACCGCCCGGTCCGCCGTCGCCGCGGCGGTTTCGGCGGCCGAGCGGTCCTGCCGGGCCCGCGCCAGTTCGCGCTCCAGGCGGCGGACCCGCTCGACCGCCTCCCGGACCCGGCCCGCGACCGCGGTCCGGTCGTCGTGCGCCGAGGCCAGCTCCCGCTCGCGGCTCCGGACCCGGGCGGCGGCTTCCCGGGCCACGACACGGGCCCGCTCCACCTCCCGACGTTCCACCTCCCGGTGCTCCGCCTCCCGGCGCTGTGCCTTCTCGCGGCCGGCGGGCTTCTTCGGCGCGGTGGGGGAGGGGCGGGCCGGGGGAGCGGCGTCCTCGGGTGTGACATCGGCGAAACCGACGGCCGGATCGGGCACCTTGGTGAGCCGGCCCTCCGACCACAGCTCGGCGACATCCGGGCGGGCGAGTACCGCGTGCAGGGTCTGCTCGACCTCACGCAGCACCGGGTCGCCCACCGGCTGTCCGCCCTCCTGGGCCAGGTCGGCGGCCGTACGGGTCAGCGCGGCGACGAGCCGGTGCTGCTCCCGCGCCGCTGTGCGCAACTGCTCGCGGTCCAGGGCCCGGTGCGCCTCGCGGAGGGTGGCCGCCAGCGCGAGGAACCGCTCGGTCTCGTCGGGCCGCTGACGGGCGAGCTGGTTCGCCGCCCACGCCACGAGCACCGGCCGCCGGAGCGCGGCGACGGCTTTCGCCGCGGCGGTGTCCTTCGCCTCGCGCGCCCGGGCGACGTACGCGTCCCGCGCCGCGACGAACTCCGACGGCCGCAGCCCGTACAGCTCCCGAACGACCTCGTCCACATCCACACCGCCACTGTGCGCCGTACGGCTGCGGCCCGAGCGCCACGGCTCCGGTGACGCGGGGACCGTCACCCGAGCGGCAGGACGGTCAGCCGTCCCCGGCGGGGTCCAGACGCCGGGTGTCCCCGAGGCTGACGCGCTGACGGTGGTGGAAGCCTCGATCGGCATCCTGATCCGACCGGCTCGCGGCCCCCTTCGTACGCGCCGTCGTGCGGCGTGCCGACCGTACGGTCATGTCACGGCCGGCCGCCGAGCTGAACCGCCGTCAGGGGGCGGGGTGAACGCGTCGGGCGCGGACCTGGAGTCGGCCTTGCGCCGGTACTGCCGCTGTCGGCAGGCCGCCGAGCAGTACGTGCGGTGACGGCCCCGCGCCGACGGGGTGAACCGGCCTGAACACACGGCGCAGCGGGCGGAGACGTCCGCTGGGTTCATTTCGTCACGCCGGCCGCCGGTCTTTCCGTCACGGAGGGCGGACCGGGCCGCGGCCACCAGGTCCGGTGCCGCGACGCGTCCGCGCGGGGTGTGGCTCGCCAGTTCGCCGTCCAGGTCCGGGCACTGCGTGACGATGTCGTCGTCCGGGCACCGCAGGAGGTGCAGCAGATACGCCCGCGCGCTCTGCAACCGCCGGATCCTCTCCTCGATCTCCCGCGCGTGGCGCCTCACCGTGCCTTGCCATTCCCGGTTCCGGCTGCCGGTGACCACCACCGACGCCTGGTCCAACGGCATCGACCCGGTGACACAGCACAGATAGGCGAGGCCGATCCGGCGGAGGTCGGTCTCGGTGTAGACACGGCGGCCGTTGGTCCGCGGCGGGTCGGGGAGCACCTGCCGGGACTCCCACCATCGCAGGGTCGAAGGGGCGAGGTCGTAGAGGGCCGCCGCCTCGCCGATCGAGACGCCGTGGGGATCGTCCATGGGCCCAGTCGCCCTGCTCGCCCTCTGGGCGCTGCGGCGCGCCGCCAGGATCGCGGAGATCGCCGAGACCGAGCTGGAACGCGCGTCGGCCGCCGTCGCCGGCCGGGCGATCGAACTGGGCCAGGCCCAGCCCGTCCTGCGCGCCGCGGGCCACGCCCACGGCACCCCCCGGATGCGCGCCGCGCTGGCGGACCACCGCGCGACCTACCGGGACGGCATGCGCCGCGCCAGGCGGCCGTTCTTCGTGTACACGGGCGTCATCGTGGCCGGCTTCGTCGCGGTGCTCGCGCTCGCCGCCGAACTGGCCCTCAGCGGGCGGGTCCAGGTCGCCGAGGCGATCGTGCTGCTGGTGCTGGCCGCCCGCTTCCTGGAACCCCTCGGCAACCTCATCGACCTCATCGGGGCCCTGCGCGCGATGACCAACAAGATCTCCCGCATCGAGGAGATGCTGGCCCTGCCCGCACTGCCGGTCCCGGCCGCTCCGGTACGCGGGATCGCCGCGCCCGACGTGGAGTTCTCCCGGGTCACCTTCACCTACCCCGGCGGCGACGCACCCGCGCTGAGCGACGTCTCGCTGCACTGCCGCCCCGGCACCACCACGGCGCTGGTCGGCCCCTCGGGGTCCGGGAAGACGACCGTCACCCGGCTCGTCGCCCGGTTCTTCGACGTCGACGCGGGCCGGGTGAGCATCGGCGGTGTCGATGTACGCGCACTCGACCCCGCCGTCCTCAAGGACGAGATCGCCATCGTCTTCCAGGACGTCTACCTGTTCGACGACACGATCGAGAACAATCTGCGGCTGGCCCACCCGGACGCCACCCATGACGAGCTGGAGAAGGCCGCCGCCGCGGCCCGGCTGGACGAGGTGATCGAGCGGCTGCCCGACGGCTGGCGCACCCGCGTCGGTGAGGCCGGCGCCCAGTTGTCCGGGGGCGAGCGGCAGCGCGTCGCGATCGCCCGGGCCATGCTCAAGCGGGCCCGCGTCGTCCTTGTGGACGAGGCCAGTTCCGCGCTCGACCCGGTGAACGAGGCCGCGATCACGCAGGCCATCGCCAACCTCGGCGACGACCCCGACCGCACGGTCATCGTGATCGCCCACCGGCCCGCGACCCTGGCCGCCGCCGACCACGTGGTCTCACTCGACGCGGGCCGCGTCACCGAGGCCGGGACCGCCGCCGAACTCCTGCGTTCGGGCGGGGCGTTCGCCCGCCTCAGCCGCCAGTACGAGCGGACCCGGCACTGGCGGATCACCCCCACCGGCTGAGGTGCTCGCGCCCCGCACCCCATGGACGACGCGCTCGCGCACCTCCGTGCGTGACATACGCCTCCCGCGCACCCTCGCCGGACTGCTCGGCGGCGGCGCGTACCGGTGGGGCTGCTGGTGCGCGCGCAGCGGCGCCTCGGATGAACCTCGCCGCGGATCGGAGCGCCGTCTGGCGCGGCGGGCTCGACCGGGCCTAATCTGCGGGCGTTTGGCGCACCTCGCCGACACCACAACCGAACAGGCGCACGCGTGGGGGAAGCCGGTGGGAATCCGGCACTGACCTGCAACCGTGTACGGCCCGCCGGCCGTGAGTCGGAAGGCCCGCCGTGCGCCGTGCACCGCTTCCCCCTGTCATGGTCCGCAGCGTGAAGCCGGGAGCCCGCCCCAACGGTCGGCGCTCCCCGCCGCGCGGCCGGCCCTCCGCACCAGGAAGGCACGCTCATGCGCCGCACCTCCACCCACCGCACCTCCGCCTACCGCGCCCTCGTCGCCGCGAGCGCCCTCGGGCTCGCCCTCGCCTCCGCCCCCGCCGTCGCCCACACCCAGCCCGGCACCGGCGCGCACGGCACCAACGCCCCCGTCAAGGTCACCGTCACCGTGCAGGGTCCGGACGGACTGCTCTACAAGGGCAGGGTCAAGACCCGCGGGCACGAGGTGACGACCGCGAGCGGCGGCACCCACAGGTGCGACGGCACCAACGGCGGCGCCCACCCCAGCGCCGTGCCCACCCCCACCGCCGCACTCGACGACGCCGCCCGGAAGGCCCACTTCACGTGGGACGGCACCTGGTACCCGTCCTTCGAGGACTACTTCGTGGAGAGCGTCAAGAACGTCAGCGGGGGCGGGGTCGCCTACTGGAACATCTCCGTCAACGGGACCTCCACCCCCGTCGGCGGCTGCCAGTTCAAGCTGAACGCGGGCGACCAGGTGGCGTTCACCTGGACGGCGCTCTGAGGTCTGCCGTCACGCGCCCCAGCGCACGGCGATGGTGTCGCCCACCCCGATGGTCCGCTCGCGTGTCGCCGAGGTGAACGCGGAACCGTCGACGCTCACCTTCCAGGTGTTCGTACCGCTGTCGGCCTTCCCGTTGAGGGAGGTGATCGCGCCCGTGCCGGAGGACGGGGTCAGCGCGGTGACACAGCCGGACGGGGTGGCGGCGCCGAGCGCCGCGTCCAGGACGGCCCCCAGGGTCGTCGTCGTACCCGTCGGGGTCAGGGCGACCGAGCAGACCTTGAGGCCGCCCGCCCCGTCGTCGACCGTGAGGGCCAGCCGGGTCGCCGTGCCGGACGTGAAGGAGCCCTGGCCCACCCATCGCGGGGCGCCCGGCGTCGTCGGGACCGGCGGGGCGGAGGTGAAGCCGCCGCCCGCCACCGCGCGCAGCCCGTCGATGGAGGCGTACGCCGACGGCGCGGTGTCACTGGGCAGGTACTTGAAGCCGCCGCCCGGGTTGAACTGCTGGGCGATGAGGAAGTCCACCGGCGTCTTGCCCAGGGCGGTGAGGAAGTCACCGGTCTGCGGGTTGATGCCGCAGGCGTTGAGGCCGGAGACCGCCCAGCCGTTGGAGTCGGTGTTGACCCCGAACATGGCGTTGAAGGCGCCGCTGTTCGCGACGAGCTTGCTCTTGAGGAACGCCTTGGCCTGCGTGATGTCCGGGTCCGTGTTCGGGACGCCGGACACACACAGCGCGGCCATCGCGGCGCCGGTCATGTCGATGTCGCTGGGGGCGGCGAGCTGGGCCGGGTTGCCCTCGGCCTTGCTGTAGTTCCAGCCGCCGTCGTTGTGCTGGTTGGCGCGGACCCGGGTGACCATCGCGTCCCGCAGGGATTGGGGGACGCGGACCTGCCCGGACTGGGTCCTCGCCCCGTTCAGCGCGAGCGCCGCGAAGACCGTGCCGTTGAAGGTGGCCGAGGGGCCGAAGTAGCCGGGCTCCGCGGTCTGCCAGTACCGGTAGATGTCCGCTATCAGGTTCCGGGACGCCGAGACCCGGGCCGGGTCGATACCGGCCGCGTAGGCGTTGAGCGTCGCCCGCTCGTAGTCGGTGACCACGGGGGTGGCGGAGGGCCAGCCGCTCGTCGAGAGCAGAGCGCGGTAGACGGTTCTGGCGTTCTTCGTGGTGTCCCCGCCCGGTGCGACGTCCACGGCGGCGGTCCCGGCCGGGGCGAACGCGCTGAACGCCCACTCGTTGGACAGCCCCGGCCCGGCGTACGAACCGTCCGCCGCCTGGAGGGACTTGAGATAGGCGACGCCATTGGTCTTGGAGGTGGCGATCTGCCCCGGCGTGGCGGTTGCCGAGGCGGGCAGCGCGGTGAGCGCGAAGGCGCCGAGCCCGGCGGCCGAGGTGAGGACGAGACGCCGTACGACCACCCGGCGGGAACGGCGTACGGCGGTGACGGGACGGGACATGGGCTGCTCCTGGGATCAGGGACGCGGCCATGGCCCGGCGAGCAGCGCGGGGCGCGACCGCCGTCCGGAACGCGTGGACCGGCTGCCAGAAGAACTGCGCCGCCTGGGCATTCGGGCTCGGTCCGGCCTCCAGCCGTCCCACACCGCTGCGCGTCAGCCCCGGATTCCCACCGGGTTCCCCCACTCGGCAGTGCGGGACGGTACCCGACCGGGGATTGCGCCGCCATAGGAGCCATGTCACCCCGCGCGCCCCCTCCGGCCGCCTTGACGGCGGGTACCGGCCGTGTTCAAATCCGCCTGTTACGCAAGGAGTTCCAGGGGAAGCCGGTCGAAATCCGGCGCTGACCCGCAACCGTAGGCCCGGCCGCGCGCCGGGCGAGCCGGACTGCCTGGAGCGTGAACGAGCGACAGACGCCGTCGCGGACTACGGCGTGGTGCGACCAGCCTCCGGGCACGGGACCCCCGTGTGCCGCGAGGCTTTCCCCACGTTCCCGTCCCGCGCCGGACCGGTGAGACGAGGGGGCCGCGGTGCGGACCGCAGAGCGCAGAGAACGACGGCCGGGCGGCAGACCCGCGCCCTGGACCGCGGCCACGACGGCACTGCTGGTGCTCGTCGCCGCCTGCGTCACCTTCCTCACCGTCACCTCCCCGGCGGCGGCCGACCCCGTCGGCACCTGCACCGCCACCAAGGGCGCCGTCGTCGCCGTCGACTTCGGCCCCTTCGGGGGCACGGTGGAACGCGGCTGCGACACCACCCCCACCACCGGCTACGACCTGCTGCACGAAGGCGGATTCACCACCGAGGGCACCGGGCACGACGGCCCCGCCTTCATCTGCCGCATCGGCTACGGCGCCTCCGGCACCCCGTACCCGACCCCGGACCGCGAGGACTGCGTCCTGACCCCGCCCGCCACCGCCTACTGGTCGTACTGGGTGGCCGGTCCCGAGGACGACACCTGGTTCTACAGCCAGTACGGCGCCATGGACCGCAAGCCGGCCGACGGCGACGTCGACGCCTGGGTGTTCGGCGGCACCGACATCGGCGGCACCACCGGCCGCCCCACCTTCACCCCCGACGACGTACGACCGGACGGCGGGAGCACGCCCGACCCCGACCCGACCCCCACCGGAGCCCCCGGCGACATCGACGCCCCCGGCGCCGCCGCCTGGCTGAAGGGCCGGCTCACCGACGGCGAGCGGATCGTGGACGAGGGCGCCGAAGGCCCCAACCACTTCCTGACCGTCCAGACGGCCTACGCCCTCGCCGCGGCCGAGGGCTCCGGCGCGACCCTGCGCAAGGTCACCGACTTCCTCGCCAGGACCGCCACCCCCCACGCCTACCCCGCAGGCGCCGACCAGGCCCCCGACGCCACCGCGGCGGCCCGGCTCGCCCTCCTCGCCACCGTCACCGGACGCGACCCGGGCGACTTCGGAGGCCACGACCTCACCGGCGACCTCCTGCGGCACGTCTGCCCCGCCGGCCCCGACTCGGGCGACGGACCCACCCCCGGCTGCACCGCCAGGGGCGACTTCCGCGACGCCGGCTACACCGAAGGCCAGGCCCTCGCCGTGCTCGCCCTGCTGCGCGCCGGGCAGACCCCACCCGCCTCGACGGTCGACCGGCTGGCCCGGCTCCAGTGCCGCGACGGCGGGGTCACCAGCATCCTGATCCGCCCCGGCGAGAACTGCGACGGCGACGCCGGCACCACCGGCCTGGTCGCCCTCGTGCTCCGGAAGGCGGGCGGACACACCGCCGAGGTCGCCAAGGCACGCCGGTACCTGACGAAGAACCAGCGCCTGGACGGCGCCTTCCCCGCCTACACTGGTTCCCCCACCGCCGGGGTGATCACCACCGCCTACGCCGCCCAGGCGCTGCGCGCACTCGGTGAGACCCGACGCGCGGACGCGGCCGTCGGCTGGCTCTCACGCGAACAGACCGACGCCGGCGGCTTCGCCTTCGAGGAGGGCGTCACCGACCCCGTGGTCTACCCGACCACCCTCGCCGTGCTCGCCGGAATCGGCACGAGCCTCGCCGACCTGACCGCCAAGGCACCCGAGCCGACGGAGCCGCCCACACCGACGCCGTCGACCACGGCGTCCCCGGGCGAAGGGCCGGACCTGGCCAAGGGCGTCGCCTACCTCACCGGCCCCGCCCGCCTCAAGCAGGGCCAGTACTACACCGCCGGACCCGGCACCTCCCGCGCCGACTTCGGCCTGACCATCGACGGCGCCTACGCGCTCGCCGCGACCGGCCTGGACAACGCCACGCTGCGCGGCATCGTCGACTTCCTCGACCAGGAGGGAACCGACGGCGAGGACCGCACCGTCAACGACTGGACCGGCATCGGCACCAGGTACGCGGCGGGCGGCTCCCTCGGCAAGACCGCGCTGCTCGCCGAGGCCGTCGGCCGCGACCCGCGCGACTTCGCGGGCCACGACCTGATCGCCGCGCTGGAGAAGGCCGTGTGCGCCGGCGCCAGCACCGCACCGGACCGCTCCTGCGCGGCCAAGGGCGCCTACACCTACGCCCCGTCCGTCTTCTCCCAGTCCCTCGCCGTCATCGCCCAGCTCAGGGCGGGCGAGGAGGACGCGGCCCAGGAGCCCATCGCCTACCTGAAGAGCCTCCAGCACGACAACGGCGCCTGGCCGAGCCTGATCCCGCCCACCGGCGACTTTGACGTGGACTCCACCGCGATGGCCGCGATGGCCCTCGACCTCGCCGGTGAGGACGCCGCCGTGGACGAGGCGCTCAGCTGGATCGCCACCCGGCAACTCGCCGACGGAGGCTTCCCCGGCGCGGCGGGGAACTCCGTCAACTCCGCCGCCCTCGCCGTCCAGGGCCTGTCGCTGGACACCGCGACGTACCGGGACGAGATCGCCGACGCCCGCCGGTTCCTCGCCGCGCAGCAGAACGGCGACGGCGGCTTCAACGTGGCGAAGGAGGGCCAGCGCGGCTCCGATCTGCGCGCCTCCACCCAGGCCGTCGGCGGCTCCACCGGGATCTCCTTCGCCGACCTGGAACGCAGCCTCGACGGCACCTCCCCGCAACCGACACCCCGCCCGAGCGACAGCGGCGGGACGCCGGACATCGTCACCCCGGGCGACTCCGGCGGCTCCGGCGGCGCGGGCGGATCGGACGGCGGCCTCGGCGCCGACGGCGGCAGCGGCGCACTCGCCTCCACCGGCGTGCAGGTCATGGCCCTCGCGGCGATCGCCGCACTGATGACGCTGGCAGGCTGGCGGGTCGTGGTCGTGACCCGGCGCCGGGCCGGGACAGGGAGCGGACGATGAGACGACTGATCACCCTGGCGGCCCGGGTCATGGGCGCGTTCGCCCTCACCACGGCCGCCCTCACCGCCACCACCGCCCCCGCGGCGGCCGACCCCCAGCCGATGGGCCGGTGCACCACCACCTCCGGCGCCGTCCTCGCCGTCGACTTCAGCGACTGGGGCGGCCCGATCCTGCGCTCCTGCGGCACCACCCCCACCACCGGCTACGAACTCCTCAACCAGGGCGGCTGGCGCACCACCGGCACCGGCCACGACGGCCCGGCGTTCATCTGCCGCATCGGATACAGCGGGTACAAGAACGGCAAACAGTTCCCGACCGCCGCCCAGGACGACTGCGTCCTCACCCCGCCCGCCTCCGCCTACTGGTCCTACTGGCACGCCGACCCCGGCCAGAACGACTGGAGCTACAGCCAACTCGGCGCCATGCTCTACAAGCCCAAGCCCGGCAGCGTCGACCTGTGGATCTTCGGCGGCACCGACATCGGCGGCACCGAGGGCCGCCCCACGGTCACCCCCGACCAACTCCGCGCCAAGAACACCCGCCCCCAGGACGACGCCGGACCGCCCGCCAACGACGACAAGGCCCCCGCGCTGCCGCCCGGCGTCGACACCGGCCCGGCCCCCGACCGGCGCACCACCGAGCCGCCGAAGGACACCCCGGCCCCGAAGCCGACCAAGTCCGAGAAGAAGCCGAAGAAGAGCCCGAGGAAGAGCCCGCCGCCCTCACCCACCACGTCCCCGAGCCCGACCGGGAGCGCCGGGAGCGACGCCTCCTCACCCACCCCGTCCGCGGTCGCCGCGTCCAGCCCCGGACCCCGGGTGGTGGACGCCGCCCCGGCGGCCGACGCGGCCCACGACTCCGGCTCCGTCGTACCGGTGCTCGCCGGCGCCGCCCTGGTCGTGACCATCGCCGGCGCGTCGGTCGCGATGGCCCGACGCCGTCGCCGTACCCCGTGAGCGCGGTGACCGGACCGGCCCCGGCCACCCGGCACGACGGCGGGCCGGACCCGCGCGCCCGCCGTCTGCCGCGCATCCTGCACCCGCTGGCCTGGTGGATCTGGGCCCTCGCCCTGGCCACCGCCGCCAGCCGCACCAACAACCCGCTGCTGCTCTTCCTCGTCCTCGCCGTCCTCGGCTACGTCGTCACCGCCCGGCGCACCGAGGCCCCCTGGGCGCGCGGCTTCACGTACTACCTGTATCTCGCGCTGACGGTCGTCGCGATCCGGGTCGTGTTCCGCGCCGTCTTCGCCACCGGCATCACCCCCCGCGACCACTTCCTGTTCTCCCTGCCACGCATCCCCACCCCCGACTGGTACGCGGGCATCCAGATCGGCGGCCCCGTCTCCCTGGAGGCACTGCTGTCCTCCGCGACCGAAGGGCTGCGGCTGGCCTGCATGCTGTGCTGCATCGGCGCCGCCAACACCCTCGCCAACCCCAAACGCGCCCTGCGGGTCCTGCCCGGCGCCCTGTACGAACTCGGCGTCGCCGTCACCGTCGCCCTCTCCGTCGCCCCGCAACTCGTGCTGAGCGTGCAGCGCGTCGCCCGCGCCCGCAAGCTCCGCGCCGGACGCACCCAGGGCCTGCGCGCACTGCGCGGCATCGTCGTACCCGTCCTGGAGGACGCCCTGGAACGCTCCCTGCGGCTCGCCGCCGCCATGGACTCCCGGGGCTACGGCCGCGCGGGCACCGCCACCCGCCGCTCCCGCCGGATCACCGGGACGCTGCTGGTGCTCGGCATGTGCGGACTGTGCGCCGGGGCCTACGGGCTGCTCGACGCGACCGCCCCCGCCCTCCTCGGGCTGCCCGCCATGGGGCTGGGCGCGCTGCTGTGCGTGGCGGGGCTGCGCCTGGGCGGCCGAAGGGTCACCCGCACCACCTACCGCCCCGACCCCTGGCGGCTGCCCGAGTGGGCCGTCGCCGGCAGCGGACTGCTGGCCGCCGTCCTGCTCCTCACCAGCCTGGGCTACGACCCCGCCCGCCTCAACCCCACCTTTTACCCGCTGACCTGGCCCGACCTGCCCCTCGTCCCGACGGCCGCGATCCTGCTGGCCGGGACGGCGGGCTTCCTCGCACCACCGCCGGAAGCCCCGCGCGACGCCGACGCCCAGGGAGCCGACCGCCCGTGATCACCTTCGACCAGGTCACCATCCAGTACGACGGCGCCGCCGAACCCGCCCTGCGCGAAGCCGACTTCACGGTGGAGGAGGGCGAACTCTGCCTCGTCGTCGGCCACACCGGCACCGGCAAGTCCACCCTCCTCGGCGCCGTCAACGGACTCGTCCCGCACTTCACCGGCGGCACGCTCCACGGCCGGGTCACCGTCGACGGCCGCGACACCGCCCACCATCCGCCCCGCGAACTCGCCGACGTGGTCGGCGTGGTGGGCCAGGACCCCGTCGACGGCTTCGTCACCGACACTGTCGAGGAGGAACTCGCGTACGCGATGGAGCAGTTGGCGATCCCCCCGGCCACCATGCGCAAACGCGTCGAGGAGACCCTGGATCTGCTGGGCCTGGCCGATCTGCGCCACCGCGCCCTGTACGAACTCTCCGGCGGCCAGCAGCAGCGCGTCGCCATCGGCTCCGTCCTCACCGCCCACCCGCGCGTCCTCGTCCTGGACGAACCCACCTCCGCCCTGGACCCGACCGCCGCCGAGGAGGTCCTGTCCGCCGTCACCCGGCTCGTCCACGACCTCGGCGTCACCGTCCTGATGGCCGAACACCGTCTGGAACGGGTCGTGCAGTACGCGGACCGGGTCATCCACCTCCCCGGCGACGGCCGCGCGAGGATCGGCCCCGCCCCCGAGATCCTGCGTACGTCGTCCATCGCGCCGCCCATCGTGACCCTGGGCCGCGCCGCCGGCTGGTCGCCGCTGCCGCTGTCCGTCCGCGACGCCCGCCGCGCCGCCGCCCCCCTGCGCCGGGCGCTCACCGATCACCCCCCGGCACCCGTGCGCCCGGTACCCGCGGCGGACCCGGCCCGGCTGCTCCGGGCCCGCGGGGTGACCGTCACCTACCGGGGCGTGCCCGCCGTACGCGAGGTGGACCTCGACCTCCACGCCGGTGAGGTGACCGCGCTGATGGGCCGCAACGGCTGCGGCAAGTCCTCGCTGCTGTGGGCGTTGCAGGGCTCCGGCCCGCGGCGCGGCGGCAGTGTGCGGGTGACGGCGGACCCGGGGGCGGCCCACTCCACGGGCACCGATCCGCACACCGTCTCCGCGGCCCGGGCCCGCACCCTGGTCGGACTGGTCCCGCAGACCCCCGCCGACCTGCTCTACCTGGAGAGCGTCAAGCAGGAACTCGACCAGGCGGACAGCGAGTCCGGCGCCGGGCCGGGCGCCCGGGAGATCCTGGACCGGCTGGCCCCCGGCATCCCCGGCACCACCCACCCCCGTGACCTCTCGGAGGGCCAGCGGCTCTCCCTCGTCCTGGCCGTCCAGCTCTCGGCCGCGCCGCGCGTCCTGCTGCTGGACGAGCCGACCCGCGGGCTGGACTACCGGGCCAAGAGCGCCCTCATCGGCATCGTCGACACCCTCGCCGCCGACGGCACGGCGGTGGTGATCTCCACCCACGACGTGGAGTTCGCCGCCCGCGCCGCCGACCGGGTGGTGGTGATGGCCGAGGGCGACCTCGTGGCGGACGGCCCGACCGCCGAGGTCATCGTCGCCTCACCGGTGTTCGCCCCGCAGACCGCGAAGATCCTCGCGCCGCTGCCGTATCTGACGGTCGACCAGGTGACCCGCGCGATACGGCCCCCGGAGTCCCCGGAGTCCCCGGAGTCCCTGACGGACGGGGCGCACGGGGCGCACGGGGCGGACGGGGCGGAACGGCTGCGATGAAATCCGCCCCCGCCATCCGCCTCACCCCCCGCGTCGCCGTCGTCATGACCCTCGCCGCGTTCCTCGGGGCCGTCGCGTTCTTCTGGCCATTCGTCGTGGCACCCGGCACCTTCGGCGCGCGCTACACACCCCCGCTGATCTTCGGGGTGCTGCTCATCCTCGTCCTGTGCGTGGTGCTGTCGGAGATCGCCGAGGGCGGAATCGACTCCAAGGCCCTGGCCATGCTGGGCGTGCTGTCCGCCGTCAACGCCGCGCTGCGCCCGCTCGGCGCCGGCACGGCGGGCATCGAGACGGTCTTCTTCGTCCTCGTCCTCGCCGGACGCGTCTACGGCCCCGGCTTCGGCTTCACCCTCGGCTGCACCTCGCTGTTCGCGTCCGCGCTGATCACGGGCGGGGTCGGGCCCTGGATGCCGTACCAGATGTTCGGCTGTGCCTTCGTCGGGATGCTGGCCGGGTTCCTGCCCCGGGCGACCGGCCGCCGCGAGGTACTGCTGCTCGCCGTGTACGGCTCGCTCTCCGGCTATCTCTTCGGCTTCCTCCTCAACCTCTCCTTCTGGCCCTTCTCCACGGACCCGAACAGCTCGATCGCCTATCTGCCCGGGCTGCCGTTCACCGAGCAGTGGCAGCGGTACCTCGCCTTCGACATCGCGACCTCGCTGGGCTGGGACACCGGGCGCGCGGTCACCAACTTCGTCTGCATCCTGCTGGCCGGCCCCGCGGTCCTCACCACGTTCCGCCGCGCCGCCCGCAGGGCCCGCTTCCACGCCCCGGTCCGCTTCCCCGACCGCCGGGAGGACCCACCTCCCGGAGTACCGTGTGAGAAAGATCGTCCGTGACCCCGCGGGCCCAGCCGGCCTCCTGGAAGGAAGCAACGAGATCATGCGCGTCATCATGGCCCGTGCGCGGGCGGAGGCGTTCCGATGAGCAGCCCTGACGACACCGTCCTCCTGCACACCACCGGCCGGGCCGCCCACCTCACCCTCAACCGGCCGAAGGCACTCAACGCCCTCACCCACACCATGGTGCTCCGCATCGGTGAGGCGCTCGACGCCTGGGAGACCGACCCGGCGGTGGAGACCGTGGTCATCAGCGGCGCGGGGGAGCGCGGTCTGTGCGCGGGCGGCGACATCCGCGCCGTGCACGACGACGCGCGCGACGGCGACGGCAGCGCCTCGGCCGCGTTCTGGTACGACGAGTACCGGCTCAACGCCCGGATCGCCCGCTACCCCAAGCCGTACGTCGCCCTCATGGACGGCATCGTGATGGGCGGCGGCGTCGGGATCTCCGGCCACGGCAGCGTGCGGGTCGTCACCGAACGCTCGCGCGTCGCCATGCCGGAGACGGGCATCGGCTTCGTGCCCGATGTCGGCGGCACCTGGCTGCTCGGCCGGGCCCCCGGCGGACTCGGCACCCATCTCGCCCTCACCGGCGCGCAGATCGGTGCGGGCGACGCCCTCCTCTGCGGTCTCGCCGACCACTGCGTGCCGTCCGCCGCGCTCGGCGCCTTCGTCGCGGACCTGGCCGCGATGCCCGTACAAGACGCCCTCGCCCGGCATGAGCGGACGCCCCCGGAGGGGGAGTTGGCGGCCCGGCGCGAGTGGATCGACGCCTGCTACGCGGGCGGCTCGGTCGAAGAGATCGTGGAGCGGCTGCTCGCTCACGGCGGCACCGTCGCGAAGGAGACCGCCGAGACCCTGCTCACCAGGTCACCCACCGCGCTCAAGGTCACCCTGGAGGCGCTGCGCCGGGCGCGGCGGCTGGGCTCGCTGGAGGCGGTGCTCGACCAGGAGTACCGGGTCTCCCTCGCCGCCCTGCGCGCCCCCGACCTGGTCGAGGGCGTCCGCGCGCAGATCATCGACAAGGACCGTGCCCCGCGCTGGTCCCCGGCCGGCCTCGCCGAGGTCACCGACGCCGACGTGGCGGGCTTCTTCGCACCGCTCGGCGACCGCGAACTCGGCCTCGCCGCCCCGCACCCCCTCACGCCTCCCGCACGATGACGGCCGCCCGGTGACGTTCGGCGGGTCCTATCCCGCCTTCTCCGCCACGACCACGTACAACGTCACCGCCGCGAAGAACGGCTCCTCCGCGAGCCGGTCGAGCCAGGTCCGGGCCGCGTCGGCGGAGAGGTAGCCCGCGGACACGGCGCGTTCGGTGGTGCGCTGGAAGCCGAGGATCCGGTCCGCGGCCCGGACCTCGCGGAAGACGGAGGTGACCGGTACGACGGCCGGTACGGTGAACCCCGCCGCCAGCGCCAGCCGGGCCAGCCGGCGGCCGATGACCCCGTTGCGCACCACCTTGTCGGTCACATGGCGGGTGTAGGCCCGCGCGACGTCGAGGTCGGGGTGGTCGACGGTCAGCGAGTCCCAGTCCGGTTCGCCCAGGACGAGCCGGCCGCCCGGACGCAGTACCCGGTGGGCCTCGGCGAGCGCCCGCGGCGGGTCGGTCACATGCTGGAGCACCCGGTCCGTCCGGGCCCGGTCCACGCTGCCGTCCTCGAACGGCAGGGTGTGGAGGTCGCCCAGCCGGACCTCGACGGACGGGAGGTCCCGGGTGCGGTCACGCGCCCGCTCGACCATCTCCTCGTCGACGTCGAGCCCGAACACCCTGCCGGACGCGGTGACCGCCTCGGCGAGGGCGCCGAGATCCGTGCCCGGTCCGCAGCCCAGGTCGAGCGCGGTGTGGCCGGGCCGCACGGCCAGCGCCTCGGCCATGACGCCCTTGTACGAGCGTGCCTGCTCCGTCACGGCCACCCGGTCGAGATAGCCGATCCGGTCCGGAACGGCGCTTTCGAACACCCGCCCGGACACCCGGGCCATGGAACGGGCCTCCCGTTCCATCACCTCCCGCCCCGCCGGGGTCAGACAGACCGGGCGCCGCCGCCCCTCGCCCTCCAGCGACCGCACCAGTTCCTTCGCCTCCAGCCGGGCCAGCGCGCCGTAGAGACTGCCGGGCCCCAGCCGCCGACCGGACACCTCCTCGATGGCCGCGTTGATGGCGTACCCGTGCAACGGGCCGTCGGCCAGCGCGCACAGCACCAGCAGCTGGGCGTCGTTGGATTCCAAGGCTTCTCCGCTCGTCGTCGGCCCGTACTACACATTGCGTAGTACGCGCAGCGTAGCAGTCGGCGAGGTCGGTGGAAGGGCGAACGGCGGCACCGCAGACCCGAGTCCGGGCCGGCGGACGCTCACCCGCCCAGCCCGCCCGGGGTGCTCCCGGGCCCGGGGGCGGGCAGATTGGCGGGACGGACGGGCGGAGAGGCGAGACACGTTGATGAGCCAGGGCGACAGAGGCGGCGGGACGCCCCCGACGGGGCACGGCGGCCGGGCCGCCCGATGGCTCGCCCGGCTGACCCTGCTCGCGGCGGCCGGGGTCGTCGTCGTGCTGGCGCTGGCGCTGGGCAGCGGCGGACTGCTCATCGTCGGCGCCGGACTGCTCGGGCTGGTCGTCTGCGCGGCCGGGCTGTGGTGGTTCCTCGCGCACCGGGGCCTGGTACGGCTCCTCGGGGCGCTCGTCGCGGTCGCCGCCCCCGTGGCCGTCGTGCTGCTCTTCACCTTCGCCGGGCTGTGGCTGAGCGCGGTCTTCCTCGCCGTCTGCTGGGGCGCGACCCTGGCCTGCGCCAAGGCGGCGCTGCGCGGATCGGCCCCGCAGCGGTCACGGCGTACGGTCGCCGCGGCCCGCCCCCGGCGCCCCGTGCTCTTGATGAACCCCAGGTCGGGCGGCGGGAAGGTGACCCGCTTCGGACTGGTCGGGCGGGCCGAGGAACTCGGCGCACGGGTGGTCCTGCTCGACCCGACCGCCCCGACCGATGTCGCCGAACTGGCCCGCGCGGCCGTCGCCGGGGGAGCGGACCTGCTCGGGGTGGCGGGCGGCGACGGCACCCAGGCCCTCGTCGCGGCCGTCGCCGCCGCGCACGATCTGCCGTTCCTCGTCGTCCCGGCCGGTACCCGCAACCACTTCGCCCTGGACCTCGGCCTCGACCGCGCCGACCCGTCCCGCTCCCTGGCCGCGCTGACCGACGGCGAGGAACTCCGGGTCGACCTCGGGGACGTCGCCGGGCGCCCCTTCGTCAACACGGTCTCGTTCGGGGTGTACGCGGATGTCGTGCAGCACCCCGAGTACCGCGACGCCAAGGCCGGCACGGCGCTCGACCTCATGCCCGACCTGCTGGCCAGCGAGGGGGCCACCCGGCTCGACGCCCGCGTCGACGGCGCTGTGCTGGACTCCCGGCAGGCGCTGCTCGTCAGCAACAACCCCTACGTCTCGCCCGACGCCCTCAGCGGCACCGGCCGCAGACCCCGGCTCGACACCGGTGAACTGGGCGTCCTCGGTATCCGCGTGGAGAGCGCCGCCCAGGCCGCCGACCTCGCCGTACGCGGCACACAGTCCGCGGGGCTGGCCGCGCTGACCGCCCGGCGGGTCGAGGTGAGCGCCGCCCCGCACGAGATCCCGGTGGCGGTGGACGGCGAGGCGCTGCGGATGCCCACCCCGGTGGTGTGCACCCTGCGCCCCGGCGCGCTGCGGGTCCTGGTGCCCCGTGACCGCCCCGGCGTCGTCGTTCCCGCCCCACCCGTGGACTGGCGTCGGCTCGTGCGCCTCGCCCTCGGCCGGACCGGGGGCGGGACGGCCACGCGGATCAGGGTGCGGCTCCGCCTCAGGGCCCCAGCAGCGTGAGCCGCAGCACCGCCGCCAGCGCCAGGGCGGCCGGGATCGCGTACCACCCTCGCCTCAGCCAGCCCGCCTTGACGAAGAGCCAGGTCAGCAGGGCGATCACCGTACTGAAGGCCAGCCCGACGGTGGCCGCCACGTTCGCGTTGGTCACGGCCTGGTCGTCCCAGGGCCCGTCCGGCTCGATCATGTACGCGGTGACGACGGCATAGGCCGTCACCAGGGTGGCGACGGCGACGACGAGCGCGCAGACCGCCGTACCCACCCGGCCGGCGGGGCCGCCCGCGCGGACCGGACGGCCCTCACTCAGTACCGGTCCCCGGTCGGAGCCGCTCATCCCAGTGCTTCCCTCGCCTCGTCCAGTTTTCCGTCGAAGCCCCGACCATACGCCTGCGCGTCGTCCGTCTCCCACAAAGGACCGCCGTTGTAGCGGGCGGCAAGTTCCTGCATCTGGGCCCGGGTCATCTGCTCCGGGGGAACATCGGCGAACTCGCTCTCCGCCTTCAGCTGGGCCAGGTACTCCGAGGCGATGAAGATGTTCTGCGCCGGGTCGCTGATCGCGTCGATGACGGTGCTGCGTTGCAGGTCGGTGAGGTTGTTCGGGTCGTAGCCGAGGACCTCCGCGCCGCGGCGGACCTGGATCGCGATCGGCCCCATCGACGTCTGGTCGGCCTCCCCCAGGCCGGGGATGAGCCGGCGGCCCTCGTAGGCGGCGTCGTCCACCACCCCGGGGTCGCCCTCGACCTCCTGCCACGCGATACCGGCCACCATCTCCGGCGGCAGCCCGGAGTCCTGCGCCGCGGCCCGGATCAGGGCGCTGTTCCCCGAGATGTACTCCCGGCGCCCCTCGTCCGAGTTGGACGGCAGCCAGTAGTTGTTGCCCGTCGCGTCGGGCAGACCGTCGATCCGGGTCTGGATCCGGAAGAGGGCCGACGAGACGACGACCCGGTCGCCCGTGGGCGGGATCGTGTCCACCTTCGGGCCCGCGCCCGGCAGTCGTGCGTAGGGGTTGTCGCCCGCCTCACGGGCCTCCGCGGACAGCGCGGCCAGACCGCTCAGCAACTGCGCCGGGTCGGCCACGGGGCTGCGGAAGTCCGGCAGGGAACGGTACGCCGCCCGGATGTCGGCGATACAGGTGTTCCGGGCCTCGGACTCGACGCGCTTGGCGTCACCGTAATGCCCCTTGGTCTGGTTGTAGTACCGCTCGGCGTCCTCGCGGATCGCGTCCAGGTCGACGCCGACCTCGGCGAACCAGTCCAGGACGCCCGTGGTGCCCCGCAGATCCTCCCACTGGCGCATCGGCTCCGCCGCCCGCGCGGTGGGGGTGATCGCCGTGGCCTCCCGCGCGATCACCTCCGACAGTCGGCCCTCCGTGTCCTGTCCGCTCTCGTAATGGCCCTTCGCCGTCGTCACGGCGTCGGCGTACGCCGCCAGCGCCTTGCCCGTCCTGCTGAAGGCCGCCGACAGCGCGTCCGCCAGTTCGCGCGCCTCACCCAGGCGCCGGATGTACAACTCGCGGGCCTCGCTGCGCCAGTCCACCCCCGCCGCCGTGCGGAAGGCGTCGTCCGTCGTCTCGATCAGCTTGTGCAGCCGCGTGTACTCGGCCCCGGTGCGCTCGATCAGCGCCGGGTTGGAGTCCGCGAGGAACTCGACATCGCTCCGGTACGCCATGGGTCACCGGTCCCCGGGTTCCACGAACGCTCCGCAGTCCAGGATCGTGGTCAACTGCTCACGCACGGAACGGTCGTACGTCGCGTACGCGTTGTTCGCGGACCTGAGACCGCCGGCCAGGGCCGCCAGCAGGGCCACCGTGTCGTTGTACTGGTCCTGCGCGAAACGCGCGAACGTGTCCACGACGGAGGCGACATCGGGATGTGACCGGGGTACCCGGCACATCGTCGCGTTCTCGCCGTCCATCCGGCCCTCGTACAGGACACCGGCGATCTCGATCAGCAGATGCGAACTCCCGTCCACGGAGTCCGCGTTGACCGCGTAACCGTCACCCGGGCCACCGCCCGACGGTCCGCCCCCGCCACCGCGCTCGGCGGGCAGTTGATTGAGCCGCATCCCCGCCGACTGCTCCTGCCGTGCCAGCGCGTCCGCCTTGAGCTGCGCCCACTCCTCTTCCCACGACATGTCGCACTCCCCCGTTCGAATGTCGTCACTCCGTACGGGAGTCCGCTCCCGCCTCGCTTTCAAGTCTGCCACGTGGCCGTAACAGGACTGTCCCCATGGGGGCTTGACACCGTCCGCGCCATGTCGATCAAGGGGGGCGGAAGTCATCCCGCACGGGCCGGCGTTGACACAGCAAGTCATCGGGGTGGTCCGACGCGCCCGGACGCGTCGGCACCGGAACACAGGAGATGCGGTGGGTGACGGGGGCTGTGCCCCGGCCGATGGGTGAGGATGCCCCGGCCCCCGGGCCCACTGCTTCGACGGTGCCGAGTGCGCCCCGTACCCCTAATGACGCGGCGGCGGCCACCCGGGCGTATCCGACGAGTGTTCCGGCCGTGCGGACTTTCCTTTTCGAATTCGGACTCGGTACGTTCGCTCCGGCTCGGGGGAAGGACCGCGCGGGGGCATCCCGCGGCTTCTCCCTGTGCTGGAGAAAAACGGGAGGAAATCGTGTCGGTCATCGATGAGTCACTCGTCAACAATGAGGCGTACGCCGCCTCTTTCGGGGGGCAGCTCGCACTTCCCCCGGCCCGCCGGCTGGCGGTCCTGGCCTGTATGGACGCGCGGCTCGACATCTTCTCGATGCTGGGGCTGAACGAGGGGGACGCGCATGTCATCCGTAACGCGGGCGGCGCGGTGACGGAGGACGCGATCCGGTCGCTGGTCATCAGCCAGCGGCTGCTCGGCACCCGCCGGATCATGCTCATCCATCACACGGACTGCGGTATGCAGACCTTCAAGGACGATGAATTCAAACGGCAGATCGAGGACGAGACGGGAATTCGCCCGCCGTGGGCTCCCGAATCCTTCTGCGATCTGGAGGAAGACGTCCGGCAGTCGATCCGGCGCATCGAGGCCGACCCCTTCGTGCCGCACAAGAACTCCGTCCGCGGGTTCGTCTTCGGCGTGGAGTCGGGGCTGTTGACGGAAGTGAAGTAGAGGTAGCGGGCGCACGAACCTCACCCGACGCCGCTCCCCATGAGTCTGTGTGCTTCTCTTGAGGCCGCAGCGAGGGGAGCGGCGTCGGTGTGTTCCTGGGGTGAAATACCCGGGAAACAAAGCGAAGTTACCGCCCGGTATCTCGTGACTTATTTCACGACCGCCAGTAGAACCCGTTGCACTTGCGCAGGCGGAAGGGGAGTCAAGTGAAGCAGAGGTCCATGGTCAGGCGGGACATGGAAGGTTTATCCCGACGTCGATTCATTGGGGGAACAGGTTCTCTTCTCGGTGCCGCCGCACTCGGTGCGATCGACCTGCCGAACGCGGCGGCGCAGTCCCAGGAAACCCAGCTCATCGAACCCGGCGCACAGATCCCCGCACTTGTCATAGGCACCGGATACGGCGGTTCCGTCACCGCCCTGCGGCTGGCGCAGGCCGGTGTGGACGTGCACATGGTGGAAATGGGAATGGCCTGGGACACCCCGGGCCCGGACGGCAAGGTCTTCGCCAACACCACCAGCCCCGACCACCGCTCCTTCTGGCTGCGGACCCGCACCAAGCAGCCCATCAGCAACTTCCTCGGCTTCCCGATCGACCGGAACGTACCCCGGTACACCGGCATCCTGGACGCCGAGGACCTGGGCGGCATCCTCGTCTACCAGGGGCGGGGCGTCGGAGGCGGCTCACTGGTCAACGGCGGGATGGCGGTGACACCCCAGCGGGACCGCTTCCCCGCGATCCTCCCGTCCGTCGACGCCGACGAGATGTACTCCGTGTACTACCCGCGCGCCAACCGCACCCTCGGGGTCACCGACATCGACCCCGCCTGGTTCGACTCGGCCGACTGCTACCAGTACGCGCGCGTCGGCCGCAAACACGCGAGCCGGTCCGGCTTCCCCTTCATGTTCGTGCCCAACGTCTACGACTGGGACTACATGAGACAGGAGGCCGCGGGAACGGTCCCCAGGTCGGCACTGGCCGGTGAGATCCTCTACGGCAACAACCACGGCAAGAAGTCCCTGCCGAAGACCTATCTCGCCCAGGCCCGCGCCACCGGCCGGCTCACCGTCTCACCGCTGCACCGGGTCACCACCGTCACCCCCGCCACCGGCGGCTACTCCGTCACCATGGAGCAGATCGACACCACGGGCACCGTCGTCGCCACCAAGACCGTGGTGGCGCGGCGGGTGTTCTTCGCCGCGGGCAGCGTCGGCACCAGCAAGCTCCTGGTCCGGCTCAAGGCGACGGGCGCGCTGCCAGGGCTCAACGACGAGATCGGCAGGGGCTGGGGGGACAACGGCAACGTCATGTGCGGCCGGGCCAACCACCTCTGGGACCCGACCGGGGCCCTCCAGTCGTCGATCCCGACCGCGGGCATCGACAACTGGACCGCGGGAGGAGCCTTCGCCGAGGTGGCGCCGCTGCCGACCGGCATCGAGACCTGGGCTTCGTTCTATCTGTCGATCACCAACAACCCCCACCGCGCCCGGTTCACCTGGAACGCGGCGGCGGGGAGGGTGGAACTCGACTGGCAGGCCGCCTGGAAGCAGCCCTCCGTCACCATGGCCAAGTCGATCTTCGACAGGATCAACGCCAAGGAGGGCACGATCTACCGCACCGACCTCTTCGGCGTCCACAAGATCTGGGGCGACCACCTCACGTACCACCCGCTCGGCGGAGCGGTGCTGGACAAGGCGACGGACCACCACGGCCGGCTGCACGGCCACCCGGGTCTGTATGTGATGGACGGCGCGCTGATCCCCGGCAACACCACCGTCAACCCCTTCGTGACCATCACCGCGCTGGCCGAGCGCAACATCGAGAGGATCATCGCCGACGACTTCTGACGCACGACGCGGGCCGGGACGCAGACCCCGCCCCGGCCCGCGACCGCGACCGCGACCGCGAGAACGGGAAAGGAATCCACTCACCCGGCCCCGGCCGACGGCAGCACGCACGCGCTGTCCAGGCCCAGTACATGGTTGAGCCGGCCGAACACCAGCCAGGCGCCGATGCTCATCGTCAGCTCCACGATCTCCGTCCCGCTGTACCGCGCCTTCATCCGCTCCCAGAACGCGTCGTCCAGGTGGTGCGGGTCGAGCGTGTACCGCTCCGCGTACTCCGCGGCGAGCCGGGTCCGTTCGTCGAAGGCGTCCGTGGTCCGCCACCGGGTGACCGCGTCGAGAAAGCCGTCCTCGACCCGCTCCCCGTCGCGCTCGGTGCGCCAGTCCAGACAGAACAGACACCCGTTGATCTGCGCGACCCGCAGCCGGGCCGCCTCGAACTCACGCAGCCCCAGCGTCGTGTGCCGGTACACGGCCATCGAGAAGGCGGCGGCGGCCGGGCCGATCCCGGGCACCATCTCGCCCCACACATGGGGGATGGGCTCGGCGCCCTCGGGAATGTCGATCCGCATGGTCACTTCTTCCCCAGTCTGCCCACCGCGGGGCGCAGCGGGACGTCGAGTGCGTCGTAGAGACCTGGTCCGGCCTCCACCAGCCAGTCGATGGCGTTCACCAGCCGGCCCACCGCCGTCGCGTTGCCCCCGGCGGCCCGGTTCCCTCCCTCGTCCGTGGCCTCGACCGTGACCTCGATCCGCGGACGCCCCTCGATGATCACCCGGTGGGCGCCCGCCCCGCCGTCGGGCGGCAGCGGCCAGTCCCGGGCGCACCCGGCGTGGACACGGGTGACATGCTCGACCACGATCACCGGGTCACCCGCCACCACCCCCCGCACCTCAAGGCGCACCGCGCCCTGCGTGCCCGCCTCGAACGCGCCCATGCCGTCGGTGACGACCGAGGTGTCCAGCGTCCGGCGCTCCACCCTCTCCTCGATGTCGTCCAGTTCGGCCCCGAGCGCCCGTGCCATCAGCCGCACCTGCCCGCCCCAGATCATCGTCGGAACGCCCTCGGCGAGCATCAGCGGCTGATAGTCCAGCGGATGCCCCATCCCGATCAGATGCCGTACGGCGTCCTCCTGGTCGTACGTGGCGTAGTCGAAGATCTCCTGGCAGCGGACGGTGTCGATGGCGGACCCCAGCCCGCTCACCAGCAGCGGCAGCACGTCATTGGCCCAGCCGGGATCCACCCCCGACACGAACAGCGCGCCCCCGCCCGCCGCCGCGGACTCCAGCAGGGCGTCCCGGAGTTCCGCGGGTGCGCCACGGCAGTCGTACATGCCGTACACGGACGGGGTGACGACCACCGCGCCCGCGCGCAGGGCGCGGCCGATGTCCGCCAGGGCGCCGTCGGGGCGGACGTCGCCGGACGCCGCGTACACCACCGCGCGAGGCCCCGCGTCGAGCACCCGGCCCACCTCGTCCGTCGCCGCCACCCCGAGATACCGGTCCAGACCGGCCAACTCACCCGCGTCCTTGCCGACCTTGGCCCGCGCGGACACCAGCACGGCCACCAGGCTGAGCATCGGATGCGCCTCGACGGCCCGGATGGCCGCGCGCCCGACGTTGCCCGTGCCCCAAACCACCGTGGGAATCATGGGCGGAGGGTAACGATCCACCCCAAAACTTCCCAGAGCCGTGCACGAGGAACCGGAGGGCGTCCGGTTCCGGTCCCGGGCCGACACGGTGTCACCGGAGGACGCGGACCGGGGTGACAAGCACGCCGGGACCCCACGGGGCCGGGGTGACCGGCCGCACGCTGGACTTACCGCAAGTAACTCAACTCCGTACGGACTCTTGACTCATGAACATCCAGTAGCGATCCTCATGCCACACCTTGCGCCGGTCATGACAAGCCTGTTTCCGGGGGAGGGCATCGAGCCCGCGCCGCCCGGCGCGTCGACCGTGCGTCCCGCCGACCCAGGGATGTGACACCGCCCGTGGCCCGACGCCCGTACCCCGACCGACGCGAAGAGCCCGCACCTCGCCCACGCCGCCCCCGGCGCCGTCAGCACGCCACGCTGGTGACCCTGCTGCTCTTTCTCCTCACCGTCGCCGTCGCGCCCGCCCCCAGTTCGGCCGCCACCGGCACCGAGGCGGCCACCGGCACCGAGGCGGCCACCGGCACCGAGGCGGCCACCGGCACCGAGGAAGTGGCCGGCACCGCCGCCGCGGACGGTGACTGGTGGACGCCCGACGCCCGTCCCGCACCTGACTCCGGCATCGACGTCACCGGTGAGCCCTTCACCGGCACCGACGCCGACGGCCAGGTCCGCGGCTTCGTGGACGCGCACAACCACCTGATGTCCAACGAGGCGTTCGGCGGCCGGCTCATCTGCGGCAAGACCTTCTCCGAGGCGGGCGTCGCCGACGCGCTCAAGGACTGCCCCGAGCACTACCCGGACGGCTCCCTCGCCCTCTTCGACTTCATCACCAAGGGCGGCGACGGCAAGCACGACCCGGACGGCTGGCCCACCTTCAAGGACTGGCCCGCCCATGACTCCCTCACCCACCAGCAGAACTACTACGCCTGGGTGGAGCGCGCCTGGCGCGGCGGTCAGCGCGTGCTGGTCAACGACCTGGTCACCAACGGAGTGATCTGCTCGGTCTACTTCTTCAAGGACCGCTCCTGCGACGAGATGACGTCGATCCGCCTCCAGGCGAAACTGACGTACGACATGCAGGCGTTCATCGACAGGATGTACGGCGGCCCCGGCAAGGGCTGGTTCCGGATCGTCACCGACAGCGCCCAGGCCCGGCAGGTGATCGAACAGGGAAGACTTGCCGTCGTCCTCGGCGTCGAGACCTCCGAACCCTTCGGCTGCAAGATGATCCTGGACGTGCCGCAGTGCGACAAGGAGGACATCGACAAGGGACTGGACGAGCTGTACGCGCTCGGAGTGCGCAGCATGTTCCTGTGCCACAAGTTCGACAACGCGCTGTGCGGCGTCCGCTTCGACGAGGGCGCGCTCGGCACGGCCATCAACGTCGGCCAGTTCCTGTCCACCGGCACCTTCTGGCGCACCGAGAAGTGCAGGGGCCCGCAGCACGACAACCCCATCGGGCTGACCTCCGCCCCCGGAGCCGAGAAGCAACTCCCCGCGGGCGTCGCCGTCCCCCCGTACGACAAGGACGCGCGATGCAACGTCCGCGGCCTCACCGATCTGGGCGAGTACGCCGTACGCGGGATGATGGACCGCAAGATGATGCTGGAGATCGACCATATGAGCGTCAAGGCCACCGGCCGGGTGCTCGACCTCTTCGAGTCCGAGTCCTACCCGGGTGTGCTGTCCTCGCACAGCTGGATGGATCTGAGCTGGACCGAGCGGGTCTACGGCCTCGGCGGCTTCATCGCCCAGTACATGAACGGCTCCGAGGCGTTCAGCGCGGAGGCGAAGCGCACGGACGCGCTGCGCGAGAAGTACGGCGTCGGCTACGGCTACGGCACCGACATGAACGGCGTCGGAGGCTGGCCCGCGCCGCGCGGCGCCGACACCCCGAACCCGGTCGAGTACCCCTTCCGCAGCACCGACGGCGGCTCGGTCATCGACCGCCAGACCACCGGGGAACGCACCTGGGACCTCAACACCGACGGGGCCGCCCACAACGGGCTGGTCCCCGACTGGATCGAGGACATCCGGCTGGTCGGCGGCCAGGGCGTGGTGGACGACTTGTTCCGCGGCGCGGAGAGCTATCTGGACACCTGGGGCGGCACCGAGAGCCACGCGGCCGGGGTCAATCTCGCCGAGAAGGCCCCGGCGACGGCCAGTTCGACCGAGTGGAACCCGTTCACCAGCTACGCGGCCGGCCGCGCCGTCGACGGTGACCGGGGGACCCGGTGGGCCAGCCACTGGAGCGACGACCAGTGGCTCCGCGTCGACCTCGGCACCACCCACCGCGTCGGCCGGGTCACCCTCGACTGGGAACGCGCGTACGCGACCTCGTACCGCATCGAGGTGTCCACCGACGGACAGCGCTGGACGGACGTCTGGTCCACGGCCTCCGGCGACGGCGGTCTGGACACGGCCCGCTTCGAGGCCGTGCCCGCCCGGTATCTGCGGGTCCACCTCCGCGACCGGGCCACCTCATGGGGCTACTCGCTCCACGAGGTGACCGCCCACAGCGGCTGACGGCGACCGCCCCCCTGCTCACCCCCTGATGTCGGACTCCCAGTCCAGCTGCCCGGCCAGCGCGTCCTCACCGGGACGGGTCTTGCCGGCCGGGCGGCCGGCGGAGTCCGACGGGGCGTAGGTGCCACGGGACAGGGCGCCGCTGGTGGCGATGTTGTGCTCGACCCGCTCGCGGCGCAGCGACTCGTAGTGGGCGAGGGCGGTGTCCGTCCCCGGCACGTCGCGCAGGCACTTCGCGAGGATCACCGCGTCCTCCAGGGCCATGGAGGCGCCCTGCCCGGTCGCCGGGGACGCCGCGTGGGCCGCGTCCCCGATCAGCAGGGCCCGGCCCGAGCGCCAGGGCATGCCCAGCGGAAGCTCGGTCGCGTCGGTGACCATCAGCCGGTCACCCGTGGCCTCGACGATGCCGGCGCACGGTGTCGCGTCCTCCCGCAGCACCGGCAGCAGTCGGTCCCGCCAGTCGGCGGCGGTGCCCTCGGCGATCTCCCGCGCGGTCAGCGGCCCGTCGGCGACCCGGGCGAACCAGTACGTCTCACCCTCAGGCGAGGTCGCGAACCCGAAGGCCACCGAGCTGCCCCGGACCATGGTGATGCAGTCGCTCGCGCCGCTCGGCGCCACGTCACGGGTGTAGCCGTAGAACACCCGCTGCCCCGCGTGTCCCGGGCGCCCGTCCGGGGCGATCGCCTCCCGCGCGGTCGAGTTCAGCCCGTCCGCGCCGAGCAGCAGATCACCGGTGGCCGCGGAGCCGTCGGCGAAGTGGGCCGTGACGGCGTCCGGGCCGTTCTCGATCCGGGCGAGCCGGGCCCCGTGCCGTACGGCGATGCCGCGGCGGGCCGCCTCCGCCTGGAGGGCGGTGTTCAGCTCACCGCGGCGCAGACAGCGGAAGCGGAGACGCGGATCGTCGGCCTCGCCCATGGGGGCGTGCGCCGCCTCCTTCCCCGACTCGTCCAGGAGCCGGAGCGCGGTCAGCGGGAAGCCGATCGCGGTGACCGCGTCCGTGGCGCCGAGTTGTCCGAGCGCCCGCATCCCGTTGCTCGCGAGCGTCAGGAACGCGCCGATGTCCTCCGCGGCGTCGGGGTGCGCCTCGTACACCACCGCCTCGAACCCGGCCTTGTGCAGGGCGAGCGCCGACGCCGTCCCCGCGATGCCCCCGCCGATGACCAGTATTCGCGTCACTCCGCCCTCCAACCGTGCACGTCCGCCGCGATCGCGCCGGCTTTCCCGACGTGTACGGATGGTTTCACGATGACATCACGGGGGCGCCCCGAACCCGTACGGACCCGCGCTACCCGCAGGCGAGTTCCTCCAGCAGATCGGCCGCGTCCGCGTTGCCCTGAAGGGCCAGCCGCCGCAGCTCCGCGGTGTCCCCCAGTTCGGAGGCCAGCTCCACGAGCTGATCGACGGCGGTCCTGTTGCCGCCCTCGGACAGTCGCCGCAGTGCGGTCAGATCCTGTCGCTCGGCGGCGAGTTGGATCAGCTCGTCCAGGGCGTCCGGGTCACCGGTGGCGGTGGCGGTGGCGGTGGCGGTGGGGGTGGGGGTGGCGGTGGGGGTGGCGGTGTCGGTTTCGGTTTCTGCGTCGGTCATGGTGGTCCGCCTCTCGGGTCGGAATGCTCAGGTCGGGGTGCTCGGGTCGGTTCTGCGGATCGGCTCGGGCGGGCTCAGGTCGGGGGGCCGGGCGTCGGCAGTCCGCCCGTCGCCCGCAGTTCGTCGCGATGCGCGTGCCACTCGTCCACCAGCCCCGGCAGGCGCTCGGCCAGGAAGTCGGCCAGCGCGATCATCTCCTCCAGCGGTGCCCGGCGCTCCGGCGCCGCGTCGGTGAGCAACGCCAGGCCCTCCCGGAACAGCGCCGCGTGCTCCCGGTGGAGCGTGGTGTCGAAGTTCTGCGGCTGACGGCTCACCGAGTCCAGGCCGACCCGGTCCACGCGCTCCCCGGCGGCCCGGGTCCGGCGGGCCATCCGATGGCCCTCCAGCAGTTTCACGGCACCGGTGACGGCGCTGCGGCTGGCCAGCAGCGCCTCGCTCAGCTCGTCGATGGTCTGCTGCGGCGGATCGCAGACGAAGAGATACCCGAGCAGTCGGCCGGCCATCGGAGGAAAGCCGTACTGCCGGGCGTAGAAGCGGCCGACGTGGTCGGCGAAGAGGACATGCGAGTCGGGCGGCACGTGCTTAATCTAACACGTCCGACTGAGATGACACTTATTTCTGTCATTTGAGGTTGAGGGGCCCTGTGGAACCGGGAGTGCGTGGCGGTCCGGGAGGGGGGAGGGGGCGCTCAGTCGTCCAGCATCCGCGCCAGCGCGGCCCGCTGGAGCGGCAGCACCTCGGCGTGCAGCGCGCGCCCCTTGTCGGTGAGGGTGACCCAGACGCCGCGCCGGTCCTCGACACACATCGACCGGGTGACCAGACCGTCCTTCTCCAGTCGGCCGATGAGCCGGGAGAGCGCGCTCTGGCTGAGATGGACCCGGCCGGCGAGGTTCTGGACCCGGCACGGGGCGCCGTCCTCGGGGGAGTCGGCGACCAGCAGGTCCAGCACCTCGAAGTCGCTCGCGCCGAGACCGTGCGGGTGAAGGACGCGGTCGATCTCGCACATCGTGCGCGCGTGCACCGCCAGGATGTCCCGCCAGCGCGCTTCCAGCCCGGCCCCGACGGTGTCCGTCGCCCGCTCGATGGTGTCCGTTCCCATAAAGGCACGGTAACACCGAAACGGTGATTCGTTGACTGTGCAACTAGCGGCTCATCCGGCGGCCTCCTGGACGGGGTCCTGGAGCAGGCCGATGTGGTTCCCGTCGGCGTCCCGCAACGTCGCGATCAACCGCCCGCCGCCGACGTCCTGGATGCCCTGGACTTCCTCCGCCCCGGTCTCCAGCAGCGCCGCGAACCGCTCGTGGATGTCGGTGACGTTCCAGTAGGGGACCGCACCGGTCAGGCCCTTGGCGTGCCCTCGCGGGTCGAGGCCCACGTCCTGGCCGCCGCCCTTGAAAGCGACGTAGTACGACTCGTCCACGTACGGCTCGGTCCCGAGTGCCTTGGAGAACAGTGCCTTGGCGCGGTCGAGGTCCCTGACCGGATAGATGATGGTTTCCAGTCCGCTGGTCATGGGGGGCTCCTTCACAGCCGCTCTCATTCCTACTCTCATTCCTGGTGGTTCCACGCTAGGCCGGGAGGGCTGGCGCGGCTTCTCGGATCCTGACCGGTCGACCCGTCGACCCGTCGACCGATGGTTCGGTGTCAGGTGTCAGGTGTCAGGTGTCAGGTGTCAGGTGTCGGTGTCCGGTGTGCGCGGTCGCACGCGCGGTCGCGTGCGGATGCGCCGCCGGTGCGGGCGGGCGCTCGCGCCGTGGCCTCCCGGTGAGCCATCGATCCGATCCGTACCGGTCAAGCGTCGACGAGTGCCCGGTGTGGCGGTCCGGTGGGCACCAGAGTGGGAAAGCGCCCTATGGACGGCCCGGAACCCTGGAGGACGCGATGCTCAGGACTCCTCGCGGCGAACTGCGCCTGGTCATTCTGGAGTGGCTGAAAGATCCGCCCGCCCACTTCCCGCCGCAGCGCCGCATCGATCTGTGCCAGGACGGAGTCCCGGCCGAGGCCGTCGCCGAGAAACTCGGGGTGCGCCGCTCGGTCGCGGACACCCACCTCCGCCTCCTCGCCGACCTGGGCATGCTGCGCGTCAAGCGGGTACGCCGCCGCACCTGTTACCGGCGCGACGAGTTCCGTATCGCCGAGGTGGCGCGCATGTTCGAGAAGGGGTGGTAGGCCCACGGCTCACGGCCCACGGCCCACGCCATGCCCCGCCCCGGCCCTGCTCCCGCCCCGCTCCCGCCCCGCCCGACCCCGGCACCACCCCGGCGATCCGCCGCGCCCGAGCCGCGGCTCATGCCCCCCGGCGAGGAACGGCGGCACCGGCACGGCACCTGTGCGGCGGTGTGTGCGCGATACACGCCGTGCGGAGGTAGTCGGGGATTCCCGCCCGCGTGCGGTAGGAGTGATCCACCGCACGCGCCGCCCCGCCGGGGTGCGGGGCGCCTGAGCAGAACTGGATCCCATGAGCAGCGCCATCAGCATCGGTCAGGCCGTCGTTCTCGGAACCGTCGAGGGGGTGACCGAGTTCCTGCCCGTCTCCTCCACCGGCCATCTGAAGATCGCCGAGGGGCTGATGGGGATCCCCGTGGACGACGCCTCGGTCGTCGGCTTCTCGGCCGTCATCCAGGTCGGCGCCATCGCGGCGGTCCTCGTCTACTTCTTCCACGACATCGTGCGGATCCTCACCGCGTGGGTGCGCGGGCTCCGCGACCCCGAGGAGCGCTACCACCACGACTACCAGTTCGCCTGGTGGGTGATCTTCGCGACCATCCCGATCGTCGTGGTGGGCCTCGCCGCCAAACCGCTGATCCACGGACCGCTGGCCTCGCTGTGGGTGGTCGCGGGCTCGCTGATCGCGGGCAGCGGGGTGATGTGGGCGGCCGACCGGTTCGGGCGGCACAAGCGCGGCGAGGACGACACCTCGTTCAAGGACGCCATGCTGGTCGGCGGCGCCCAGATCCTCGCCCTGCTCTTCCCCGGCTTCTCCCGCTCCGGCGCCACCATGTCCACAGCCCTGCTGCTCGACCTGGACCGGGTGGCCGCGACCCGGCTCTCCTTCTTCCTCGGCATCCCGGCCCTGACCGGCGCCGGGATCTACGAACTCAAGGACGCCCTCGGCTCCGGCACGGGCGCCGCCCCGCTGGTGACCGGGACGGTGGTGTCCTTCGTGGTGGCGTACGCCTCCATCGCCTGGCTGCTGAAGTTCGTCGCCAAGCACACCTTCAACGCCTTCGTGATCTACCGGATCGGCGTCGGCCTGCTGCTGTTCGCACTGCTGGGCGCGGGCGTCCTGGAGAGCTGACCCGCCCGCGCCGGCGGCTCAGCGCCCCTGCCGGAGCGGTCGCCCGATGTCCCACATGTGGCGCATCGCCTCCCGGTGCGAGGCGAGCAGCCCGGTCTGGTGGTACGGAACGCCCAGCTCGGCGCAGTACCGCTCGGTGATCTCCTGGGCCCTGCCGAGGGCCGGTGTCGGCATGCTCGGGAAGAGATGGTGCTCGATCTGGTAGTTGAGCCCGCCCATCATGACGTCGATCACCGCGCCCCCGCGCACATTGCGCGAGGTGATGACCTGACGGCGCAGGAAGTCCAGCCGGGTGCCCTCCTCAAGCATCGGCATGCCCTTGTGGTTGGGCGCGAAGACCGAGCCGAGGTAGATCCCGAAGAGCCCCTGCTGGAGGGCGATGAAGGCGAGTGCCTTGCCGGGGGACAGCACGGCGAACACACCGCCGAAATACACGACGAAATGGGTGACGAGCAGCGTCCCCTCCAGGACCGGCCTTTTCGTCGTCGGACTGCGCAGCGCACGGAAACTGTTGAAACTCAGATTGAAGCCTTCGAGGGTCAGCAGCGGGAAGAAAAGCAGCGCCTGGTACTTCCCTATGAACCGCGGAATGCCCTGGGCCCGGCCGGCCTGCCGCTGCGACCAGACCAGAATGTCGGGGGAGACGTCCGGGTCTTTTCCCTCGTGATTCGGATTCGCGTGGTGCCGGGTGTGCTTGTTCATCCACCAGCCGTAGCTCATGCCCAGCAGCAGATTCGCCGCTATCAGCCCGCCGGTCTCACTGGCCCGGCGCCGCGAGAACACCTGGCGGTGCGCGAGGTCGTGCGAGGCCAGCGCCAGCTGACCGAAGACCGCGGCCAGGGCGACGGCCACGAAGAGCTGGGCCCAGCTGTCACCCACGGCGAGGAACGCCGCGATGCTCCCGCCGAGGGCGAGCGCCACAATCCCGAAACGGACGGTGTAATAGAGCGGGCGGCGGCGCAGCAGATCCGCCTCGTTCACCCGACGGGACAGCTCGGCGAAATCGCTGCCCTTCTGCTGGGACTCGGAATCCGCCGGCCGGGAATCGCCGTCGTTGCGCTGTTCGTGCGCGGGGGAGGTCCCCGTCAGCACCATTGGGTTGGCCATGTACCGAAGTATGTGGAGGAACGCCCGGAAGCAGAATGCTGCCTGCCCCCGAAGGGGGGTGGTGTTAACCCCCCTATGGATCTGACGGGTTGGCCGGTTTGCGCGGCGGGGGAAGGGGCTCCGGGAGGCGGCTTCTTGACACGTCGGGCGCCGGGACCGCACGATGCGACGGTGAACCTGTCAGACAGCCAGACAGGTGGTCCGGTGCCGCGGCGCGTCAGCGCGATGGAGGCGGTGCTCGGCCACCTCCGCGGTGCCATCGAGGGCGGTACGTACGTCATCGGGGACAAGCTCCCCTCCGAGGCGGAGCTGTGCCGCGCCCTTGAGGTCTCCCGGCCGGTGCTGCGGGAGGCGCTGCGCGCGCTCCAGACCATGGGGTTGACCGTCGCCAGGACCGGCAAGGGCACCTTCGTCGTCGCCGACCGGGTGGAGGACCCCACGTTCGGCGACTACGCGGCGAGCGATCTGCTGGAGGTGCGCCGGCACATCGAGATCCCCGTCGCCGGGTACGCGGCGACCCGCCGCACCCCCGAGAACCTCGACCGGCTCGCCCATCTCCTGGACCGGATGGAACGCGAGACCGACACCACCGCCTGGGTCGCCATGGACACCCTCTTCCACCTCGCCGTCGCCGAGGCCGCCCAGAACCCGGTCTTCCGCCGTGTCATCGAGGAGATCCGCGACGCCCTCGCCCGCCAGTCGGCCTTCCTCAACGAACTCGGCGGCCGACGGGAACAGTCCAACCGCGAGCACCGGGCGATCGTGGAGGCCCTCCTCGACGGCTCCGCCCATGACGCGCGCGAGGCCATGGCCCACCACCTCGACCGCGTGGAGAGCAGCCTCACCGACATCGTCGGGGCGGCCCGCGCGGAACCCGGGGACGGGACGTGAGCGGGACACCCCGGCCGGGACCGGCCCCGACGATTGCGGCGGCGCCGTGGTCGCTCACGGCCCGGACAGCGGCTTCGCCCCCGACCTGGGACGCTGCCCCCATCGGGTGCGCCGGGTCCCCACCCGACCGAGCCCGCCGTACGAGGCTCCCCGGCCCCCACTGACTTGCAGGAACGTTTCCCCTCTCCCCCCTCCCGCCACCTTCACCTTCACCCTCCCCTTCAGCCCACCTCACCCCCACCCTCACCCCCGCCCTCCCCTCACCGAAACCCAGGCCGAGATGCACAGCACCACACCCACCGACGCCCCCCTGATACGCGAGCCCCTCCACGCCCCCGTCGCCCACCTCGTCCGCGGCGGGGTCGTGGAGGGCGTCCACTACGGCTCCGTCGTCGTCCTGGGCCCGGACGGCACCGTCGAGTTCCAGCTCGGGGACATCGAGGCCGCCTTCTACCCGCGCTCGGCGCTCAAGCCGGTACAGGCCGCCGCCATGGTCCGCGCCGGGCTGCCGCTCGACGGCGACCTGCTCTCCCTCTCCGCCGCCAGCCACTCCGGCGAGGAACGCCACCTGGCCGGCGCCCGCCGGATCCTGGAACTGGCCGGGCTCTCGCCCGACGTGCTGCGCAACGTCCCGGACCTGCCCCTCGACCCGGCGGTCCGCGACACCTGGGTGCGCGAGGGCCGCCCGGCCTCCCGCCTCGCCCAGAACTGCTCCGGCAAGCACGCGGCCATGCTGCACACCGCCAGGGTCAACGGCTGGACCCTGGACGACTACCTCGACCCGGCGCACCCCCTCCAGCAGTCGATCGCCGCGACCGTAGAGGACCTCACCGGCCAGCGCCTCGCACAGGTCACCGTCGACGGCTGCGGCGCCCCGCTGTTCGCCCTTTCGCTGCACGGCCTCGCCCGGGCCACCGCCGCCATCGTCACCGCCGCGCCCGGCACTCCCGAGGCACGGGTCGCGGACGCGCTGCGCGCCCACGCCGAGATGGCCTCCGGCACCGGCCGGGACGTGGCCGCGCTGATGCGCGCGGTGCCCGGGCTGCTCGCCAAGGACGGCTACGAAGGTGTCCAGGCCGCCGCGCTCCCCGACGGCCGGGCCATCGCCGTGAAGATCGCCGACGGTGCCAGACGTGCCCGCGTCCCGGTCGCCGCCGCCGCGCTGGCCCGGGCGGGCGTCGACCCGGACGCACTGGCCCCGTTCCTGAGCGAACCCCTGCTGGGCGGGGGCCGGCCCGTCGGCCACCTCCGCGCGGTCCGCGCCCTGGACCCGACGGCGGCACAGCGGGAAGGCTGATCACCTGGCGGCTGACCACAGGCGCACAGCCGGGCGGCCGGCCACCTGGCGGCTGACCACAGGCGGCTGGCCACAGGCGGCTCGGCTCACCACCGTGCGCACCGCCCCCCCCCGTCACCGGCGCCGGGTCCCGATGCGCGCCCGCCCCCGTCCGGGCGGCACACTGGTGATCATGGCAACCGCACCGTCGTCGTTCACCTACCAGCCCGTCCTGGAACGTGTCGCGGAGGAGATCGAGCAGACGCCGGGACGGGGGCGCCCCGCCGACTACATCCCGGCCCTGGCCGCCTGCGACCCCCGCAGCTTCGGCATGGCCGTCGCGGAACTGGACGGCACGGTGTACGGGGTGGGGGACTGGCGGACGCCGTTCTCCACCCAGTCCGTCACGAAGGTGTTCACCCTCGCCCTCGACCTGGCGCGGGAGGGCGACCAGTTGTGGGAGCACGTGGGCCGCGAGCCGTCCGGCAACCCCTTCAACTCCCTGGTCCAGTTGGAGTACGAGGACGGCATCCCGCGCAACCCGTTCATCAACGCGGGGGCGCTGGTCGTCACCGACCGCCTCCAGACCCGTACCGGCGACGCCTCCGGAGCGCTGCTGGACTTTCTGCGCGCCGAGAGCGGCAACGCCGCGCTGGACTTCGACACCGGGGTCGCCGCGTCCGAGCGCGCGAACGGGGACCGCAACGCCGCGCTCGCCCACTTCATGAAGGCGTACGGCAACATCGACAACCCGGTTCCGCTGCTGCTGGAGCAGTACTTCCGCCAGTGCTCGGTCCGGGCGTCCTGCGCCGACCTCGCCCGGGCCACCGTGTTCCTCGCCCGCCACGGCATCCGCGCTGACGGCTCCCGTCTGCTCACCCGCAGCCAGGCCAAGCAGGTCAACGCGGTCATGCTCACCTGCGGCACCTACGACGCCGCCGGTGACTTCGCCTACCGTGTCGGCCTCCCCGGCAAGAGCGGTGTCGGCGGCGGCATCATCGCCGTGGTCCCCGGCCGCTGCACCCTCTGCGTCTGGAGCCCCGGACTGGACGAACGGGGCAACTCGGTGGCGGGAGTGGCGGCCCTGGACCGCTTCACCACCCTGACCGGCCTCTCGATCTTCTGACCCCCGGCCGAAGATCACCCACCCGTAACCCCTCACCCCCCCCCGCCCGGCCGGACCGGTGTCGACCTCTCGCCCGACCTCGGCCAACTGGTTCTCGCCGGGACCGGGGGCGTACTCGCCGCGGTCGTCCTGTGGCAGGCCCACCAGTCCGCGCGCGGCCCGCTCCTGGGACGCACCGCATGAACGCCGAGGACCGCGTCCCCCGCGCGACGGACCTGCGGCCGTGGGCACTGCTGGCCCTGGTGCTGACGGATCTGTGGCTGCTGACCAGCGGGCGCGCCCGCCGGGCGGGCGTGGGCATCGGCGTGGCCGCCGCCGTCAAACTCACGCCCGCCGTCTTCATCGGCCTGTTGCTGCTCGCCCGGCGATGGCGGGCCGGCAACACGTACACCTGGATCACCCTCGCCCTGCTGCTGCGGCTGCCCGTCGGTCACTCCACCCGTACGCCCGCCAGCCGTAGCGCCAGTGCCACCGCGCCCGCGCCCGCGCCGGCCGCGCCCAGGACCGTCCACACGGCGAGCCAGCCCGGTCCTGACTCCTCGGGTGCCGTCGTCGCCCGGGCCACCGGGACCGGGTCGGGACCGGACCGGGGCCGGGCCCGCAGCGCGTCCAGCGAGCCCACCGGGTCCACCCGCCCGGCCGCGTCGAAGCCCCAGTCGAGCAGGGAGCGGGCCTCCTCGTAGACGGCGGAGGGGTTGCCGTCCTGCGGGTTCATCACCGTCACGACCAGGGTGCGGCTGCCCCGGTGGGCGCCGGTGACCAGCGTGTACCCGGCGTTGCTCGTGTAGCCGTTCTTGATGCCGAGCAGCCCTTCGTAGGGCTCCACGCCGTCGTCACCGGTGAGCAGCCGGTTGGTGTTGCGGATGGGGAACGTCCAGCCGCCGCCCGCGGGGAACTTCGCCTCCAGCGTCCGGCAGTACCCGGCGAAGTCGGCGTTGCGCAGCCCCGCCCGGCCGAAGATCGCCAGATCGTACGCGGAGGAGACCTGGCCCTCGGAGTCGTAGCCGTCCGGCGAGGTCACCCGGGTGTCGCGGGCGCCGAGCGAACGGGCCTTCTCCTGCATCTGCCGGGAGGTCGCCCGCCACCCCCCGTTCAGCCCGGCCAGCACCCGCACGGCGTCGTTGCCCGAGCTGAGGAACACTCCGCGCCACAGGTCCGAGAGGTGGTACGACACCCCCTCCTGGACCCCGACGAGACTGCTGCCGGGGCCTACGTCCAACAACTCCTCGTCACCCACCTCGTGCTCGATGCCGCTGGGCAGGACCGGCAGCACGGTCAGGGCGAACAGGGTCTTGAGGGTGCTGGCGGGCGGCAGTCTGCGGTGCGCGTCGTGCGCGGCGAGCACCTCGCCGGAGCGGGCGTCGGCGATCAGCCATGACAGTGCGGAGACCTCCGGGACCCCGGGCGCCCCGGCACGCGGGCGGACCTGGGTGCCGGGGCGGTACAGCTGGGACGGATGGGGAGCCAGGGCGCTCCGTCCGGGGCCGAGGGGGTCCGCGCCGGGCTGTGCGGCCACCGCGGCGGGGGCGAGGGCGAGGACCCCCACGACACAGAGCGCGCAGGACACCGAGGCCACCGAGGTCACCGATGCCCCCGCGCCCACTGACGCCTTCCGGGAAGAGAATCCGATCGTCATACGATCAACGTAGGAAGGTGTCGGCCGGGTACCGCGCTGCAAGGTCCGAACGGGCCACGCGAGCACCCGGATGCCGCACGGCGGCGGCGTGTCGGGGGTGACGCTCAGGTGCTGTGTGCTCCGTGCGGTCCGTGTGCTCTGTGTGCTTTGTGTGTTCCGTGTGTTCCGTGTGTTCCGTGCGGGATGTCACGGCGGTGCACCACCGGGCGTTCCCGGGCGGCTCGGAGCCGGAGCGCGTGCGTCATCGCGCCGGCAGCGTCGGCTGGATCCGCCGTACGAACGTCGCGTTGTCGGGTGTCTCGCGCAGCCGTTCCAGCAGGGTCTCCATGCTGGCCTCGCCGTCGCGGTTCTGGAGCACCCGGCGCAGTCCGTGCACGGCGGTCAGCTCGGGCTGGGGGAGGAGGAGTTCCTCGCGGCGGGTGCTGGAGCGGTTGATGTCGACGGCCGGGTAGATCCGGCGGGCGGCCAGATCACGGCTGAGTCGAAGCTCCATGTTGCCGGTGCCCTTCAGCTCCTCGAAGAAGAAATCGTCGGCCCGGGAGCCGGTGTCGACCAGCGCGGTGGCCAGGATGGTCAGGGAACCGCCCTCCTCGGCGGTGCGCGCGGCGCCGAAGAGCCGCTTCGGACCGTGCAGCGCGGCGGCGTCGACCCCACCGCTCAGGGTGCGGCCACTGGAGGACGCCACGTTGTTGTGGGCCCGGCACAGCCGGGTGAGCGAGTCCAGCAGGATGACGACGTCCTGGCCCGCCTCCACGAGCCGCCTGGCCCGTTCGACGGCGAGTTCGGCGAGGGCGATGTGCTCCTTGGGCGGACGGTCGAACGTGGAGGCGTACACCTCGCCGCGCACGGAGCGCCGCATGTCGGTGACTTCCTCGGGGCGTTCGTCCAGCAGCAGCACCATGAGATGGCACTCGGGGTGGTTGCCCGCGACGGACGCGGCGATCTGCTGGAGCAGTACGGTCTTGCCGGTCTTGGGCGGGGCGACGATCAGCCCGCGCTGGCCCTTGCCGAGAGGGGCGATCAGATCGGTGACGCGTCCGGTCAGCCCGGCGGCGGGGTGTTCGAGGCGCATGCGTTCGCGCGGGTGCAGCGGCGTCAGATCGCGGAAGTCCCGGCGTCCGCGCTGCGTCTCGGGGGCCTGTCCGTTGAGGAGGGTGATCTCGCCGAGCCCGGCGCGCCCGCCGTGCGGTCCTTCCACGAGGTCGCCCTTGCGCAGGCCGTGACGGCGGATCAGCGCGGCGGGGACCACGGGGTCGGAGGGGGCGGGCAGCAGGGACCGGGGGTCCCGCAGGTACCCCTTCCCGTTGCGGTCCAGGTCGAGGACGCCGACCGTGGACCGTTCGGGGGTCTGCTGTCGTACCGGGGGGTGTTCGAGTGTGGTGGTCATGAGGTTCGGTCCTTTCGAGGACGCGGGCATGAGACATGCGAAGGGAAGGGGAAGCCGCGAGAACAGGGGCTGCCCGGCGCGGAACGACCGCGCGGCACGCCCACGGGCGGCGGGGAACGGCTCACCGGGGGACAAGGCCCATGAGGTGATGCCGGAGAACCGGGAGACCGGATCTGTGAGAGAGAGCCGATTCATCGGCGGATCGAAGCGGAACTGGCACTGGCGTCCACGAAGGGACGAACACAAGTGCTGCCCGTACTGTACCACTCGTGACACGGGAACGTCCGTGAAGGTTCCGAAGCCGCTCGGCGGCCCTGCGGAATCAGGTGAGGCACGGGAGCCAGTCCCACCCACGTCAACGCGGTGGCTGCCTGTCCTATTCCGTTCCTGTTCCGTCCGCGCGCTGCCGTCGGTCAGGCCGACCGCCGCTCCGCGTCCTCGGCGATGTCCGCGAGCCGCGCCCCCATCGCCTTCGCCAGCGCGTTCGCGCCGGACAGCGGACGGACCATCACCGTCATCCGGTCGATCCGGCCTTCGTCGTCCAGATGGAGGAAGTCGCAGCCGTCCAGGGTGCGGTCGCCGACCCGGGCGGTGAAGTGCAGCGCGTGGTCGCGGCCGTCCTCGGAGGCGTACGCGCGTACGTAGCGGAAGTCCTCGAAGACGTCGATGACCGCGCGCAGGATCGCCAGGGTGATCGGCCTTCCGGAGTACGGCTCGAAGACGACCGGACTGGTGAAGACGACCTCGTCCGCGAGCAGTGCCCCGACGGCGTCGATGTCCCGGGCCTCCACCGCCGCACGGAAAGCGCGCATCGCAAGCTCCTCACCGTCTGGATACTCAATTAATTGATTAGACATGGATGACAGTACTCAGCGGCTGTTAGCGTGTCCACATGTCGCTGAAGTACGCCGTCCTGGCGGCCCTCCTGGAGGGCGAGGCGTCCGGGTACGAGTTGTCCAAGGTGTTCGACGTGTCGCTCGCCAACTTCTGGCCCGCCACCCCTCAGCAGCTCTACCGCGAACTGGAACGGCTGGCCGGGGACGGACTGATCCAGGCCAGGGTGGTACGGCAGGAACGGCGGCCGGACAAGCGGATGTTCACCCTCACCGAGGCCGGGCGGGAGGATCTGCGGGCCTTCGCCCTCGCCCCCATCCGTCGCCCCACCGCCCTGCGCGACGAACTGCTCATCAAGGTGCAGGCCATGGACGACGCCGACCCCGCCGTCACCCGCGCGCAGATCGAGGAGCGCATGACCTGGGCGCGCGGCAAGCTCGACCGCTACGAGCGGGTCCGGGACCGGCTCCTCGATGGGCGGACCGAGGAACGGTACCTGGGTGAGGCCGACCGGATCGGGCCGTATCTCACCCTCATGGGCGGGATCGCCTTCGAGCGCGAGAACCTGCGGTGGTGCGAGCGCGTTCTGGCCGTCCTCGAACGGCGCTCGCGGCGCGTCCTCCGGGGCGGGTGACCCCGGTGTTCCGGCCCGAGGGCCCCAGCCTGCGCGAACTCACCGTCCAGGCCCTGTCGTCCGTCGAACGGGGCTACGACCTGCTCGCCCCGAAGTTCGATCACACCCCGTTCCGCACCCCGGACGCGGTGCTGGACTCCGTCGCCGCCGCGCTGGCCCGGAGCGGCCCCTACGACCAGGGACTCGACCTGTGCTGCGGCACGGGCGCGGGGATGGAGGTGCTCGCCAGGGTGTGCCGACGCGGCGTCACCGGCGTCGACTTCAGCGCGGGGATGCTCGACGTGGCCCGGGATCGCGCGTGGCCGTCCGCGCCGCCGGTCTCCTGGGTGCGGGCCGACGCCCGCGCGCTCCCCTTCGCGCCCGCCTTCGACCTCGTCGTCAGCTTCGGCGCCTTCGGCCACTTCCTGCCCGGCGAACTGCCCCGGCTGTTCACCCAGGTCCGGTCGGTGCTGCGGTCCGGGGGCCGGTTCGTCTTCCCGGTCCTCGCGCCGCCCCGCCCGACCTCCGCCGCCTACTGGATGCTGCTCGGCTTCGACGCCGCGATGCGGGTCCGCAACGCCCTGTGGCGCCCCCCGTTCGTCATGTACTACCGCGCCTTCCGGCTCGGTGAGGTGCGCCGCGAACTGGAGCGGGCCGGGTTCCGGCTGGACCTGGCCGCGCTGCCGGAGTTCGGCCGACGCGACGACGGCAGCGCGCGGGTGCGTCTGGTGACGGCCAGGGTGGCGGAGTGACCCGCCGTGTCCGCCTCCCCGGCGGACTCTCGAACCTGCGGGTTTGATTTTCCAACTGACAAGGTTACGGTGGGTCCGTGACCTCTCTGACGGATGAGACCGAGACCCGGCCCGACCCCCGATGGCGTTCCTGGGACGGCGCCCACGGCGGCCATGTCGCCGCCCTCGCGCTGACCGCCGTACGCGACCGCTTCGCCGGAGGCGACCGTGCCGTGCGCACCCTGACCATCCACTTCCTCGCGCCGGTGGCTGCCGGTCCACTCCGCTTCTCCGGCGCCACGCCGGCCGCCGGCCGCCGCAGCGCGGCCTGTCTGTTCACCGGACACCAGGACGGGACGCCGGTCGTGTTCGGCACCGCGCTGTTCGGCTCCGGCCGACCCGGACCGTCGTACGAGGGGCATCCGGCGCCGCGGGTGCCCGGACCCGGTGACTGTCCGGTCCTCGAACCGCCCGGTCCCGGCGCCGGCGCCGGGTTCGCCGGACAGCTGGAGATCCGGCCCGCCACCGCCGACCGTCCGCTGGCCGGCGGGGAGCGCGCCGAACTCACCGCCTGGGTGCGGTTCACCGACGGCCGGACGCTGGACGCGGCGGCCGTCACCACCCTCACCGATGTGCTGCCGCCCGCCCTCTACGCCCGCTGGCGCACCCCCCGCCCCGTCCCGACCGCGGAGCTGTCCGTGCACTTCACCGACACCCTGACCGCCGCGGACGACGACGGCTGGGCGCTGGTGCGGATCCGCACCCAACGGGCGGACGACGCCTGGGCCGTGGACGACAGCGCCGTGTGGGCCACCGACGGACGGCTGCTCGCGCTGGGGCGGCAGGCCCGGGTGGTCCGGGCCGGTCAGACCGCCGCCGCGGGAACCGTGAACTCGTAGACCAGCGCGTCCCACCGGTCGTCCACCACCAGATCGGTGATCTCCAGCGGCCGGGCGTACTGGTCGTGGACCAGCCGGGTCACCCGCATCGACTGGGTGTCGCCCAGCCGGCTGATGGAGTCCCGGTGGTGCAGCGCGAGACCCGCCCGGCGGATCCAGTCGTAGACCCGCCGCAACTGGGCCGGGTCGCCCGCCCGTGGCCGGCCGCGATAGCGCGCCAGCTCACGCACCTCCGCCAGCGCCACCGCCGAGAAGGTGGTGACCGCCGAACGCCGGCCGCGTCCGTCGGCGCCCGAGGACTCGTAGCGATGCACCAGCGTCGGCCGATGCGGGGCCAGCCCCAGCGCCTCCGCGTGCGCCGGTGAGGGTGTCTCCCAGGCCGCCGTGGCCCGGTCGAACGCGCCCTGGGTCCTGATCCCCACCGGGAACGTCAGGGCCGCGGGATGCTCGACCGGGGCGCCGGGCAGCGTGGCGTGCGTGCCGCGCCGGTCCGTGGTGACCAGACCGTCCCGGCGCAGCACCTCCAGCGCCTGCCGTACGGTCTCCCGACTGACTCCGAAATGCTCCGACAACTGCCGTTCACCCGGAAGCCGTTCGCCGGGCGGAATCGTTCCGTCTCGCAGTTCGCCCAGCAGTTCCTCGGCGATTCTGCGATACAGGGGCCGCGCCTCGCCCCGTGAGTGGTCGTGCGGGGTGGTGCAGGCCATGCCGCGCCCTCCTGATGGTGACATGCCGTAGCCGTGCGGATTCGTTGCGCCACCAGATCTAGCACCGGCGCGAATCACCGAGGAAGAGGAGCCGGGCGGTTCGGCTGAAACCGGACCGTCAGGGGACCGTCAAGAGCGCTTACAGCGCGGTGTACACGGCGTTGACCAGTGCCGACTTCCGTGGATCACCGGCGAGGTGCGTACCCATGCGGTTCCTCACATATCCGAGCGACAGTCGGGCCTCCGGACCGGCCGGTCCGCACGATCCGCCGGAGCCGTCCTGCCCGAAGGGCCCTCGGGTTCGGCCCGTACGACCCCTCGGCCCGCTCGGCCACCGTCCCGGCCCCGGTTCGGTCCCGCGCGCCGGTCCCGGCACCCCGTACCAGGTCACGGCAGACGCCCCGCCCCTCACGCACCCGCCCCGCCGCCTCCGGTGACAGGATCCGCAGCCCGCCGTGGGCGCCGCCGCCCGCGACGACCCGGCACGGCGCCGCGACCGCCCGCGCGATGCCGTGGCCGCCCGCGGCGGGGAGCGCCGCCGCCCGCCGCCCGGAGGTGCTCGCCTCGGCGGCGCCGAGCACCGGATGGGCCAGTGCGGCGCGTGCGACAGGAGTCAACTGAGCCATAACCTTGGCCTGTTCACTGGCCCCCACCACCGGCGGAGGCACCAGTTCCGCCGCCCGCCCCGTCCCGCCGGCGTCACGGGCAGCCCGACCGTGAAGCAGACACCGAGCGGCCCGGTCACCTCGCGCGCCGGCAACGCCCCTGCCGCGGCCCCGACACCCGCCGGATCACACCTCACCGACCAGACGGCCGTACGTCCTCGTGTGACAGCCTGACACCGTCCCCGGCTCCCCCCCCCACGGCTCCGAGGCCCGGGGGCTCAGGTGTACGAGCGCAGCCAGCGCAGCTTGGCCCCGTCCTGGTACGGCCCACCGCCCTCGTGGTCGTTGAAGTCGTACACCTCGATCGCCTTGTCCTCGTGCGCCCAGGCGTTGAAGGCGGCGAAGACCGTCGACGGCGGGCAGGTCTGGTCCTCCAGGGCCGCCGAGAACAGGGCGGGCACCCGGCCGCGGGCCGCGAAGTGCACCCCGTCGAAGTACGACAGGGTGCGCAGCACGTCCTCGGTGCGGCCCCGGTGCGTCTTGAGCCACAGCGCGATCTCACGGTACGGATGCCGGTCCGTCAGGGTCGTCGCACGCGGGAAGTCGCACAGGAACGGCACGTCCGGCGCGATCGCCACCAGGTCGGGGACCAGCCCGCCCACCGCGACCGTGATCCCGCCGCCTTGACTTGCGCCCAGCGCCACCGTCCGGGACGCGTCGGTCAGCGGATGCGACCGGGCCGCCTCGACCGCCCGCACGGCGTCGGTGAAGACCCGGCGGTAGTAGTAGTTCTCCGGCGCGTCGATGCCGCGGGTCATGAACCCCGGGTACGCCGGACCGCCCGCCACCGGGTCCGCCGTGCCGCCGCCCCCGCCCCAGACGCTGCCCTGCCCGCGGGTGTCCATCACGAAGTGCGCCCGGCCCGACGACGCCCACAGCAGATGCTCGTGCGGCAGCCCGCGTCCGCCGCCGTAGCCGATGAACTCCACCACCAGCGGCAACGGCTCCTCGGCGGCGGCCGGCAGCACCAGCCAGCCCTTCACCGGCTGCCCGCCGAACCCCGCGAAGGTCACGTCGTACACCTGGAGCGTGGCCAGTCCCGTGTCCACCGGCTCGAACCGGGCGTCCAGATCGTGCTCGCGGGACTCCTGGAGGGTCTTGGCCCAGAAGGCGTCGAAATCCTCGGGGGCCACGGAGGCGCTGCGGTAGTCGCGCAACTCGTCCAGGGGGAGATCGAACAGGGCCATGCGGGACCGCCTTCGCTGTGCACGGGTGTGTCGTGATCACACCGTAGGCACGCCCGCCGACGCGCACCAGGGGAGCGCGGGCGGTCCGCCCCGGATCCTGGGTCTCAGGCCCAGCGGCGGGTCCACTTCGGCTCGGTCCGTGCCCAGTCGCGGTCCCACTCCGCCAGCCGGTGGCTCAGGGAGACCCGGCGCACACCGGACCAGCCGAGCAGCACCAGCGCCGCCGAACCGCCGGTGGCGCACACGCCCAGCGTCAGGGAGTGCTGCCAGACCATGCCGGAGTCCGCCGGTGGGGCGACGCTGCGGCCCGCCCGGTCGAACCACACGTCGACCCCCGTACCGTGCTTGGTGCCCGCCGGCACCAGGGCCGGTGCGGTCCGGGTCACCCCGCCCGCGTCCGTCCAGCGGACGGTCACCCGGACGCTCGTACCACCGCTGATCGCGGGGAGCGTGTCCGGCGGAGTGCCGACCACCTCCGCGCGCACCATATGACGCTGCTCGTGCTGGACCGCCACGGTCGCCCGCGCGTCCCCGTACGCCCACCAGGCCGTCGCCGCACCCGCCAGGGGCGCCCCCAGGAACAGCAGCAGGCCGACGGCAAGGAGCAGCCACGCCTCGATCACATCCGACCGGCGCCGCAGCGGACTGCGCCGCCACCGCCAGCCACGCACCCGGGTTCGCATGTCGACCTCCTCGCCGTCACGCGTGCGAGTGGCTCTATGCATCTGGTACCCCGTCCGCCCCGCGCTTGCGCGTGTCGAGGTGGATGAAAAGTGATGAAAACCGACAAACGGGGTGACCTCTGGAAGGGCTCACACCTCCTCCGTCCGCCGAGCGTCGACCGGCGCGCGACGGTGCCTCCCCACCATCGTCCGCCCGTGCGCGGACCGGCGCACGGCGGTGGCGGCGGGCCGCCGCCCGGGGCGGGTCCGGAGGCGGGGTGACCCGAACGGCCCCGCCGCTCATTAAGCGCGTATGAACTCTGCCGCGAGCTGGGAATAGCTGCACGGCGATCTTCCTTGCCCTGAGATGCCCGAGCCGGCGGCAGGTGATCGCCCATGCCCCGGCGACAGCGCAGAGAGTGGGAGTCCCATGCCCAAGGCATATGTCTTCACCCGGAACGGCGGGCCGGAGACCGAGGCGCTCATCGACGTGGACCGGCCCGAGCCCGGCCCCGAGCACCTCCTGGTCGCCGTCCGCGCGGCCGGGGTCAACCCGGTCGACTACAAGATCCGCAACGGATACCGGCGGCCCGGCGAGGACGGCGGAACCTTCCCCGCCGTGTTCGGCGGCGAGGTCTCCGGCGTCGTCGTGGAGACCGGGGAGTCCGTCACCGGGTTCGCGGCCGGGCAGGAGGTGTTCGGCGCCCCGGACTCCGGCGGCTACGCCGAGTTCGCCGTCCTACCGCAGTCCCTGGCCGCGCACAAGCCCGCCGCCCTGTCCTTCACCGACGCCGCGACCCTCCCGGTGGCCGCCGCGACCGCCTACGACGGTGTCCACCAGCTCGGTCTCGCCCCCGGCGCGACGCTCCTGATCACCGGCGCGGGCGGCGGGGTCGGCGTGGCCGCCACCCAGATCGCCCGCGCCGGGGGCGTCCGGGTGATCGGCCTGGCGAGCGAGGGCAAGAAGGACCTGCTCACCTCGCTCGGCGCGGTCCATGTCGCCTCCGGCCCCGGCTGGCCCGAGCGGGTCAGGGCCGCCGCCCCCGACGGCCTCGACGGGATCTACGACCTGGTCGGCGGCGAGGTGTTCGCCGAGGCGGCCACGCTCGCCGGCGACGGCACGCCGCTGATCAGCGCGACCGTACGGCCCGAGGAGGCAGAGCGGCACGGCGGCGCCCGCGTGGAGCGCGCCCGTACCGCGGCCGTCCTGGAGGCGGTCGCCGACCTGGTCGTCCAGGGAGACCTCGACCCGCAGGTCGGCGCCCGTTTCCCGCTGGAACGGGCCGGAGAGGCACTCCGCGAGGTCGAGTCGGGCCACGCCCGCGGCAAGGTCGTGATCGAGGTGTCCGAGTGAGCGGTGGAGAGGGGTTCATAGCGGGTGGGGGCGGCGGCACCGGCGAGACCACCGCCGCTCCGGCGGACCCGGGTACCCGGGGACCGGTGCGCGCGAGCGCCCATGGGGCGCCGGGCGAGCGGACTCGGGGATCGGTGGGTGAGGGCACGGGTGGGCCGGTGAGCGAGGGCGGACGTGGGCCGGTGGGGGAGGGCACGGGTGGGGCGGTGGGTGAGGTCCCCGGCGGGGCGGGGGGCGGGTCCGCTGCCCGGCGCGGGGGTGGCCGTGCTCCCGAGGTGTTCGGCGAAGGGGGGCAGCGTGTGGTGAAGGGTGGGGCGCGGGTTCCGGGGAGCCGTGGGGGGAGCGATCACCTGCTCGACAACCCGGCGCTCGCCGCGCTGACCGGGCCGCACGCGCACTTCGCCGAGCGGCGGGGGCGGGTGCTGCGGTACCCGGTCGACGTCTCGCCCTGGCTGGCACTGCCCGACGACCCCGGGCCCCAGGACTGGGCCGACCTCGTGGCGCTCACCGGGCCGGGCGCCGAGGTGCCGCTCCTCGGACATCTGGGCCCGGTCCCGGAGGACTGGGAGATCACCTTCCGCGCGGAGGGCGTCCAACTCGTGGACGACGGGGTGGCCACCGCGCCCGAACCCGAGGCGCTGCGGCTCGGGCCCGCCGATGTCCCCGAGATGCTCGACCTGGTCCGGCGCACCCGGCCGGGCCCCTTCCTGCCCCGCACCATCGAACTCGGCACCTATCTGGGCATCCGCCGCGAGGGACGGCTCGTCGCCATGGCGGGGGAGCGGCTGCATCCGCCCGGCTGGACCGAGATCAGCGCGGTCTGCACCGACCCGTCGGCCCGCGGCGAGGGCCTCGCGACCCGGCTGGTCCTCGCCGTCGCCCACGGCATACGCGAGCGCGGCGAGACCCCGTTCCTGCACACCGGCGCCGCCAACACCGGGGCGATACGTCTCTACGAGCAACTGGGCTTCCGGCTGCGCCGCACCACCGCGTTCATGGCGGCCCGCTCCCCGCAGCGCACCGGAGCGGGGGAGGAGCGGGCGGTGCCCGTGGGATGACACCCCCGGCGGGCCGACGGACGTACCGCGGGCGCGGCCGTACGTCCGTCCCGGCGGCGCTCGTCGGGCCCGCCCGCCCCACGGGGCGCGGGTGTACTGTGGCCGTCGGCCGTGGGTGGACCCGGCCCTTGACCGAGGAGGTGAGACCCATCACCGCTGTGTCAGCCGGGGTGCTCGCCTCTCGAACCCGCGCGGATCACTCGTAGTCCGGTGACCGCCTGAGCGCCCTTCGTGTCCCGAAAGGCTCTCGCGACCTCCATGTCCGCCGCATCACCTTCGCCCGCCCCCGGCGCTCACCCCGCCCCGCCGCTCTCCCCGGACCGTGTCGTGGCCGTGCTGCGCTCCGCCGGCTGTGTCTTCGCCGAGGACGAGGCCGCGCTGATCCTCGACGCCGCCCGCACCCCGGACGAACTCACCGCGCTGGTCGACCGCCGGGTCGCCGGACTGCCCCTCGAACTCGTCCTCGGCTGGGCCGGGTTCCGGGGCCTGCGCATCACCGTCGACCCCGGGGTGTTCGTACCGCGCCGCCGCACCGAGTACCTCGTCGCCCGCGCCCTGGCCCGGGTGCCCGACGCGCGGCTCGTGGTCGACCTGTGCTGCGGCACCGGCGCGGTCGGCGCCGCGCTCGCCGCCGCCCTCCCCGCCGCGGAACTGCACGCCGCCGACCTCGACCCCGCCGCCGTGCGCTGCGCCCGCGGCAACCTCGCCCCCTACGGCGGCCGGGTCCACCGGGGCGACCTGTTCGCCGCGCTCCCCGACGCCCTGCGCGGCCGGGTCGACATCCTGGCCGCCAACGTGCCCTACGTCCCCACCGGCGAGGTCGGTCTCCTCCCGGCCGAGGCCCGCGACCACGAGCCGCTCATCGCCCTGGACGGCGGCGCCGACGGCCTCGACGTGCTGCGCCGGGTCGCCGCCGAGGCACCCCGCTGGCTCGCCCCCGGCGGCGCCCTGCTCACCGAGACCGGCGAGCACCAGGCCCCGTACGCCGTGGCGGCCTACCACCGCGCCGGGCTGACCGCGTCCGTGGCGGTCTGCGAGGACACGGACGCGCATGTGATCGTCGGAGGGCCGGCCGCCGACCCTCGGCGGGACGGGCCGCAGTGAGCAGGGGCGCACGGACGGGCCGCCGAGCCGTCGAGCCGCCCGGTCCACGCCCTCGCGCTACCCGTCGGTGAGATCCCGCGCGCGAGCGATGAGCACCGCCACGTCGTCGTGGTTGTCCGGGTGGTGCAGCGTGCTCAGCAGGAGATCGCAGACGTCCTCCAGGGGGAGGGTGGGATCGGCCAGCAGCCCGAGCATGGTGTCGAGCCGCTCGTCCAGGGAGTGCCGGCGGGTCTCCACCAGACCGTCGGTGTACAGGACGAGCTGGTCGCCCGGGGCGAGGTCGAATTCGGTCGTGGAGAAGGCCACGCCGCCCACGCCCAGGGGCGCTCCGGTCGGCAGTTCGAGCAGCTCGGGCGGGTGGCCCACCCGTACCCGGGCGGGCGGCAGATGCCCGGCGTTGGCGATCAGCAGCCGTTCGCGCCGCGGGTCGTGGACGGCGTAGAGGCAGGTCGCGATGGACTGGTCGAGACCCGCGGTGGTCCGGTCCAGATGGTCCAGGAGGACGGCCGGGTCCAGACCGAGCGGGGCGAGCGTCGTGGTGGCGGTGCGCAGCCGGCCCATCGTCGCGGCGGCGCTGATGCCGCTGCCCATCACATCCCCGACCACCAGCGCCGTCCGGCCGGCCCCCAGCGGGATGACGTCGAACCAGTCGCCGCCCACCTCCGTCGTCGCCCCGGCCGGCTGATAGCGGGAGGCGACCTCCAGACCGCCGGTGACCGGCGGATGGCTGGGCAGCAGACTGCGCTGGAGGGTGAGCGCGGCGTCGCGCGCGTTCTGGTACCAGCGGGCGTTGTCGATCTGCACCGCCGCCCGGGCCGCCAGCTCCCGGGCGAGGATCAGATCGTCCTCGCTGAACGGCAGCGGATTGCGGGTGCGTTTGAGGTCCAGCGCGCCGAGCACCTCGCCGCGGGCGATCAGCGGCACCGCGAGATAGGAGTGCACCCCCGCCCGCCCGAGGACGACCGCGGCGTCGGGGGAGCGGGCTATGCGCGGCAGGTCCTCGTCCTTGACCCGCGCCACCATCACCGGCTGCCCGCTGCGCACACACTCGGTGACGAGCCGGTCGGGCGCGTAACGCGCCACCTGTCCCGGCGGGTCGGCCGCCGCCAGCGCCTCACTCTCCCCGTCCGCGCGGACCGCGAGCGCCCTGATCACCGCCGCCTCCGCCGGGCCGAGGCTGGTTCTTCGGCCCTCCACCACCGCTTCCAGCAGATCCACCGCCGCGATGTCGGCCAGTTCGGGCACCGCGACCTCGGCCAGCTCACGGGCGGTGCGGTCCAGCTCCAGCGTGGTGCCGATCCGGGCGGAGGCGTCCGCGATCGCCGCCAGGCGCCGCCGCGCGGCCTCCGCCTCGATGCCCGCCCGGTACTGCTCGGTGACGTCCACCAGGCACAGCGCGACCCCGAGCGGCGCGCCGGAGCCGCCCTCCAGCCGGTACAGCGACGCCGTCCAGGCGTGGTCCTGGTCCGGATCGGCGGGCGTACGGCCGATCACGGACCGGTCGGTGACCGGACGCCCGGTCGCCAGCACCTGGCGGGCGGCGGTCTCCAGCGCCTGCGCGTCCAGCAGCGGCAGCACCTCGGGGATGGTCCGCCCGAGATGGTCGTCGGCGGCGAAGCCGTCGATCTCCTCCAGCGCCGGGTTGACCGAGACATAGCGCAGGCTGGTGTCCAGCACGGCGATACCGATGGGGGACTGGTCGACGACCTGCGCCGCCAGCGCCACCTCCCGCTCCAGCCGCCGTACCGTCCCCTGGTCGGCGGCGAGTCCGAGGGCGTAGACGTCCCCGCGGTCGTCGGTCAGCCGCATGGTGCGGAACTCGACCAGCCGGGAGCTGCCGTCCTTGTGCCGCACCGGGAAGGCGCCCGCCCAGCCCCGGCCGGTGGCCAGGACGTCCGCGAACAGCTTCACCACCTGCTCCACCTGCTCCTCGTGCACCACCAGACGCGCCGCGAGCCGGCCCAGCGCCTCGCGCGCGGAGTGACCGAACAATTCCTCGGCCTGCGGGCTCCAGAGCACGATGTGCCCCGTGGTGTCCAGCACCACCGACGCCACGCCCAGCACATCGAGCAGCCCGCTCGGCCGCCCCGCCCCGTGGACGGGTTCCTCACCTCCGGTGACCGATGACCCCGGTGTACTCATCACGCACCGCCTCAGCGCTTGTCACACGGCACGTCGTCCCCTGTGCCGCCTCCCCTGTCGTAGCGCGCTCAATCCACTCTCTTACGCCGCCTCCGCTTTTCTCCACCATCCCTCAACACCTACCCGCCGGTCCGGCGATCCGATTCGGCCGCACTGTGCGATATTTCGCGCCACGGACTGGAAGACGCCGGTACGCCCGTCCCCGTTCCCTCCCGCGGCCCGCCCGGCGCGAGGCGGGCCCGTCGGTGGTGCTCTCCCCGCCCCGGTGCTTATCTGGGTGAGGGGCGGCCGGACGCGGTCCCGCCCCGCCCAGGAGAGGAGCCGTCACGATGAACGCAGCAGGTCCGCACGAGGAGTCCGTCTCCGTCGAGATCAGCGGATGCAGCAAGGAAGACGCCCGGGTCGTGTTCGACACCCTCTGCGCGTGCTTCTCCTCGGACCGGTGCGCCGAGGACGTGCCGCAGCGGCTCCACGAGACCCGCCCGGAGGTCTGGCTCGGCACCTTCGACGTCGCCGACCCCCACGACGGACCGCCCCCCGCCCGCCTCGACGCCTCCGTCACCGCCGACGTGCAGGGCGGCTACTGGGCCGTCGAGCGGTTCCGTACGACGCTGCACTCCCTGTTCTCCGTGCGGGACCTCTCCGGAGCCTCCGGCGACCAGGAGCGTGAGCTGCACCTGCTGCTGGAGAACCGCTGACGGTGCCGAGGGCGGCGCCAGGGCCAGCCTTATGCAACTAGTTGCATAAACCGTGTGCGGTCCTCTACAACAGAGGGGCCATCACCCCGCGCACGGAGGCCCCCATGAGCCGATACCCGCATCTGCTGAGCCCGCTCGACCTGGGCTTCACCACCCTGCCCAACCGGGTCCTCATGGGCTCCATGCACGTGGGCCTCGAAGAGGCGGAGGGCGGCTTCGCGCGGATGGCGGAGTTCTACGCCGCGCGGGCCCGCGGGGGAGTGGGCCTGATCGTCACCGGAGGCATCGCCCCCAACGAGGAGGGACGCCCCTGGTCGGGCGGGGCCAAACTCACCACCGAAGCCGAGGCGGACCGGCATCGCGAGATCACCCGGGCGGTCCATCGCGCGGGCGGCAGGATCGCGATGCAGATCCTGCACTTCGGCCGGTACGCCTACCACGAGGCCCTGGTCGCCCCCAGCCCGCTCCAGGCCCCCATCAGCCCGTTCGCACCGCGCGAGATGACCGAGGCCGACATCGAGCGCACCATCGGCGACTACGTCCGCGCCGCCCGCCTCGCCCGGCGGGCCGGCTACGACGGCGTCGAGATCATGGGCTCCGAGGGCTACCTCGTCAACGAGTTCATCGCCGCGCCGACCAACCACCGCACCGACCGCTGGGGCGGCTCGTACGAGAACCGGACCCGCTTCCCCCTTGAGATCGTCCGCCGGGTGCGCGAGGCGGTCGGCGAGGACTTCATCGTCATCTACCGGCTGTCGATGCTCGACCTGGTGCCGGGCGGCTCCACCCTGGACGAGGTGATCACCCTGGCCAAGGCCGTCGAGGCCGCCGGGGCGACCCTCATCAACACCGGCATCGGCTGGCACGAGGCCCGGATCCCCACCATCGCCACCTCCGTGCCCCGCGGCGCCTACACCTGGGTCACCAGGAAGCTGATGGGCCAGGTCTCCGTGCCGCTCGTCACCACCAACCGCATCAACACCCCCGAACTCGCCGAGGAACTGCTGGCCGGCGGCGCCGCGGACATGGTGTCCATGGCCCGGCCGATGCTCGCCGACGCCGACTTCGTGGCCAAGGCCGCCGCCGGACGGCCCGAGGCCATCAACACCTGCATCGGCTGCAACCAGGCTTGCCTCGACCACACCTTCAGCGGACAGATCACCTCCTGCCTGGTCAACCCGCGCGCCTGCCACGAGACCGAACTGGTGCTCTCACCGACCCGGCTGCGCAAGCGGATCGCGGTCGTGGGCGCCGGACCCGCCGGGCTGGCCTGCGCGGTCAGCGCCGCCGAACGCGGCCACGACGTCACCCTCCTCGACGCCGCGAGCGAGATCGGGGGCCAGCTCAACGTGGCCCGCAAGGTCCCCGGCAAGCAGGAGTTCGACGAGACCCTGCGCTACTACCGGCATCAGCTCGACGCCCACCGCGTCACCGTCCGCCTGGACACCCCCGTCACCGCCGCCGACCTCACCGGCTACGACGAGATCGTGATAGCCACCGGTGTCACCCCGCGCACCCCCGACATCCCCGGCGCCGACCACCCCAGCGTCGTCGGCTACCTCGACGTGCTGCGCGACGGCGCCCCCGTCGGCGACCGGGTGGCGATCCTCGGCGCGGGCGGCATCGGCTTCGACGTCGCCGAGTTCCTCACCGACGGCGGCGACCAGGCGAGCGAGGACCCGGCGACGTACTTCCGCCACTGGGGCGTCGACACGGAGTACGCGGCGCCCGGCGGTCTGACCGCGCCCCGCCGCCCCACCCCGCCCCGCACGGTCCACCTCCTCCAGCGCAGCACCACCAAGGTCGGCGCCGGCCTCGGCAGGACCACCGGCTGGATCCACCGCGCCGAGCTGAGGCACCGCGGCGTCACCATGGTCCCGGGTGTGCGCTACGACCGTATCGACGACGCAGGGGTCCACCTCACCGTCGGCGCGGAGAGCACCGTCCTGCCGGTCGACACGGTGGTGCTCTGCACGGGACAGGAGCCGCGCCGCGACCTGTACGAGGAACTGATCGCCGCCGGACGCGACGCCCATCTCATCGGCGGCGCCGACGTGGCCGCCGAACTGGACGCCAAGCGCGCGATCAAACAGGGCACGGAGCTGGCAGCCGCGCTGTGAACGGGGCCCGGCCCTTGAGCGTGCGTCCCGGGGGCCGGTGCGCGGGCCCTCGGGGCGGCCCCTCGGCGTCCCTAGGATGAGCCCATGTCACTCCCGCACGCGATCCTCACCGCCCTGCTCGAAAAGCCGTCCTCGGGGCTGGAGCTGACCCGCCGTTTCGACCGCTCGATCGGCTACTTCTGGTCCGCGACCCACCAGCAGATCTACCGCGAGCTGGGAAGACTGGAGACCGAGGGCCTGATCAGGGCACTGCCGTCCGCACAGCCGGCCCGGGGGCAGAAGAAGAGCTACGAAGTCCTGCCCGCGGGCCGTGCCGAACTGGCCCGCTGGACCGCCGCGCCCCAGGACCCCAAGCCCCTGCGGGACGCCCTGCTGCTGCGGCTGAGGGCCTCCGCCGTGGTCGGCACGGACGGGCTCGAAGCCGATCTGCGACGCCATCTGGAGCTGCACCGGGGGCAGTTGGCCGAGTACGAGGAGATCGAGCGGCGCGACTTCCCGCCGGAGAAGGACTCCGCGCAGGACCGCGTCCGGCATCTGGTGCTGCGCGCCGGAATCGACCTGGAGACCTTCTGGACCCGCTGGCTCGCCCAGGCACTGGCCGAACTGGAACGGCTGCCCCGCTGAGTCACCCCGGTCACTCCGGTCACCCCGGTCGCCCGGGCCCGGTCCTGGACGCCCGTCGTCAGAGCCGGTACGGCTTGGACCGGCGGCGCAGGAACCAGCCCGCCGCGATCGCGCCGGTGCCCACCAGCACCCCGCCCGCCACCAGCGTCAGCGTCCCGTAGTCCTTGACGCCGCCGCCCACACCGCCCAGCACCCCGCGCGGCGAGGCGGAGGCGGAGGGCGCCGCCGAGGCGCGGGCCGAGGAGGTGGCGGAGATGGAGGGCGCGGAGACGATCACCGACTGGGTGCCCGCGGTGTTCCCGTTGGAGCACATCACCACGACGGTGTAGGTGCCGGGGCTGACGTTCGACCAGGCGGCCGACTGAAGGTTCGAGGTGCCGGTGACGGCCACCTGACGGCCCTGGGCGAAGCTGGTCTGGCTGCTGTTGAGCAGTGAGGCGTTGCCCCAGGCGCTGTTGACCTGGGTGCACGCGTTGGTCGTGACCGAGACGGTCGAGCCCGAGGTGCTCACCGAGATCCCGCTCGCCGCGCCGGCCGGGGCGACGGCCAGGGCGAGGGGCACGGCGGCGGCGGTCACGATCGGGCCGGAGCGCAGCAAGTGCTGGGAGATGCGCATGGGTCTGTCCTCCGGCGGCACGGTCGGCGGTACGTCCGTTGCGCCGCCGTGGTCGGGGAAACACCCGTGCGCCACATGGCCAGCCAAAGCCGCCCGGGCGCCCGGCGCACCCCGGCCGCACCCGGCCAGGTGACACGTTCCGCCGAGCGGCCCAGCGCCCGACGACCCGACGGCCTTTCCGCCACCCGACGGCCTTTCCGCCACCCGACGGCCTTTCCGTCACCCGACGGCACCCGACGGACCCGCCGTCGCCCGACGGACCTTCTGCCGCCCGACGGACCCGCCGCCCGACGGACCCTCCGCCGCCCGCCCGACGACCCCACAGCCCCCGCCGCCCGCCCGACGGACCCACCGCCGGCCGGGAGGTACCCGCCCCCGCACCGAACCGTGCGGGGGCGCACGCACCCCCGCACGGGAGTTGTCACACTCCCGCCCGCCTCACGACTTCCCGTCGCCCTTCTGCCCGGTCGTCACGGTCCGCTCGGCCGAGTACCCGCCCCAGGTCCCGTCCGGCAGCTTGGGGCGGATCCGCACCCGGTGGGTCTCACCGGCCTTCTCACCGATGTAGAAGGTGTAGGTCGCCCGGCCGCGCGGCGGATCCCCGCCCCACACCAGCGAGGTGGCGGGCTGTCCGTCCACCTGGATCTGGTACTCGGAGATCACCCCGTCCACCGGCGGCGGGTCCCAGGACAGATCGATGTGGTACGCCCCGTCGGCCTGCCGGGTCGTCGCACGGAAGTCGGTGGGCGCGACGCTCTGCCCGCTGTCGCTGCCGGGGGTGGTGAGCCGCACGGCGTTCCCGGCGGGCGAGAGATGGTCCGCGGCGTCCCGGGCCTTGACCGTGAACGAGTAGTCCGTGCCCGGCCGCAGCCCCATGACGACGGTCGCGGTCTGGGTGCCGGCCACACTGTGGACCTTGGTGTCGCCCTGGTAGATGTCGTACGACACCACCTTCTGGTTGTCCTTCGCCGCACCCCACTCCAACTGGACCGCCCGGCTTCCGGCGGTGCGGCCGGTGGTCCTGCCGGGGCGGGTCGGCGGGGTGTCGTCGGCGGCGACGGCGGCCGGGGTGGTCGCCTCGACCTCCTGGCTGGGCTCGCTGAGCCGCCCCTCGGCGTCCCGGGCGCGGACGGTGAACACATACGTGGTGGAGGGTTTCAGCCGGACGACGTCCACCATGTGCTCGTCCGCCTCGACGTCGTCGACCTTGGTCGAGCCGCGGTAGACCTCGTATCCGGTGACCGGCGGATCGGCCGTCACCTTGTTCCACATCACATGCACGCTGGTGGCGCTGCCCGCGTCGGCGGTGACGCCCGCCGGGGAGCCCGGGGGCCGTTCGCCTCCCTCGTCGGCCCCGCCCCAGGCGCAGGAGGTCAGGAGCAGCAGGGCGCCACAGGTCAGCACGGCGGGTACGGGGGCGCGTCGCACGGTGGTGCCTCCCAGGGCGGCAGCAATGGTCCGGACCAATTCTGCGCCGCATGACGGGGCCACATCAAGAGGGTGGGTGGGCGAGGTGCGCCGGGAGTTACGTATGCTGAAAGTCCTCATGGCTGAACTCTCCGCGGGGGCGGGTGAGTTCACGCCGAAGGCGCGGATCGCTGTCGTCGCTGTCCCGCGCCGGCGCGGGCGGCCGGGGGCCGGACCGAACCTGGACCGGCCCCCGCCCCCTGTCGACACGCCGGACGCCCACCGCCCGGCCTCCGGCCTCCAAGATCAGGAAGAGCGTCAGATAGGGCTGAACAACCGTCAGCTCCGAGGAGGCTCCCCGATCGTGCGTGTCCCGCCGCTGCCGCTGTCACTGGTCCTGGCGAGCGCCGCCCTGCTCGCCCCGACGAACTCCCCCGTCACCGCCCCCGAACCCGCCCCGCCGCCCTCGCCCCGACCCGCGACGGCGGACGCGGGCACCGCCGCACCGGCCGACGCGGGTACCACCGTGCCGGTCGCCGAGGGCGCTGCCCCACCGGACGACCCGGGCCCCGCCCTGCCGGACGGCGAGCGGACCGCCGTACCGGACGACAGACCCACGGCCGTGCCGGCCGCCGAGACCGCCCCCGTGTCGGCCGACGCCCTGCTGGCCCGGGTACGGGACTGCCTGCCCGTCTCCCGGGGCCGCTACCGCAGCGACGCATGGGCACCGGCCGACATCCCGGTCTGCGGCACCCGCGGGGCCGTGTTCTGGAAGGCGGACATGGACATCGACTGCGACGGCCGGGCCGGCCGCCACTGCAACGCCCGCTCCGATCCCTCCTTCTCGCCCCAGACGTCCGTGCGGCAGTCCGACGGGCGGGCCCTCAGCGCCGAGACCCTGCCTTTCGTCGTCGTACCGATGCCGAGCCGGATCTGGGACCACCGCGAGCACGGCGCGCGGGCGGGAGCCGTGGCCGCGGTCGTCCACCGCGACCGGGTGCGCTACGCCGTCGTCGGCGACCGGGGCCCGCGCGACCTCATCGGCGAGGCGTCGTACGCCATGGCCGAGGCCCTCGGCATCGACCCCGACCCCCGCACCGGCGGGGCCGCCTCCGGGGTCACGTACATCGTCTTCAAGGACTCGCGGGCGACCCCCGTCGAGAGCCCCGCCGCGGCGGTACGGGAGGGGGAGAGACTGGCCCGGGAGTTCCTGCGCTGACCGACCTCTCCCGCCGGCCCGGTCAGACCTTGCGGTAGGTGTACGCGTCCGCCGCCGCGGCTTCCACGGCGGCGAGGTCGGCGCCGGTCGAGGCCGTCACCACGGCGGCGACGGCGCCCTCCACGAACGGGGCGTCCACCAGACGGGTGCGGGCGGGGAGTTCGTCCTCCTCGGCGAGCAACGCCTTCACCGTGAGCACCGCGCTCCCGAGATCGGCGAGGACGGCGACCCCGGCCCCCCGGTCCACGGACGCCGCCGCCGCGGCGATCAACTCGGCGCTGGTGCCCACCCCGCCGTCCTCGGTACCGCCCGCCGGAGCCACGGGCACCGCCGCCGCGCCGCCCGCGAGCGCGGTCGCCAACTCGGCCACCGACGCCGCGACCCGCGCGCTGTGCGACACCAGCACGATCCCGACGAACCGTCCGCCCGCGTCCTTGCCGATGTCACTCACCGTGCGCCTCCGCGAGGGCCGCGATCAGCAGCGCCGAGGAAGTGGCGCCCGGGTCCTGATGACCGATGCTGCGTTCGCCCAGATAGCTGGCCCTGCCCTTGCGGGCCTGGAGCGGCGTCGTCGCGACCGCGCCCTCCTCGGCCGCCGTACGGGCCGCCGCGAACGACTCGCCGAGCGCGTCCACCGCCGGGAGCAGCGCGTCGACCATGGTCTTGTCGCCGGGCGCGGCACCGCCCAGCGTCCGCACCGCCTCCACCCCCTCGCGCAGGGCCTGCGCGAGTTGCTCCTCACTGACCTCGGGCGCGTCACCGAGCGCCTTCCCGGTGCGCCGCAGCAGGGTGCCGTAGAGCGGTCCCGAGGCACCGCCCACCTTCGAGATGAGCTGCTTGGCCGCCAGCATCAGCACCGCCCCCGGAGTGCCCGGGGCCTCCTGCTCCAGCGCCGTGGCCACATTCACGAACCCGCGCTGCATGTTGCTGCCGTGGTCGGCGTCCCCGATCGCTGAGTCGAGGGCGGTGAGCCGTTCCGCCTCGCGGTCCACGGACGCGGCCATGGCCGTCATCCAGCGGCGGAAGAAATCGGCGTCGAGCACTGGATCTCCTTGCGTGGTAGGTACGTTGCTCCGTGCGCGGCCCGCCGCACACCCCCCGGCGCGGCCCGTCGCACCCCGGTACGGCCGGGTCTCACATCCCCCAGCGCAGCCCCGGCGTCCGCACCGGCGCGTCCCACAGCCGCAGCAGCTCCTCGTCCACCTGGCACAGCGTCACCGAGGCGCCCGCCATGTCCAGCGAGGTGACGTAGTTGCCGACCAGGGTGCGGGCGACCGCGACCCCGCGCTCGGCCAGCACCCGCTGCACCTCCGCGTTGAAGCCGTACAGCTCCAGCAACGGTGTGGCACCCATGCCGTTGACCAGCACCAGCACCGGGCTGCTCGGGGTCATGTCCGCCAGGATCGCCTGCACCGCGACGTCGGCGATCTCCCCCGAGGTCATCATCGCCCGGCGCTCGCGGCCCGGCTCCCCGTGGATGCCGATGCCCAGCTCCAGCTCACCGGCGGGCAGATCGAAGGTCGGACTGCCCTTGGCGGGCGTGGTCACCGCGCTGAGCGCCACACCGAAGCTGCGGGAGTTCTCGTTCACCTGCCGGGCGACGGCCGCCACCCGCTCCAGCGGCTGCCCCTCGTCGGCGGCGGCACCCGCGATCTTCTCCACGAACAGGGTGGCGCCGGTACCGCGACGGCCCGCCGTGTACAGGCTGTCGGTCACCGCCACGTCGTCGTCGACCAGGACCTTCGCGACCTGGATGCCCTCGTCCTCGGCCAGCTCGGCGGCCATGTCGAAATTGAGCACGTCACCGGTGTAGTTCTTCACGATGAACAGCACTCCGGCCCCGCTGTCCACGGCCGCCGCCGCGCGCAGCATCTGATCGGGCACCGGCGAGGTGAACACCTCCCCGGGACACGCCGCCGACAGCATGCCCGGCCCCACGAATCCGCCGTGCAGCGGCTCATGCCCCGAACCGCCGCCGGAGACCAGGCCCACCTTCCCGGCGACCGGCGCGTCCCGCCGTACGATCACCCGGTTCTCCACATCGACGGTCAGCTCGGGATGGGCCGAGGCCATCCCCCGGAGCGCGTCCTCGACCACGGTGTCCGGCACATTGATCAGCATCTTCACGGGTACCTCCGGGGGAACCAAGTCGAGTCAACGGCGCTCGTCGGTCAGTGGCTGAAGTCCTGCTTAGGAAGTATCGACCTTGAGGGGGCGCCGGTCACCTCCAGGGGGGCCGGGACACGCGCGGCGGAGACCGGTCCGGAGGGCCGCGGGGCGGCGGGTTTGGGCGTGGTTCGGTGGGCTACCCGGCAGGGGGAGGGGTGAGGCCGACTCCGACCGTCGAGGAGGGACCATGACGCATGAGCTTCGCCGCCGGTCCCGGCAGCGGGACGAGGCGGCCCGTTCCGGCACCCGCGTCCCCCGCAGCGGCACCGAGCCCGTCACCGCCCGCAGCCCGCTGCGGCTGCGGAAGCTGCTGAGCGGGATCTTCCTGCCCCTGTTCGTGGCGGGCACCGTCCTGTTCGCCGTCTGGGCCGCGCTGAGCGGACCCGGCGACAGCCCCGGCCGCGCCGTCACCGTCACGCTGGCCGCCGTCTGCGCGGCCCTCGCCCTGACGGCGGCACTGGACCTGGTCGTGCTGGCCCGGCGCGGACGGCAGGAACGCGCCGCGGACCCCGCGGACCCCGCGGCGCTGGGGCGGTGACCGGGCGATGACGACGCAGAGCGCCGGGGAATCCCGCCCCCGTACCGCCGGGACGACGAACCGGGCGGTGGTGCGGGCCCTGCTCGACCGGCAGCCCCGCACCTACCCGGCCCAGGCCGGGATCCGGCTGCGCGACACCCCGCAGCCGCTCTACCAGACGCTGGTGCTCGCCGTGCTGCTCAGCGCCCGCATCAGGGCGGGCACGGCGGTGTCGGCGGCCCGGTCGCTGTTCGAGGCGGGGCTGCGCGACGCCCGCTCGATGGCGGACGCCTCCTGGCAGGAACGCGTGGACGCCCTGGGCCGGGGCGGCTACCGGCGCTACGACGAGCGCACCTCCACCCTGCTCGGCCGGGGAGCCGACCTGCTCCTCGAACGCTACGGCGGTGACCTGCGCCGTCTGCGTGAGGAACCCGACCCGAAACGCGCCCTCCTGGACATCCCCGGGATCGGCCCCACCGGCGCGGACATCTTCCTGCGGGACGTCCAGGGCATCTGGCCGGAGTTCACCCCCTACGTCGACCGCAAGGCACTCGAAGGGGCCGAGCGCCTCGGTCTCCCGGCCTCCCCCGGAAGGCTGCGCCGCCTCGTGCCCCCCTCGGACATGCCCCGCTTCGCCGACGGCCTCGTCCACGCGGCCCTCGACAGGCCCTTGGCCGACGAGGTCCTCGCCGCCGCCCGGGCGGCTTGACAGAGACCAGAGGCCCGACGGAGACGCGAGGCCGGGCGGGGCCGACCGGGGGACCCCCGGCACCCGACACCCGGCGCCCACCTGCCACCGCCGCCGTCACGCGCCGTGCAGCCCCGCCACCAGGAGGTCGATGACCAGCGGGGTGCGCGGGCCGAAGCCGAGGAGGACGCCGTCCTCCAGGGTGACGACCCGGCGGTCCGTTCCGGCGGGGGTCTCCCTGATGCCGGGGATCTCCACCAGACCGTCGACACCGCCGACCGACTCCAGCCCCTTGCTCATCATCAGCAGGACGTCCGGCCGCGACGTGACGAGAGCCTCGCTGGTCAGCGGGGTGAACGGCTTGTCAAGACCGGCCTCGACGCCCGCGTCCACCGCGCCCGCCGCCGCGATCAGGGAGTCCGCGCCGGACCCCTTGCCACCCATCAGGTACACGGCGGCGCTGCCGCGCAGGTACAGGAAGGCCACCTTGGGCCTGCTCCCCTCGGGCACGGCCGCGCGGGCCGCCGCGATCTCGCCGTCGATCCGGGCGGTGAGGGCCCGGCCCGCCCCCGGCACCCCGAGCGCCTCGGCGACGCGGGTGGTGCGGGTGCTGACGTCGGCGAGTTCGGTGGCCGGGTCCAGGACGACGACCGGCACGCCCGCGTCCCGGATCTGGTCGATCGCCTCGCTCGGACCGGTGTCGGTGTCGGCGAGGACGACCGTCGGCCGCAGCGAGAGGACGCTCTCGGCGCTGACATCGTGTGCCTTGGTGACCATCGGAAGCTTCTCGGCCTCGGCGAACGTCGCGGTGATGTCCCGGCCCACCACCCGGTCGCCCAGGCCGAGGGTGAAGACGATCTCCGCGACGCCGCCGTTGAGCGGCAGGATCCGCGAGGCGTCCTCCACCGTGACCCGGCGGCCGTCGGACGAGTCGACCGTGACCGGCAACTCCGGTACGGGCGGCGGTCCTTCGAGCGGGACGAGGGTGTTCGCGTCCAGGCGCTCCCGCGCGGCCTCGGCGCGTTCCCCGGCCGAGGCCGCCGTGCCGCCGGAACCGGCGCCCCCGGCATCCGCCCCGGCACCGGTACCGGCACCGGCACCCGAGGAACCGCCGTTCGCGCACGCCCCGGTGAGCAGCGCGAGGGTCAGTCCGAGGGCGGCGAACGCCCGGCGGCGGGCGGGTGGTCGAGCGGATCCGGCGGTGGGCGTGGCTCGCGGGGCGGTCAGTGCTCTCACGGCTCGTCGACTCCTCTTCGCTGGCACTCAAGTCGACTGTAGTTTAGGTTAGGCTGGCCTAAGTTTCTTCAGGTGGGGGTGGAGCATGTCATCGGCAAGTGGCGCGCGCGGCAAGCGGATCGGCTGGGCCCGCGCGGTCACGCTCTCGGCGGCACTGGCGCTGGCGACAGCGACGCCCGCCGCCGCGGCGGGCGGTTCGGCGACCGGCCCGGAGGGACAGAAACTCACCGTCTCCCGGACCTCCGGCCTCGACGCGGCCGGCGAGACGGTCACCGTCTCCGGCACCGGCTACAACACCGAGAAGGGCATCTACATCGCCCTCTGCGTCGACAACGGCCCCGGAAAGACACCGACTCCCTGTGTCGGCGGCGTGGACATGTCCGGTGAGTCGGGGGCGTCCGTCTGGGTGTCCTCGAACCCGCCCTCGTACGGTGAGGGACTGGCGAAGCCGTACGGCGGCAGCGGGCACGACGGCACCTTCGAGGCGCGCCTCAAGGTCCGCGCCAAGGACGCCAACACCGACTGCACCGCCTCCGGGGTGACCTGCGCCGTCATCACCCGCAACGACCACACGCGCGGCGGCGACCAGAGCCAGACGGTCCGGGTGCCGGTGTCGTTCGGTCCGGACGGCGGCTCGACCGCGCCGGACGAGGACGCGGCGTCCGCGACCCCGACCGCCTCGGCGGGCGCGGGCACCACGGGCTCCGGCGCGACCGGCGGTGGGGGCGCCGGCTCCGCCGACGCCAAGGGCCCGCTCGCCAGCACCGGTTCGGACCTCACGCTGCCCCTCACGCTCACGGCCGCGGGACTGGTGGCCGCCGGGGGCGCGACCTGGTGGGTGGCCCGACGCCGCCGGGCGACGCCGGCCCCGACGCCGGCCGCGGACTGACCCGGCCGCCCCGGGCCCGTGCACGCGACCCGGGGTCACGCACTTCGACGGAGATCGCGAGGGAGAGTGGAAGTGAAGGCGAGGAGAAGGTCCGCCGCGGCGCTGACCGTGGCGGGCGGCACCCTGCTGGCCCTGCTCGTGCCGGGCCCGGCGACCGCGCAGTCCGGGCGGGAGGTGTCCGGGGGGTATGTGAGCTGGTCCACGGGCGAGTCGGCCGCGAGCGGACTGCGCCTGGAGGGTGCGGGCGGGTCCGCCGGACGGGCCTGGTTCCGTGCGGCGGGCGGGGAGGTGGACGCCGGACGCGGGGAGGTCGACCTCGCCGGGACGGCCGGGTTCACCGACATCGGCGCCCCGGCGCCCGAACTGCGCCTCGGCGGGCTGCGGCTGACGTTGGATCAGGAAGGCGGCGCCTTGTACGCCCGCCGACTCGACGCCGAGACCGCCGAGTTCACCCTCGCCGACGTGGTCACGGGCGACGCCCGTCCCGTCGTACGGGAAGGCGGGGCGACCTGGACGGGCCTGCGGCTCTCGCTCACCGAGGAGGGCGCGCGGCTGTTCGCCGACTGGAGCGGGCGCGCGTTCGCGGCCGGGGACGCGCTCGGGCTGCTGGACGTGACCGTGGGTACGGGCGAGGGGGCCCCGGAGCCTTCGCCGGCCGCGCCCGGGGGCCCCGCGGTTCCTGAACCGTCCCCGGTCGAGCCGGCGCCGCCCGAGGAGACGGACGTACCGCGCTCGCCCGACCCGGCCGTGGCGCCGACCGCGACCGTGGCGGCCCCCGTGCTGTCGGGCGGCGGGGAGCAGCGGGTCTCCGGCGAGGGATTCACCCCGGGCGAGGTCGTGCTGGTCGCGGTGGACGGGGACACCCGCTATCAGGCGGTGGCGGACGAACGGCGGCGCGTCACCCGGTCGTTCCCGGTCTACGCGAACGCCGCGGCGGGGCGGCACACGGTGACGCTGACGCCGGTGACCGGCGCGGGCGGGAGCGCCGAGGCGCGGTTCGAGGTGCGCGGGCCGGACGGGTCCACCGGCTGACCCGAACGGGGAGCCCGAAGGGGAGTGCGGTGTCGAGGAGCGGGCCCGGGTCAGGGTCCGCTCCTCGGTGTGCCTCCGGACGGGCTGTGGCACAGGTCAAGTTCCGTGACGAACAAGGCAGTTGGGATTTCCTGGAGCCCATTGACACAGCCACACGGATCGTATTTAGGTTTGCCTTACCTTAGTTGGGGTCGCATCCAAGAGAGGGATTTCCCGAATGAGAGCCGTTTCCGCCCGTACCGCCGCCCGCGCCGGACTCGCCGTCGCCGCCTCCGTCGCGCTCACCCTCGGACTCGCGGGCTCGGCCTCCGCAGCCACCTCGACCCGCACCGTCACCGACGGCGGTACGACGTACAACCTGTCGCTCACCGCGCCCAACACGGCCGCCGCGGCAGGTCAGGTGATCACGGTCACCGGCTCGGGCTACAACCCCGGACAGGGCGTCTACGTCGGCCTGTGCGTGGTCAACGGCGCCCAGGGTGCCAACAAGCCGTCCCCGTGTCTGGGCGGCCAGGACCAGACCGGCACGACCGGCGCCTCGCACTGGGTCAACAACACCCTCGGCGGGACCCTCCCGAACAGCTCCAGGTTCGGCACCGGCGGCACCTTCACCGCCAGCATCTTCGTGAAGGCCACCCTGGCCGACGGCAGCGTCTGCGGCGAGGACGTCACGTGCGCGGTGGTCACCCGAGCCGACCACTTCGACACCAACGACCGCAAGTACGACGTACACGTCCCGATCACCTTCTCCTAGGGCCACCCGGCCGGGCACCCAGCGGTTCGCCGCGGGTGCCCGGCCCCGCGCGTCCCCGCCCGCCGAGGCACTGCAGCCGGACCCACCCCACCCACGAGGAACCCCTCATGACAGACCACAGCGGCACCACCACCGGCAGGCCCCGCCTCAGACGCCCCGCCGCGCTCCTCGGCTCCGCCGCCCTGATCGCCGCGGGGGCCACCGCGCTCACCGCCGGACCGCCCGCGCAGGCCGCCGACACCCCGAGGACCGGGCTCGGCAAGGACGGCCAGAAACTCACCGTCTCCGCCTCCGCCGACCTGGACCCGGACGGCGAGATCCTCCGCGTCACCGGCGAGGGCTACGACGCCACCAAGGGCCTCTACGTCGCCCTGTGCAAGGACAACGGCGACAACCGCATCCCCACCCCCTGTCTCGGCGGCGCCGACCAGACCGGCGGGTCCGGCTCCTCCAAGTGGATCGTCCCGCCCGGCGACCCCAACGAGGGCGACCTGACGGAGACCTTCGGCGAGGGCGGCACCTTCGACGTCCGCCTCGCCGTCAAGGCGAAGGACGGCGGCCTCGACTGCACCCGGGTCTCCTGCTCGGTGATCACCCGGGTCGACCACCGCGCCGCCGGTGACCGCTCCCAGGACGTCCGGGTCCCCGTCGCCTTCGAGGGCCAGGACCCCGGCGGTCCCGGCGGCCCCGGCGACGGGGTGGACGTGCCCGCCGGCACCGTCAGCTATGTGAAGACCGCCGGGTACGGCACCGCCGGCCAGCCCAACGACCTCCTCCTGCACCCCGACTCCGGGAAGCTGTACGTCGGTTCCGGCAACATCCCGGACACCGCCGACGTCAACGAGGCCGGGCTCTACGTCCTCGACCCGAAGGACGGCCGGGTCCTCGGCCATGTCGCCCAGGCGCCCGGCTCGACCGGCGCGCTCGCCCCGCGCACCGTCCAGCGGATCGTGGGACCGCTGGCCGGGGACGGGGTCGTCTTCCAGTACCCGGTGCGCGGCATCGGCACCGCCAAGGACGGCGACAGCGCCGCCCGGGGCGTCTGGCCGCCCGGCGCCTCCATCACCGGGGCCGCGCCCGGCACCGGGGCCGCCACCGTGTTCCTCGCGCAGGGCACGGCGCTCTCCGAGGTCGAGACCGCCACCGGCACGGTCCGGCGCACGGCCACCCTCGACGGGGTCGGGGAACTCGGCGCCGACACCGCCCGCGGCACCCTGTGGGCCGCCGACCACGCGACGAAGAAGCTGCGCCGGGTGGACACCCGCACCCTTGAGGTCACCGGCTCCGCCGACCTCACCTCCGACCTCGTCTCCTTCGTCTCCGTGGACCCGGAGACCGGCAACGTCTGGGTCGGCAGCGGCTACGACGTCCTCGTGTTCGACAAGGACGCCAAGCCGTTGACGAAGCTCACCGGCGAGGACCGGCCGACCGCCGCCGCCTTCGACCGGGCCACCGGCGAGGCGTTCGTGCTGCGCGAGGACTACGGCAGCCAGGAGGACGGCGCCGACAACGTGGGCTCCCTGGAGGTCCACGACAGCGCCGACTTCACCGAGGCCGCCGCCCCGCTCGCCCTTCCGGGCAGCCGCGCCGGCGCCTTCGCGGGGATCGTGGTCACCCCGGGCGCGGGCACCGTCTTCCTCACCCATCAGGCGGAGAGCGAGGTGCTCCGGCTGGAGCGCCGGATGTCGCCGAGGATCACCCAGTCGCCGACGGACCAGACCGTCGACACCGGGGCCGGGGTGACTCTGGTGGCGGCGGCCGAGGGCACCCCCGCCCCGACCGTCCGCTGGCAGGTCAGCCCCGACGGCGGCCAGACCTGGTCGGCGGTCGAGGGCGCGACGGCCAACGCCTACCGCTTCACGGCCAGGGCGTCCCACGACGGCTACCGCTACCGGGCGGAGTTCACCAACCCGGCCGGCACCACCCGTACCTCCCCCGTCACCCTCACGGTGAAGGAGCCGGACGGCGGCGACACCGGCGGCGACGGAGGCGACGGTGAGGACAAGCCCTCCGGCACCCGCACCGGGACCGGCTCCGAGGGACAGCGGCTCACCGTCACCCCGGTCAACCACCTGGCCACCGAGGACCAGCGCCTGACCGTCACCGGCTCCGGCTACGACGTCGACAAGGGCGTCTACGCGGCCCTCTGCGTCGACAACGGCCCCGGTGAACTGCCCAGCCCCTGCATCGGCGGCGTCGACATGACCGGCGGTTCGCACTCCTCGGCCTGGATCTCCTCCAACCCGCCGGACTACGGCGAGGACCTGGCGATCCCGTACGGCGACGGCGGCACGTTCGAGGTCGAGCTGACCGTCGACGCGAAGGACGAGTTCACCGACTGCTTCAAGGTGACCTGTGTGCTCGCGACCCGCGCCGACCACACCCTGTCCGGCGACCGCACCCAGGACGTCAAGGTGCCGGTGGCCTTCACCGGCCAGGACCCGGTGGACACCGACCCGGACGGTGACACGGGCGGCGGCACCGGCGGGGGCACCGGCGGAGGTTCCGGCGGCGGGTCCGGCAGCGGCGGCGGTGACGGGGGAGCGGGCGGCGCCTCCGGCTCGTCCGGCGGCAGCGGGGGCACCTCGGGCGGCACCGGGACGACCACCGCGGGCGGCAGCGGCAGCCTCGCCTCCACCGGGGCGACCGTCGCGACGGCCGGCGCGCTGGCGGTGCTGCTGACCGCGACCGGCTGGTTCGTCCACCGCCGGGCCCGCGCCCGCGGCACCACCGCGTCCGCGGCGAAGTGACCCGGCCGGATGGCCCGCCCCTCGTGAGGACGAGGGGCGGGCCACCCGTGGCGCGGGGGCCGCCCCCGCTACCGGTCGATGACGAACTGCGAGCCCGGCTCGACCACGATGTCGCCCTTGGCCGAGCCGCTGATCGTCACGTCCGACAGGGTCGCGCTGCCCCGGGCGCCGCCCATCGCGAGGATCCCGGCCCCGTTGTTGGACTTGGCGATGGTGACGTCGCTGATCTGGGCCGTCACCGTGCCGCCGCCGGTCTTGAACTGGATCCCGTCGTACGTCGAGTCATGGATCTCGGTGTCCCGGATCACCACCCCCGGGATGCTCTGCCCCTGCGCGAACAGAGTGATCGCCCCGAACTCCTGGGCCTCGCCCCAGAAGGCGCCCCCGGTGCGGTACAGGCCGTTGTCGGCGATGAGCGTCCGCCCGGAGAAGGGCAGCGGATCGTGGTCGGTCGCCAGCATGATGCCCGGGTAGTTCATGGTGTCGTGGATCAGGTTGCTCTCGACGGTGTTGTCGTACCCGCCGTAGACCGCGATCCCGTTGGCCCGCCAGGGCAGCTGGATCGTGTTGTTGCGGAAGGCGTTGGAGTGACCGATGTCGACGGACTGGTCCTTCACGTACTTGTTGGCCCACACGGCGAGCGCGTCGTCCCCGGTGTTGCGGAAGGACGAGTTCTCGACCGTCGAGTTGCGGGTCCCGTTGGTGAAGTTGATGCCGTCCGCGTAGGTGTTGCGGATCCGCATCCCGGTGAACTCCAGACCGTCGCCCGGACCCCACAGCTCCGGGATGTTGCTGTAGTCCCGGCCGACCCACACCCCGACGTTGGCGTGCTCGATCCACACATTGCTGATCTTCGTGTCCTCGCCGAAACGGCCGTTGAGGCCGACACCGCCCTCGGCGCCTCCCTCGCCGCCCCGGATGGTGCCGGAGCCGAAGATCGCGATGTCCGAGATCCTGGTGTTGCCGTCGATGTCGAAGCCGAAGTTGCCCTCGTGCGGATGGTTGATGCCGCCCGCCTGGTGGGGCGGGGTGAGGGTGTACAGCTGGGAGTGCCACATGCCCGCGCCGCGCAGGGTGACGTCCCGGATGCCGACCTGGTTGTACTCGCCGCGGTTCTGCGGGTCGTCGGTCAGGATCTTCTGCTCCTGACGCCACTGGCCCGCCGGGATCCACACACAGCCGATCTGCCCGTTCTGGTCGGCGGTCACCGCCCGCTGGATGGCATCCGTGTCGTCCAGACCGTCGTTGGGCACGGCCCCGTACTGGGTGATCGACACACAGCCCGCGGGCTGCGGAGCGGGCGGTGCCACCTGCTCCAGGTCGATCAGGTCGATGACGTAGAACGCGGCGGTGTCCCCGGCGTCGCGCTGGAGCCGGAACCTGGTGCCCGCCGGATAGCTCTGCGACAGCAGCGCGTTCGACTCGTCGAAGAGCCGGCGCGCGTCCGGCTGCGGGCTGTTGGTCAGCCCCTCGGGCGCGTCGGTGTTGCCGTAGAGCCAGCTGTGCTTGGAGGAGAGGTTGAGCTTGCGCACGAAGGTGCCGTTCGCGTACAGGCTCAGTGTCGCCTCGGTGCCGCCGCCGCCCGCCGCGTCCGGAACGGAGTTGCGGACGACGACGGAGTTGGCGGCGCTGGTGGAGATGAACTCCACATACTGGCCGGTCGAGTCGAGCCGTACCGACTGACGGCCCGAGGACTCGGTGGCGAAGTTGGTGTGCCCGAAGGTCCGCTTCTGGTCGGCGGTCAGCAGGGTGCCGTTGTGGGTGCCGTCCTCCGCCTCGTACTCGATGTAGGGGACCGCCGCGCCCCGGCCGACGACGATCGAGCGGGTGAAGACGTTGTTGTTCTCGTTCGTCTCGGCGACGGTGTTCGTGGCGTCGGCGGTCGCGGTGAGCACGGCGCCGCCGCCGGTCGCGGTCCAGGTGCCGCTGACGGCGACCTGGGCGGTGGCCCCGGCGGCGACGGAGCCCGTGGTGCCGTTGAGGGTGGTCGGGCCGACGGTCAGCCGGGTGACCGAGCCCGCCGGTACGGCGCTGGTGCCGCGGTTGTGCACGGACACGGTGAAGGAGACCGCGGCCCCCACGGCGGGACTGGCCGGACTGGTGGCGATGGCACGCACCTCCAGGTCCGGGCCCGGGCTCTGGGCGACGGTCAGTCTGCTCGCCGCCGTACGGCTGTTGTTGGTGTTGTCCAGCTCGGGCACCGTGTCGGTCGGGTCGACCACGGCGGAGACGGCGTAGCTGCCCGTCGCCCGCTTGCCGACGGTCACCGGGACGACCGCCGAGGCGCCCGCCGTCAGCGCGGGGACCGGGGCGCTGCCCGCGACCGTGCCCTCCAGGCTGACGTCCACCGTGGAGGCCGGGGACGCGGCCGTGCCCGCGTTGCGTACGGTCACCCGGGCCGTGACGGTGTCCGACTCGGTGGGCGAGGCGGGGCTCCAGGTCAGCTCGTTGACCACCAGGTCGGGGTGGGGCGCGGCGGTGCCGACGACCTCCAGCTCGGCGACCTGGGCGCCGTAGCCGCTGGAGTTGTGGGTGAAGCGGAGCCGGACGTCGGCGTAGCGCCCGCTGAGCGGGAGGGAGACGGTGTTGGCGTTGGCGCCGGGGCTGAAGGTGTGGTCGGCCCGGGCCTTGATCGAGGTGAAGGCCGACGCGCCCTGGGCCCGGGCCAGCACCTCGATGCTCTGGGTGCGGGCCGCCCACACGGGGTCGGGGTCGAGCTTGATGTTGACCCCGGTGAGATCGGCGTCGGCGCCGAGTTCGACGGTGAGGGTCGCCGGGTGGCCGCCGGACTCCCAGTAGGTGCCCACCTTGCCGTCGTTGGCGTTCGTCGCCACGAAGGACTGGGTGGTGGTGGAGGCCGTGATGGGCTTGCCGCGGGCCAGGTCGGTGCCGGTGGCCGGCGGCTCGCCCGGGTCGGGGTCGGTGCCGTGGACCTCCAGCCCGGAGAGCTGGGCGGCGTTCCAGCCGGAGTTGGCGGTGACCTGGACGCGGACGTGGCGCACCGTGCGGGCGGTGAGGTCCACGGTGACGGTGTTGGCGGCGGCCGGGTCGAAGCGGCGGGCGGAGGAGCCCGACAGGGTGCTGAAGGCCGTACCGTCGGTGCTGCCCTCGACGGCGAGGGTCTGGTTCCTGGCCTCCCAGGATGTGGGCAGTTTCAGCACGACCCGGTCGATCTCGACCGCGCTGCCCAGATCGACCCGGACCCACTGCGGGAAGGAGCCGGCGGGGCCCTCCCAGTAGGTCTGCTGACTGCCGTCGGTGACCCGTGCGGCCGGATAGTCGCCGTGGGAGCCGCTCGCGGTGGCGGGCCTGCCCAGGGCGAGATCGGGACCGACGGCCGCGGGCGCGGCGGTGGCCGTCGTGGGGGACAGCCCGAAGGCGATCAGCGCGGCCAGGATCAGGCCGGTGATCGTCCGCAGGCACGGTCTTTCGAGACTCGTCCGTCTCATGGTCCGTCTCATGGCGTCCTCGTTCCATGGCGGGGGACGACGGGGTAAGGGGCGCACTGTGCCGATGTCCGTGATTACCGGAGAGGAGTTGTGTTCTTGCGTTAACTCATCAAAACTTTGCGGGCTGTGGCTGACAGATTTCTGGCCAGGCCCCCGTTTGTCAATGGCATGAACACGGTGAACCCCGGAGGGGTGCCCCTGGCTTTCGGACAGGACGGCGAAGCGGCGCGCGGACTCGTCGGATCCGGGCCAAGGTGGGGAAGACGGATCACACCCGGCCTGACCGCCCCGAACCGGAAGGGAACCGCGATGTCCGCAGCCCCCCAGCAGCCCCCGACGCAGCTCACGAAGGACGAGGTGAGGCGGCTCGACGCGCACTGGCGCGCGGCGAACTACCTGTCCGTCGGCCAGATCTACCTCATGGCCAACCCGCTGCTCACCGAACCGCTGCGCCCCGAGCACATCAAACCCCGCCTGCTCGGCCACTGGGGCACCTCACCCGGCCTCAACCTGGTGTACACCCACCTCAACCGGGTGATCCGGACCCGCGACCTGGACGCCCTGTGCGTATGGGGCCCCGGCCACGGCGGGCCCGCGGTGGTCGCCAACTCCTGGCTGGAGGGCTCGTACACCCAGATCTACCCGGACATCACCCGGGACGTCGACGGCATGGCCCGGCTGTTCAAGCAGTTCTCCTTCCCCGGCGGAGTGCCCAGCCATGTCGCCCCCGAGACGCCCGGCTCCATCCACGAGGGCGGCGAACTGGGCTACTCCCTCTCCCACGCCTACGGCGCCGCCTTCGACAACCCGGACCTGCTGGTCGCCTGCGTCGTCGGGGACGGCGAGGCCGAGACCGGACCGCTCGCCACCTCCTGGCACTCCAACAAGTTCCTCGACCCCGTGCACGACGGGGCCGTCCTGCCGATCCTGCATCTCAACGGCTACAAGATCGCCAACCCCGCCGTCCTCGCCCGGATCGACCAGCCCGAGCTGGACGAACTCCTGCGCGGCTACGGCCACGCCCCGCTCCATGTCTCCGGCGACGACCCGGCCGCCGTGCACCGCGCGCTCGCCGCCGCCCTGGACACCGCCCTGGACCGGATCGCGGAGATCCAGCGCGCCGCCCGCGAGGACGGCGCCACCGAGCGGCCCCGCTGGCCGATGATCGTGCTGCGCACCCCGAAGGGCTGGACCGGCCCCGCCGAGGTGGACGGGGCGCCCGTGGAGAACACCTGGCGCTCCCACCAGGTCCCGCTCTCCGGCGTCCGCGACAACGCCGCCCACCGCCGCCAACTGGAACAGTGGCTGCGCTCCTACCGCCCCGAAGAACTCTTCGGCACCGACGGCCGGCCCGTCGCCGACGTCCTCGCCTGCGTCCCCGAGGGCCCCCGACGCCTCGGCGCCACCCCGCACGCCAACGGCGGACTGCTGCTGCGCGCACTGCCCCTGCCCCCGCTGGAAACCTACGCCGTCGAGGTCGACAAACCCGGCGCCACCCTGCACGAACCCACCAAGATCCTCGGCAACATGCTGGAGAACGTCATGCGCGCCACCCTCGGGCGCCGCGACTTCCGGCTGGTCGGCCCCGACGAGACCGCCTCCAACCGGCTCGACGCCGTCTACTCCGCCAGCGGCAAGGCATGGCAGGCGAACCGCCTCGACGTGGACGAGGACCTCGACCGGCACGGCCGGGTCATGGAGATCCTCTCCGAACACACCTGCCAGGGCTGGCTGGAGGGCTACCTCCTCACCGGCCGGCACGGACTGTTCTCCTGCTACGAGGCGTTCGTGCACATCGTCGACTCCATGGTCAACCAGCACATCAAATGGCTGCGCGTCACCCGCACCCTGCCCTGGCGCGCCCCCATCGCCTCCCTCAACTACCTGCTCACCTCCCATGTCTGGCGCCAGGACCACAACGGCTTCTCCCACCAGGACCCCGGCTTCGTGGACCACATCCTCAACAAGAGCCCCGAGGTCGTACGGGTCTACTTCCCGCCGGACGCCAACACCCTGCTGTCCGTGGCCGACCACGCCCTGCGCAGCAAGGACTACGTCAATGTGATCGTGGCCGGGAAACAGCCCTGCTTCGACTGGCTCTCCATGGACGAGGCCCGCGCCCACTGCGCCCGCGGCGCCGGCGTCTGGGAGTGGGCCGGCACCGGGGGAGACGGCGAACCCGACGCCGTCCTCGCCTGCGCCGGGGACGTCCCCACCCAGGAGGTGCTGGCCGCCGCCCAACTGCTGCGCACCGAACTGCCCGACCTCGCCGTCCGCGTCGTCAACGTGGTCGACATCGCACGGCTGCTGCCCGCCGGGGAACACCCGCACGGAATGAACGACTTCGAGTACGACGGCCTGTTCACCCCCGACAAGCCGGTCGTCTTCGCCTACCACGGCTACCCCTGGCTGATCCACCGGCTGGCCTACCGGCGCGGCGGCCACGGCAATCTGCACGTGCGCGGCTACAAGGAGTTCGGCACCACGACCACCCCCTTCGACATGGTCGTCCGCAACGACCTCGACCGCTACCGGCTGGTCATGGACGTCATCGACCGCGTCCCCGGTCTCGCCGTCCGCGCGGCGGCCGTACGCCAGCGGATGGAGGACGCCCGGCTGCGGCACCACGACTGGATCCGCGAGTACGGCACCGATCTGCCGGAGGTCGCCGACTGGACCTGGGACGGGTGAGGTGCGCAGCGCACCCGGTACGGCAGGGCGCGGCGGGCGGCGCGCAGGGCGCACGCGCGGGGCGGGCGGCGCAGAGACGGGGGCAGACAGCCTCCGCCCATGCGCCCTGTCACGCCCCGGCGCGGCCGACCTACAGTGTGTCGCCACAGCCCTCCGGACCGTCCCGGCAGGGCGTGCCCCACCCTGTGCGGTCATCGGCCGGCCCGTCCCGGCCCCGCGGCCGACGGACCGGTCCGGCCCCGCTCGACAGGTGCCGGTGACCGCCCGCGTCAGGCACCACCCGGGAGAGCGCCCGGCCGCCGCGCAGGCGGAACTGCGTGGCGCCGCCGGCGCGTCCAGAGCCGCTGGAGGCCGCTGTGTCCAAACCGTGCGTCGCCCTCGTCACCGACCCCACCTCGCCCGAAGGCTGTGGGGACGTCCTCGCGGAAGCCGTGGAACAGCTCACCGGCCGCCCCGCGGTCCGTATCGACTCCCGCCACTTCGCCACCGGGGGCACCGCCCGCGGTGTCCGCTCCGGCGACCGGTTACGCCTGGTCGTCCCCGGCCAGCGGCTCGACGTGGAGCCCGACATCGTGATGCTCTACGAGATCCCGCCGCACCTGCGTCACACCATGGCCGGATTCCAGCGCCTTCTGCACCGGCACCGGGCGGTCACCCTGGGCACCGGTGTCGACGCCTGGCGCACGGCCACCCGCAAGAACCTGACCGTCGAGCGGTTCCAGCGCGACGGCGTCGCCCACATGGAGACCGCCGTGCTCTCCCGCCCCGCCCCGGACGAGGCCGCCGCCGCGTTCCAGAAGCTCGGCGGCGACGTCTGGGCACGGCCCGTCATCGGCACCGGCGGCCACGACACCTTCCATGTCACCGACCTCGACCGGCTGGAGCAGGTCGGCGCGTTCTACGCCCGGCGCGGCACCGACTGGCTGCTCTCCCGCGACGCCGGGAACATCACGGCCGACGGACAGCGCCACCAGTTCCGGGTCTTCGTCCTGCACGGCCGGGTCGTGCACGCCCGCGAGCACCTCCAGCCCGAGCCCGACACCCCCTGCAACACCAGCCAGGGCGCCACCGCCGTCCACCTCACCCCCGCCGCCCTCGATCCGCGCCTCACCGAACTCGCGATCGCGGCCACCGCCTCCGTCGGGCTCCCCTTCTCCGGCGTGGACCTGGCCGTCGAACACGGAGGCGTCGTCTTCGAGGTCAACGTCCAGCCGGCCTTCATCGACGGCGAACTGGACAAGGCCGCCGTGCCCTACGTCGAGGCCCATCTCCAGGCCCTGGAGGAACGGCGGCGGGCGGACGCCGACCTCGGGGCGGAACCGGAGGTGGGGGGCGCGCCGGTGTGACATGAGGAGCGCGGGGGGAAGCGGTTCCACTGCCGCCTCACGTCGTGGGTCCGTTTCCGTGTACCACCGCCCCGGCGGGGGCAGGCAGCGGTGGGGGACGGACACCGGCCGCCGTGACGGACCGGATCAGGCTGTACGCCTCCGCCCCCACCGAGGGCGCTGCCGGAGGGCCGCCCTGCAACCCGGCGGCCCCCATGAGCGTCCAGTGAGGCAATGACGCCCACCGAGAGGCCCCTTCCGTGCTCGCCCTGATCCGTAAGACGGCCGTCGCCGTGCTCATCGCCCTGGTCCTGGTGATCCTGGTCGCCCTGATCGACCCGATCTACGCGCTGGTCCTCGCCATGCTGCTCTTCATCGTCGGCACCTGGGTGTTCCGCTTCGCCCTCTCCGAGCGGAGACCGGAACCCCCGGCCGACACCTGGCGCCGCGACGACCGCCGGGGCCCCGGGAACCTCTCCTGACGCCGCGCACGCCGACCCCGTACGCGACGAGAGGCGCCCACGGATCGCGCGGGGGGAAGACGCGATCCGTGGGACGCCCGCCGGGGTGACCGGGGTCAGCGGAGGCCGGTGTGCAGGGAGTTCATCAGTGTGCCGGTCGGGGTGTCACCGGACATCTCCCAGACCATGCCGCCGAGCAGCCCCTTCGACTTGATGTACTCCGTCTTCTTCCCGATCGACCAGGTGTCGTCGAAGGACCACCACGTGCCGCCGTTGCCGGTGTAGCCGTAGGTGGAGATCGACTGCTGGTCGTGGACGACCGTCATGCTCGGGTAGTTGGTGATGAGGTTCTGGTAGCCGCGGGTGCCGGCCTCCTCCGGGAACTGGCCGGGGGCCGCGCCGTTCGCGGTCTGCCACTCACCGCCGGCCCCGCCGTCGGCGACCTCCTTCCAGCCCCGCCCGTAGAAGGGGAAGCCGATGGTGAGTTTGCGTGGGCTGACGCCCGCGTCGGTGTACGCCTTCACGGCGCTGTCGATGCTGAAGTCGTTCGGGTAGGGCGACTGGGCGTCGGCGTAGAGGTTGGCCTGGTGGCCGGTGCGACGCGGTTCCCAGGAGTTGTCGCTGCCCGCGCCGTGGAAGTCGTAGCCCTGGACGTTCGCGTAGTCCAGGTCGTTGAAGATCTTCGACACGTCCCAGCCCGCGTCGATCTTCTTCGGGTCGGCCGGGGTGAACGCGGTGAGCAGCTTGTGGTCACCGCCGAGCGCGTCGAGCTGCTTGCGGAACTCCGCGATCAGCGCGGTGTTGTTGGCCTTGTCGGCGGTGCTCCAGTGGTTGCCGGGGTGACCGTCCGGGGAGCCGGGCCACTCCCAGTCCAGGTCGATCCCGTCGAAGATCCCGGCGGCGGAACCCGGGCCTCCGGCGCCGTTGTACAGGGGCAGATCGCCCTTGATGTACATGTCCACACAGGACTTCACGAACTTCTTGCGGGACGCGTCGGTCGCGGCGACGTCGGAGAAGTACTTGGAGAACGTCCACCCGCCGAGCGAGACGACGATCTTCAGGTTCGGGTACTTCGCCTTGAGCTTCTTCAGCTGGTTGAAGTTGCCGCGCAGCTTGCCCCAGCCGTCGTCGGCCACGCCGTCCACGGACTGGGCAGCGGAGAAGGCACGGCCGTAGTCCGCCTCGGCGTCACCCGCCCCGTCGCCTTCGTTGGGGTCCTGGGGGTTGGCGGAGACACCCTTGACCACACCGTTCAGGCAGGTGAGGTTGACGGGGTCGATATTGCCGAAGGCGTAGTTGATCACGTCCAGTTTGGCGGCGGCCCCGGAGGTGTCCAGGTTCTTCACGAAGTACTGGCGGCCGTAGATGCCCCACTGGACGAAGTAGCCGACGGTCGCGTACCGGCCGTTGCCCACGGCCTCCTGGGTGGTGACCGTCAGGGTGTTGCTCGCCGGGGAGGCGTTGTCGGCGGTGTCGCGTGCCTTGACGGTGAATCCGTAGGTCGTGGCGGGGGACAGCCCGGTGACCGTGGTGGCGAGGGTGGCCGCCGGGACCGTGGCGACCAAAGTGGTGCCCCGGTACACGTCGTAGGCGGCGACGGCCTTGTTGTCGGTGGACGCGCTCCAGGCCAGGGCGACGGTGCTGGAGGTGACGGCGGTGGAGCGCAGCCCGCCGGGGGCGGTCGGCGGGACGGGGTCGGTCGCCGGGTCCACGGTGGTGGCGGTGACGGGCGCGCTCGGCGTACCGAGGTTGCCGCGGGAGTCCTTGGCGCGGACGGTGAAGCTGTAGCCGGTCGCCGGGGTCAGATCGCGGACCGTGGCGGAGGTGGTCGCGGTGGCCGCCACGACGGTGTCACCGCGCAGCACCTCGTACCCGGCCACGGGGAAGTCACCGCGGGTGGAGGCGTTCCACGTCAGGCTCACCGTCCGGGCGGTGGTACCGGCCACGGCCACCCCGGACGGCGCGGACGGGGGCGCGGCGGGGCTGCCGTCGCACTTGTCGCCGTTGATCAGACAGCCGGTCGGCGCGGTGATGGGGCCGGTGGCGACGAACCAGTAGCTGTAGGGCTCGGTGCTGCCGTTCGCCGGGACGGTGCCGTTGTAGTGGGCGTTGGTGACGGTGACGTGGGAGCCGTTGACCGTCGCGGTCCCGTTGTAGTGCTGGCTGATGGTGACCCCGACGGGGAGGTCGAACTCCAGGGTCCAACCGGACACCGGTGCGGCGCTGTTGTTCCTGACCGGGAACGTCCCCCGCCACCAGGGGCCGTTGTCGGCGCTGGTGAACGAGGCGGTGAGGGCGCCCGCCGCCTGGGAGGGCGTGGCGAGACCGATGAGCCCGCCCAGAGCGAGGACGAGAGCGGTGAGCGCGGCGATCAACCGCCGCCGGGGTGGTGCCGAGGGTCTGATGGACCTGGGTCTGGTGAACACGGCTCTCCTTGGGGTGGGGAGGCGGGAACGGGATCCCGTGTCGCGTGTCCGTGCGCCGACGCCCGATGACGGGACGGTCGCAAGACGCGCACCTGTCCGAGGCGCCGTCGGTCGGCATCGGACACGTGTGCTGGGGCAGTGCTGTCCAGAGAAACCAGTTGTCGTACACACGTCAATGAGCGCCGTACGGGATTGGACTGCACCAATAGCGCATACTTCTCGCCACGCCGACCTCCCGGCGCTGGCGGGCGGCCCAGGAAAGGGCTAGACCAATTCCGGTGATTTTAGGGTCCCTTGACACTGCCTGCCCTGTTGGCCTAACGGCCTGCTGACAGGCGGCGTAATGGCCTGCTGGCGGGCGGCCTGATGGCCTGCTGACGGGCGGCCCAGGGGCCTGCTGACGGGCGGTGCGCCAGGCTCGTCCCGGGGGCGTTCAGGGAGGCGCCGCGGGGGCGTCGCGGGACCGGGGGCGGCGGGTGCATGGGCCGGTGCAGGGGGCGGCGGGTGCAGGGGGGTGCAGGGGGCCGGGTCGCCGGTGAGGCGCCCGCACGGCCGTACGGGACGCGGCCGTGGCGATCTCGGCTCGGTGGTCTCGACACGGCGACCTGGACACGGTGGTCCTGATCCGCACGGCGGCGCCGGACGCGGCCGTGGTGACCTCGGCCCAACCCTCTCGATCCTCGCCCACCCCCGCCCGCCGAGCGCAGCGTGAAGCGTTGGGCAAGGCCGTGTCGCTGTTGAGGTCTGACGACACTGATGTCCACAATTGATGACATGGAACCGTCGAGGCTCCTTGACCAGGGGAGGACAGCGCAGCGCATGAGGATCTCCGTCTCCTCCGACATGGACGAACCCGTGGCCCGGCAGCTCGTCACGGAGCTGCGCGGGCGCGGCCACGAGGTACTGACCCACGGCGCGCTGCGGCCCGGCGCCGACCCGCAGTGGGCCGTGTGCTCGGAAGCGGCGGCCCGTGACGTGGCCGCCGGCACCGCCGACCAGGCCGTGGTCTGCTGCTGGACCGGCACGGGCGCCTCCATCGCCGCCAACAAGGTGCCCGGCGTGCGGGCCGCGCTGTGCACGGACGCCGCCACGGCCGGCGGGGCCCGCCGCTGGAACGACGCCAACGCGCTCGCCCTGAGTCTGCGCCTGACCTCCGGACCCCTGCTCAAGGAGATCCTCGACGCCTGGTTCGCCGCCGAGCCCAGCTCGGACGCCGAGGACCGGGAGAACGTCGCCCACGTCGGCCGGATCGACTCCGCCCGCAGCGCCCCCGCTGCGTGAGGAGCCCCGGGTGAGCGGCTGGATCTGGGAGTACGACGGGTACGACCCGGCCGAGCAGCGGCTGCGGGAGTCCCTGTGCGCGCTCGGCAACGGCCGCTTCGCCACCCGCGGCGCCCTGCCCGAGTGCTCGGCCGACGCCGTCCACTACCCGGGCACCTATGTCGCCGGCTGCTACAACCGGCTCGGCTCGGAGGTCGCGGGGCGCGAGGTCGAGAACGAGGACATGGTCAACGTCCCCAACTGGCTGCCGGTGCGCTTCCGCCCGCTGGGCCGGCGCTGGCTCACCCCGGACAACACCACCGTGCTCGACCACCGCCAGGCCCTCCACCTGGACGCCGGGATCCTGGCCCGCCGCACCCGCTACGCCCTGCCCGGCGGCGGTGAGCTGACGGTACGGCAGGAGCGGCTGGTGCACCTGGGCGACCCGCATCTCGCCGCCCTGCGCACCGAGTTCACGGCCGGGGCCACCCCGGTGGAGCTGGAGGTGGAGGTGGCGCTGGACGGCGGGGTGCGCAACACCGGCGTCCCCCGGTACCTCGATCTCGACGGCCGTCACCTCGCCTCGGTGCACACCGGCACCCACACCGGCCCCGGCACCGTCTGGCTGCGCTGCCGCACCCGCACCTCCGACATCGGCATCGGCATGGCGTCCCGGCTCACCACGCAGACGTCGACGGAGACGGAGACGGGGACGGCGACGCGGACGGGCCCGGGCACGGGCACGGGTACAGGCCCGGGCACCGGCACGGACAAGGGCGTAGGCACCAACACGGACACGGACACGGACGCAGGCACAGGCACAGGCGGGGACGCGGATGGGGAGATCGCCGTACGGCACACCGCCTCGCGGGCCGTCCAGCGGTTCCGGCTGCGCCTGGCCCCCGGCGCCAAGGCCACCGTCGACAAGGTCGTGGCCCTGCACACCTCACGGGACCCGGCGATCAGCGACCCCCTGGACGCCGCGCTCGCCCGGGTCGACCGCGCCCCCGGCTTCGACGAACTGCGCGCCTCCCACCACGCCGCCTGGGACCAGCTCTGGCGCCGCGCCGACCTCGACGTGCCCGGCGAGGCGGGCCGCATCCTGCGCCTGCACCTCTTCCATGTGCTCCAGACCCTCTCCCCGCACACCGCCGAACTCGACGTCGGGGTCCCCGCGCGCGGACTGCACGGCGAGGCGTACCGCGGCCATGTCTTCTGGGACGAGCTGTTCGTCCTGCCCTACCTCAACCTGCACTTCCCGGAGGTCTCCCGGGCCCTGCTGCTCTACCGCCACCGCCGTCTCGAACGCGCCCGCACCGCCGCCCGGGACGCCGGCCGGCGCGGCGCGATGTACCCGTGGCAGAGCGGCAGCGACGGGCGTGAGGAGACCCAGCAGCTCCATCTCAACCCCAACTCGGGCCGCTGGCTGCCCGACCACTCCCACCTCCAGCACCATGTCGGCTCGGCCGTCGCCTACAACGTCTGGCAGTACTGCCAGGCCAGCGGCGATGTGGAGTTCCTGCACACCAAGGGCGCCGAGACCATGCTCCAGATCGCCCGCTTCTGGGCCGACGCCGCCCGCCACGACGACCGCATCGGCCGCTACCGGATCGCCGGGGTCGTCGGCCCCGACGAGTACCACGACGCCTACCCGGACGCCACCGAACCCGGACTCGTCGACAACGCGTACACCAATGTCACCGCCGCCTGGGTGCTCGCCCGGACCGGGGAGCTGATCAGCGCCCTGCCCGACCCCCGCCGCCGGGAACTCGCCGAGCGCACCGGCCTGGACGACAGCGAACTCGACCAGTGGGACGACATCTCCCACAAGCTGCACGTGCCCTTCCACCAGGGTGTGATCAGCCAGTTCGAGGGATACGGCGACCTCGCCGAGCTGGACTGGCCGCGCTACCGCGAGCGCTACGGCGACATCCGCCGCCTGGACCGGATCCTGGAGGCCGAGGGCGACACCGTCAACCGCTACCAGGCGTCCAAACAGGCCGACGTGCTGATGCTCGGCTACCTCTTCTCCCCGCCCGAACTGCACGCCCTCTTCCACCGCCTCGGTCTGCCCCTGGACGAGGACACCTGGCGCCGTACCGTCGACCACTACCTCCACCGCACCAGCCACGGCTCCACCCTCAGCGGCCTCGTCCACGGCTGGGTGCTGGCCCGCGCCCGACGGGCCGAGGCGTGGGACTTCGTCCAGGAGGCGCTGCGCGGCGACATCGCCGACATCCAGGGCGGCACCACCGGCGAGGGCATCCACCTGGGCGCCATGGCCGGCACCCTCGACCTCGTCCAGCGCGGGCTGACCGGTCTGGAGACCCGCGACGGCGCCCTGTGGCTCGACCCGGTGCCGCTGCCCGCGCTGTCGTCGTACGGCTTCTCCGTGCGCTACCAGAACCACTGGGGCGTACGGTTCCGGCTGCGCCACGGCAAGCTGGAGATCACCGTGCCCGACCACACGGACGGGGCCCCGATCGACGTCAGGCTGCCGGACCGCGCCTTCTCACTGGGAGCGGGTGAGACGGCCCGGCTGCTGCTGCCCCCGGACTGACCGCCGCCGATCACGAAGCATTCGTTCAGGAAGTTGAGTTCATGACCGACAGACTCACCGTGGGTGTCCTCGGCACCGGCATCATGGGCGCCGCCATGGCCCGCAACCTCGCCCGCGCGGGACACACTGTCCGCGCCTGGAACCGCAGCCGCGCCAAGGCCGAGGCGCTCTCCGCCGACGGGGTCACCGTCGCCGACACCCCCGCCGACGCCGTACGCGAGGCCGACGCCGTACTGACCATGCTCTACGACGGCGGCTCGGTCCTGGAGGTGGTCCGCCGGGCGGTCCCCGCCCTGCGCACGGGCACGGTCTGGGCGCAGTCCACCACCGCGAGCCTGGAGGACGTCGTGGCGCTGGCCGCGCTGGCGCGGGAGTACGGCGTGACCTTCTACGACGCCCCCGTCCTCGGCACCCGCCGGCCCGCCGAGACCGGTCAGCTCACCGTCCTCGCGGCCGGACCCATCAGGGGGCGGGACACGGTCATGCCGGTGTTCGACGCGGTCGGCGCCCGGACCGTGTGGACCGGCGAGGACGCGGCGGCGGCCACCGCGACCCGGCTGAAACTGGTCGCCAACAGCTGGGTCATCGCCGCGACCAGCGCGCTCGGTGAGATCCTCGCCCTGTCCGAGGCGCTCGGCGTGGATCCGGAGCGGTTCTTCGCCCTGATCGAGGGCGGTCCGCTGGACATGGGGTATCTGCGGGCCAAGGCCGCGCTGGTGCGGGAGGGGCGCCTCAGCCCGGCCCAGTTCGCCGTGACCACCGCGGGCAAGGACGCCCGGCTGATCGTCGAGGCGGGTCAGGGGCACGGGGTCCGCCTGGACCTGGCCGCCGCGAGCGCCGAGCGCTTCGCCCGCGCGGCGGCGCAGGGTCACGGGGACGAGGACATGGTGGCGGCCTACTTCGCGAGCTTCGACGGAAAGCCGACGACGTGACACCCGGGACAGCCATGACAGCCGTGACAGCCGTGGCACCCGTGACGCCCGTGAGGTCGGCGAGACACACACGCACCCTCCGGGAGCCCGTCTGACACACGGGCACCAGGAGGGTGCGGGCCCTCGCGGGCGGTCACGGGAACCGGCGGTCACGCGAACCGACGGTCATGGAAGCGGACAGTCATGGGGGAGCGGGACGGTCACGGACGGGCCGTGGCCCCGGGTGGGCGGATCCGGCAGGGCGGTGCCTCAGTGGGCGCCGAGCCCCCCGCCGCCGAAGGATCCACTGCTGCCCCGGCTCCAGCGCGAGCGCTCCTTGGAGTCGCTGGACCGGGTCTGCTGGTTGGACAGCTCGTAGGGGGTGAGGGCGCGACCGCCCTTCGGGACCTTGGGCACCTCGTCGGGTTCCCGGTTCTCCAGGATCTCGTGGACCGGGCCGCCCTCCGGCGGGCGGGGCTGTTCCTCGGGCCGTGGCGTCGGGGGCTGACGGTCCTTGATCCGGGTGCCGAGCCAGAAGCTGCCGGCCAGTACCGCCAGGACCACAACCGCGACCCCGAAGAGGCCGAGGCTGAGCAGTCCGCTGGGCGCGGCCAGTTGCGTCACTGCACTGCTCATACCGCTCATACCTCATGGATACTCCCAAACGGGTGCAATAACCAGTCGGGCCGCCGACCGGGCGGTGGGCACGGGCCGGGCGGCGACGGCGGGTGGCCAGGGCGGTGAGGGCGGGCGGTCCGGGCGGTGAGGGCGGGTGGCCAGGGCGGTGAGGGCGGGCGGGCCGGATGGTGAAGGCGGCCCGGGCGGTGACCGAGGGGCCGCCCCCGCCGTCGTCCTACAGGCCCCGGTCCTTGTTCCAGCGGGGCCGCACCCCGGACCCGCCCGACCGGGTCTGCTGATTGCCGAGCTGGTGCGGGGTGAGCGGGCGGTCGCCGTGCGGCACCTCGTCGGGGACGCGGTTCTCCCGCACCTCCCGGACGGGCCCGCCCTCGGGCGGTCGCGGTTGCTCCTCCGGCCGTGGACGGGGCGGTTCCCTGCGGCGCAGACGGATGCCGAACAGGAAGGCGCCCACCAGGACGGCCACGACGGCGACGCCGACCGCGAGCGGGCCGAGGGCGAGCAGCCCGCTCGGCTCGGCGAGGTTCATGGACGTGAAAGCGGCTGTGGTGTGCATGGCCCCCGGGTACCCGTCCACGTCGCGGGGATGCGGCAGCCGCCCCGGGTTTGCCCACGCCGTGGCGGGCTACCCGGTGGGGGTGACGACGCCCCCGCGGGAAGCGGTGCGCTATCTGGAGGCCCGGTTCGCCTGCGCGCAGGCGTGCGGCGAGTGCGCCCGAGCCTGTGCGCTGCGGGCGAGCGTCGCCGTCGCGCAGGGTGCCCGGAGCCGGGAGGCGCTGCGCCGCACGGGCGTCGAGTGCGCCGAGGCGTGCGAGGCCACCTGCGGGCTGCTGAGCGCCGAGAGCGAGGTGACCGAGGACGGACTGCGCCTCCAGGTGGAGTGGTGCCGCGAGCGGTGTCTGGAGTCCGCGGCGATCCTCGCCGGCCCGCCCGGCGGCACCGAAACGGCCGCCGAGGGGTGCCGCGCCTGCGCCCGGGCCTGCGCCGACTTCCTGAAGCTGCTCTGACCCCTGCGGGCGCCCCCACCGCGCTCCTTCCCAATTTCTGGAACACGTTCTACGGTGTGCGCCGTCAGGTCCGGTCATGGGGAGCCAGGAGGCACCGTGCATCTCGACCACACGCCAGAGGAACTACGGCTCCGAGCCGAACTGCGGGCCTACTTGGCCGAACTGATCCCCGATCACGCCCACGCCCGGCAGGCCGACCCCGCCTCCCAGAAGCGCTTCTACCGGGAGACCGTCCGCCGCCTGGGCGCCGACGGCTGGCTCGGCGTCGGCTGGCCGAAGGAGTACGGCGGGCGCGGCCTGACCCCCACGGAGCAGTTCGTCTTCTTCGACGAGGCCGCCCAGGCGGGCGTCCCGCTGCCCCTGATGGCCCTGAACACCGTCGGCCCGACCATCATGAGCCACGGCACCGACGAACAGAAGGCGCGCTTCCTGCCGAAGATCCTCTCCGGCGAGATCGACTTCGCCATCGGCTACAGCGAGCCCGGCGCCGGTACCGACCTCGCCGCGCTGAAGACCAGGGCCGTGCGCGACGGCGACGAGTACGTGGTCGACGGACACAAGATCTGGACCACCAACGGCGACACCGCCGACTGGGTCTGGCTCGCCACCCGCACCGATCCCGACGCCCCGCCGCACCGCGGCATCACCATGCTCCTCGTCCCCACCTCCGACCCCGGCTACTCCTGCACCCTCATCAACACCCTGGCCTCCCACGACACCACCGCCAGCTACTACGAGAACATCCGCGTCCCCGTCACCCACCGGGTCGGCGAGGAGAACCAGGGCTGGCGCCTGATCACCAACCAGCTCAACCACGAGCGCGTCACCCTCGCCGCCCACGGCACCATGGCCGTCCGCGCCCTCCACGACGTCCAGCGCTGGACCATGGAGACCAAACTGACCGACGGCCGCCGGGTGATCGACCTGCCCTGGGTCCGCCGCCGCCTCGCCCAGACCCACACCCGCCTCGACGCCCTCAAACTCCTCAACTGGCAGATGGTCAACGCCCTCCAGAACGGCACCCTCACCCCTCAGGACGCCTCCGCCGTCAAGGTCTACGGCTCCGAGGCCCGCCGCGACGCCTACGCCTGGCTGATGGAGGTCACCGCCGCGCCGGGCGCCCTGCGCGAGGGCTCGACGGGCGCCGTCCTCCACGGCGAACTGGAACGCGGCTACCGCTCCGCGGTCATCTTCACCTTCGGCGGCGGCAACAACGAGATCCAGCGCGAGATCATCTCCTGGATCGGACTGGGCATGCCCCGCGTCCGGCGCTGACCGCCCGCGACCGCAGATGCCGGCGCGATGGAGGTCGCCCTCGCGCCGGGCTATGAGGGCGAGGCCGATCTCGGCGCGGATCTCGCCCGCCGCGTAGCCGTGTACAGCGGCCGGGTGGAGACCGTCCTGGGTCCACCAGAGCCTCGCTACGGGCCAGATCCTCACCCGCATGGAGCGCGGTGTGACCGGGGAACCATCTGGGCACCCCCTGGGGCTCCTTGTCCCCACCAGCCAGGTCCGGTGTCCTTGCCGTAGGAGATGCCGTCCCCGCCTGGAAACCGAGCGGAAGCCACCGTGCCGGGCCTCCGCCCTGGTGGGTACGGACCCGCGGGCCCGGCTGTCCGGAACGAAGTGTTGTCCGCGGGCCGGGCGCCCTCCAGCATGGATGACACGGTCGGCACCGCCGCGACCGACCGTGGACCCGTCCGCGCTGGGAGGTCCTGTGCACCACGGTGCGCCCCGATCGCAGAACCGCGCACAGAGCCGCGAGGCCCGCTGGCTGAGCGTGCACCGGGCGGACGGGGAGATCCACGCACGCGGGTGTCCCACCGCCACGCTCGGCCACCCCCTGCCCCGCCCCGGCAGGGTGGAGGGCGTCTTCGCGCACTGGACCTGGGACGGGACCCGGGTGACGGCCGGCACCGACCGCTACGGCATGCAGCCGCTGTTCTACTGGGCGGACGAGGAGCGCCTCGTCCTCGCTCCCGAACTGCGCGACGTGCTCGCGCTCGGCGCGCCCCGCCGCTGGGACGACGACGCGCTCGCGGTCTTCCTCCGGCTCGGCCACTTCGTCGGCGACGACACCCCCTTCGCCGCCATCCGCGTCCTGCCGCCCGGAGGCGTACTCACCTGGTCCCCCGGGGCACCTCCCCGCGTACGCTCCCGACGGCCGGTCATCCCGCCGGCGCCGGGCATCACCCGCACCCAGGCCGTCGACGCCTACATCGACCTGTTCCGATCCGCCGTCGCCGCCCGGCTGCCCCGCGCCGCCTACGTCCTGCCGCTCAGCGGCGGCCGGGACTCCCGGCACATCCTGCTCGAACTGATCCGGCAGCAGGCTCCGCCCCGACTCACCGTCACCACCGGGAAGTTCACCCCCTACGACGCCGACGTCCCGGTCGCCGGACGGCTCGCCGCGGCGGCCGGGGTCCCGCACCGGTACGTCGACCGCGCCGGATCGGACCTCCAGGCCGACCTGGCCACCAACCGCCTCCAGCAGATGTGCACCACGGAGGGCGGCTGGGTCCTGACCCTGGGCCGGTTCCTGAGCACCCGCACTCCGCTGACCTACGACGGCCTGGCGGGCGACGCCCTGTCCCAGGACCCCCACGTGTACTTCCCCCCGGTCCACGACCGCCGCCGCCTGGCGACCGCCGACGGCCTGGCCGGCTGGATCATCGGGGCGACCGGGCTCTCGCCGCTGCTGCCGCACCTTCTCCGCCCCGAACGACTGCGCCGGTGGAGCCTCGAACGGGCGCTCGCCAGACTGGCGACGGAGACGGCACGGCACCTGGACGCGGCGATCCCCCTGCTGTCCTACGTCTTCTGGAACCGCACACGCCGGGCCATCTCCCTGCACCCGGTCCGGGTGATCGGCGACGGCGGGCTGCCGGTGCACCTGCCCTACCTCGACCACGACCTGTTCGACCTGCTGACGGCACTGCCCGAACAGGTCTTCGCGGACGGCCGCCTGCACACCGAGGTCATCAGCCGCGCCTACCCCCGCTACGCCCACCTCCCGTACGCCGAAGGACCGATGCGGCACGGCCCGCGCGTCGCCCTCGCCCGCGCCCGCTATCTGCGCGATCTGCTGCGCCGCGCCACCGACTCCCGCCGGGCCCGGTGGCGCGGCCACGACGGGATGCTCCCGCACCTGTTGCGCGGCGCCGGTCGCGGCCCCCGGCTCCACGCGATCGACCGGATGGCGCCCTACGCCGTCTACCTGACCCAGCTCGCGGAGCTGACCGCCCGTCCGGGCCCGGTCGGCCCGCCGCCGCCCGCCCCTTGAGCGGGCCCCGGCCGCGCACCGCGTCCGCCGAATCCCCGCGAAGGGACGGAACATGCCCGCAGACCCGCACGGAACCGCCCCATGGCCGCCGCGGCTCCGGATGGCGACCGCCACCGCCACCGGTCTGGAACGCCGGTTCGGCGCCCTCACCGGCGAGGACCTCACACCCCCGGCGGCCCAGCACCGGGCCCTGGCCGAGGCGCGCGCGACCGTCCCCGGCCTCGGTGCCCTCCAACGGGACCTCGTCGCCGCGGTGCGCGACCACGGGGCGGCGGTCCTCACCGGCACACCCCTGGACGACGGCCCGCTGATCGCCGTAAGTGCCTGTCTCGGGGTGGTGACCGCCGAGGACAACGGCTTTCCGTGCCGCATGGTGTGGGACATCCGCGAGGACCCGCAGGCGCCCGAGGACCCTCATGCCCAGCAGCGCGACCGGTTCGACCTCCACACCGACTCCACCTTCTCGGCCCGTCCGCACGACACCATCGGCATGGTGTGCGCCCAGCCCGCCGGGGACGGCAGCGGCCGGTCCCTGCTGCTGACCGCCGACCGCCTCGTACAGGCTTTGCGGGCCGCCGGGCACGAGGACGAACTCGCCAGGCTCGGCCGGCCGGACTTCCCCTTCGGCCCCGGCGGCGCGAACGACATGGCGCCGCACCGCGCCGCGGTCCTCAGCCTCGTGGACGGACCCGCCCGGGTGCGCTACCGCTTCGACCTTCTGCACCGCGCGCTGGGCCGGAGCACCGCGTACGACCCGGCCGCCGCCGAGGCGCGCGGCGCGCTGGCGGCCATCGCGGCGGTGGAGACCGTCCTGACCGCCCCCGGGCTGGTCACCTCGCTGCTGCTGGGCCGCGGTGACTACCTGCTGCTGGACAACGCGCGGGTGCTGCACGGCCGGACGGCCGTGACCGCGTCCTCCGGCCGCCACCTTCGGCGCCTCAAGCTGCGCGCCCACGCGGCGCCGGACCCGACGTCCTCCCCGGCCCCCTCCTGAACGGGCGGAACCCGATGGCCGACACCCCCGTTCCCGCCCCTCGGCGGCGACGGGCACAGGACCACGCGGTCCGTGTCGCAGTGAAGCTGGTGTCCGGAGACCGTCGGCCGCCGCCGGCCCCGTAGCCGACTGCCGCGCGCACCGGGTGGCGCGCGCGGACCGGGACGCGCCGAGCGGGGAACCTGGCGACCTGCCTCCGCTCGCGGAGTGTGAGGGCACGCGGCGACTACGCGCCCTCCGACCGGCTGTGGCGCTGGCCCGCCTCCTGAGGGAGCACCAGGGCCCGCGCCAGTACGGCCGCCCCGTCGGGTTCGGGCGGGGCGGACGGCAGCGGACGGCGACCGCTGCGCAGGAGCAGGTGCAGCGCCTGGGCGATCGCGTCCGGGTCCGGTTCCACCACCGTCGCGTTCAGCCGGGCGGCAGCCGCCCGCAGGTGGACCCGTTGGTCGTCGAAGTCGCGCACGCCCGGGACGACCACCGCAGGCACCCCGGAACGGGCCAATTCCTGCACGGTGTTGTACCCGCCGTGGGTGATCGCGACCGTCGCGTGCCGGTACACGTCGTAGTCCGGCCCGAGGTACGGGGTCACCCGGACCGGACCGGGCAGGCCCGGCGGTACGGTCACCCGGCCCCGGAAGTTCGGGCCGGTGAGCACCAGGAGGTCGGCGGGCCACGGGCCGTGCCCCGCCCCGGCCGCCCGCGCCCCGTACGACCGCACCGCGTCGAGGGCGGCATCGAGGAAAGCGGGCGCGTCCGCGTGGCCGCCGCCCCCCGCGACCACGGCGATCCTCGGCTCCCCGATGCCCGGAGGCCACGGGGAGCGGGTGCCGAGCAACTGCCGCACCACATGGGGGATCCCGGTCAGCCGTACCCCGTGGGCCGTCTCCTCCCGGTCGGGCTCGCCCAGCAGGCAGACCTGCCCGATCGCGGGGGTGTGACGGGCGACCCACGCGGCGGGATCGGGCCGGTTGCGCTGGAAGCGGTGCACCAGAACCTGCCGACAGCCGAGCCGCACGGCCCGGTCGTACAGCTCCCGCTGCACGGTCACGTCGTGCAGCACGACGTCACCGGCGGCGAGAGCCTGGTCGACCAGTGCCCGCGCCAGCCGGTGGTCGACGCTCGGCCCGGTGCCGTACAGCGGCTCGCCGACCAGGCTGGTGGCATCGGTGGGGATGACCACCTGGGCGAATCCATGGTCCTCGGTGAGCCGCTGCTCGCGGTCGGTGAGCAGCAGGGACTCCCACCCGAGGGCGCGCAGTGCGGTGTGGACGGCGATCAGCCGGGACACATGGCCGAGGCCGCGGCCCCAGGCGAAGGAGACGACCCGCCCGCTCATCCCCGGGCACCGTTCATGGACAGCATCACCGCCGGGTCGGCCCGCACACCGCTCAGGGCGGTGACCGTGGCGTACCCGGCGGCGAGGACGGCGACATCGCCGCCCTCGGAGGGGAGCCCGGTCGGGCCGGTCCGTCCGGTCTCCTGGTAGCCGACCTTGATCAGGTCCGGGCCCACGCGAAGGGCCGTCAGACGGACGGCGGGGTCGTCGGCGAGGCCGACGGCCCGGACGCCGCGCAGCTGTTCCGGCGGCACGTTGGGCGCGTTGACGTTGAGGACCACCGGGGGGCGGGCGGCCGTCGGTACCTCGCCCGGGCCCGGTACCCCGACGAGGGGCAGTACCTCGGCGAGGGCCAGCAGCGCGGTCTGCCAGTGCAGCACCGCCCCGAGGTCGATCGAGACGGCCACGCCGGGGCGGCCGAAGCGCGCGGCGGTGAGCGCCGCGCCGACCGTCCCCGAGTGCAGGACCGAACTCCCGAGGTTGGCCCCCGGGTTGATGCCGGACAGGACCAGGTCGGGCGGCTCGCCCCAGACGCCCTGGCAGGCCAGGGTCACGATCAGCGCGGGTGCCCCGGCGACGGTGTGCACCAGGATGCCGTCCACCCGTCGGGTGCCGACCCGGACCAGCCCGTCCGAGGGCACCGCCCGGCTGGTGCCGCTCCCGCTGGCCTCGCCCTCGGGTGCCGCGGCCAGTACCTCCATGCCCCGGTCGGCGGCGAACGCGGCCAGTCGGCGCAGTCCCTCCGCCGCGGCCCCGTCGTCGTTGGTGACCAGTACCCGCACCTCAGCCGCCGATCATCGACATGCTGCGGGCGGGCCGCACGAAGTCCGGATGGTTGATCTTGTGGCCGGGCCACTTGTGCCACAGGGCCTCGCGGACCAGGCGTTCCAGCTCCGCGTCGTCCGCGCCGGAGCGCAGCGCGGCGCGCAGGTCGTGCTCCTCCAGGGCGAAGAGGCAGACCCGGAACTGCCCTTCGGAGGTCACCCGCATCCGGTTGCAACTCGCGCAGAACGGCCGAGTGACGGACGGGATGAAACCGATCGAGCCCGGTGCGCCGTCCGCGAAGCGGAACACGCTGGCCGGCTGCGGGCCCTCGGCGGCGACCGGCTCCAGCGGGTGGGCGGCCGTGACGGCCGCCATCGTCTCGTCCGCCGGGACCACCTTGCCGCGTTCCCAGGAGTGTTCGGCGTCCAGCGGCATGTACTCGATGAACCGGACGTCGTAGCCGTGGTCGCGGGCGAGTCGGGCGAAGTCGACCGCCTCGTCGTCGTTGGTGCCGCGGATCACCACGCAGTTGATCTTGATCGGGTCGAAGCCCGCCGCCCGGGCGGCGGCCAGGCCCGCCCGCATCCGTTCCAGCGCGTCGCGCCGGGTCATCTCCTGGTACCGGTGGCGCAGCAGCGAGTCGCAGGAGACGGTGACCCGGCGCAGCCCGGCGGCGTACAGCGGTGCGGCCAGCCGGTTCAGCAGCAGCCCGTTGGTGGTCATCGACACGTCGAGGTCCGGCCCGAGCGAGCAGACCCGGCGGACGATCTCCGGGAGTTCCCGCCGTACCGTGGGCTCACCTCCGGTGATCTTGAACTCGCGGACGCCGAGGCGGTGGAAGAGCCGGGCCAGACGGTCGATCTCCTCCACCGTCAGGATCTCGTCCCGGCCCATCCACGGCAGGCCCTCGGCCGGCATGCAGTAGGTGCACCGGAGGTTGCACTTGTCGATGACGGAGATCCGCAGATCTCCGGCGACCCGGCCGAAGGTGTCGACGAGCGGCCCCTCGGTGGGAGCCGGGCCGGGGTTGCGCCAGTCGGCGGAAGCGCTCATGGGGCTGACTCCTCGGGGTCGGTGTCAGGGTCGGACGCGTGTGCGTAGGCGTCGGGCAGGAGACGGTGGAAGCGGTTGAGCACGTCCTGGGGGCTCAGCTCCGAGGCGTCCACGTGGTGCACGGGCACGCGCGCGGCCAGTTCCTCGGCGACGTCCTCGAAGCACTGGGCGACGAGGGCGACGTACCGGCTGGTGAAGGTGCGCTCCAGCTTGCGGTTGCGGCCACGCATCCGGCGCATGAGCACCTCGGTGCGGGCCGTCAGATGGACAACCGCGGTGGGCGGCGGCAGCATCGCGGTCACGAGGTGGTGGTAGCGGTAGTACGCCTCGTACTGGTGGGCGGACAGGTCGCCGTTCAGGTACAGCGCCTTGGCGTAGGCGAGCGAACTGTGCACGTCCTGGTCGAGGACGCCGGCCCGGCCGGTGCGCAGGTTCTGCAGGACGCGCAGCAGCAGTGTCTCCAACTGGCAGAGGAACGCAGCCGAGCCGTCGCCGAGGAGGTAGCGGGTGAGGTGGTTGTCCCTGCCCGGGCCCCGGTTGACGGGCACGATGTCCGGGATGTGCTCGATCCCGGTGTCCTGCGCGGCGAACCGGTTGAGCAGCGTGCTCTTGCCGACCGCGGGCGGCCCGAGGACGACCACGGCGGCGGGCGCGTCCGGCCGGTCGAGGACCGGTACCTCGCCGATCAGCCGGTGTGCGGCGGATTCGATGACCGTCGGCGGTGGCCGGTCCTTCGAGAACCCGACCAGCTCGGCGGCCAGGCCGCGGAGCCAACCGGCGTCGGCGAGCCGGTCCACCGCCACCCAGCGGTGCCCGGGCACGGCCGTACGGGGGGTGCTCCGGACCGGCGGTCGCCAGCCGAACACCCGCAGGTTGCGGGCCGGCGTACCGGACCCGCGGTCGGCCGCGGCGTACAACTCGCCGAGGTGGACGAGCTGTTCGGCCGGTGCGCGCAGGCCGCTGTCGCGCGCCAGTGCGGTCGCGGCCGTCCGGCGGTACGAGGTCCCGGGCGCGACGGTCGCCGACGGCGGCTCGGCGCGGGACTCGGGGAGCAGGATCCGGTCACCGTCCAGAACGAGACAGCAGGCGTCGGTGCGGGCGGACCGATGGCGTGGTGGCGGGTCGGTGAGCATCACACTCCCGGTCGACGGGGTTCGCGGGACAACGGGGCCTCGCCGGGGGCGCTCTGCGCACAGGCGAGCAGGAACACGCGCTCGGCGAACGCGGCGGGGCTCAGCCCCTGGCAGAGCCGGACCGTCTCCCGGGGCGGCAACAGCCACGAGAACCGGGTCTCACCAGTGAGCAGGGCGCACAGCGGGTCCCCGGGGGCGGGCAGCAGACGAAAGGCGACACTCACGGCCCCGGCCTCGCCTTCGCCCGCATCGGCGCCGCTCGGCTTGGCTGCGTCCGGCTCGGCGTTGCTCGGCTTGGGCGCGTTTGGCTCGGCGCTGTTCTGCTTGGCTGCGTTTGGCTCGGCTGCGCCTCGCTCGACCCCGCTCGACCCAGCCCCGTCTGGCTCGGCCCCGCTTGACTCAGCCCCGTCCGCCTCGGTCCCGCTCGACCCAGCCCCGTCTGGCTCGGCCCCGCTTGACTCAGCCCCGTCTGGCTCGGTCCCGCTTGACCCAGCCCCGTCCGGCTCGGCCCCGCTTGACTCAGCCCCGTCCGCCTCGGTCCCGTCCGCCTCGGGCCCGCCCGGCTCGGCCCCGATCGTGTCCACGACCGTGCCGGACAGTGGGCGGTCGGGGGCCGCTTCCAGACGTAGGGTGCGGGCCGCCCACGGGGGAGTGGTCCGCCGGGGTACGCCGAGCCACCACTCCCGCTCCGCGCCCGCCCACGGCGTCGGGGGTGCCGTCAGACGGCCGTTCCAGCCCTGGTGCCGTAGATCGGTGAGCAGCCGTTCCGGAGCGATCGGGAACAGCGCGGCGGCCCGCCAGCGGGGGACGGACACGCCGGCCGGCAGTGTCCACAGCACCTGCCAGTCACGGACGGGCGAGCGCCGGAGGTTGGCGAGCAGCGCCCGGTACGACTCGCCCGGGAAGCGCACCCCGCCCCCGAGCTGTGGCTGTGCCTCGGTGAGGCAGGTCAGCACCAGCACGCCGGTCTCCGGGGTGCCCGGGGCGGGCTCCGGCCAGTCGGCGCGGCCGAGGACGCCGACGTAGGCGGTCCCGCCCTCGTGCCGGAGGGTGCCCGAGGCGGTGGCCGGGTCCTCCGCGGCGGCCAGGCGGGCGGCGATCCGACGCCAGACGGCCTCGGCGACCGGCGTGACGCCGGCCGCACGCAGGGGTTCGGAGGGCATCCCCGCGGGCCGCGCCGGCAGATGCGGGTGCGCCCCGGTCCGGTCCCTCCCGGCGTCGAGCAGGGCGTCCACCTCGGTGTCCAGCTCGGCCAGCGGGGAACCGAGCCGGGCCCGCAGCAGCAGGGCGAACAGGCCGATGCCGGAGAGCACGACGCGGCCCTCGGCGGGCACCGGATCGTGCCGGCTGGTGATCACGGTGAGCCCGGGTTCGCCCTCGGCGTCCAGCCCCGGGCGGAGTTCGCGGAGCCTGCCGCCGTACTGCGCGGCCGAGTAACCCAGCCGGGCGGCCAGCAACTCGTCGAGGTCGTCGGCACAGACCGCCAGTTCGACGTCGGGCCGGGCACCGGGCGGCGTCCGGACGAGGGCGCCGTCCGCGCCGACCCGGACGAACCGCTCGGCCACGGCGCGGCCCCCGGCGCCGACCAGGACGAGACGGTAGGAGGTGGGGCGCAGCCGGTCCGCCGCCGACGGCAGTCCGCCGAAGCCGACGCCGGGCGGACCCAGCAGCCGGTCGAGACCGTCGTGCTCCGCGCTCCCGTCGGCCGGGTGACGCGCCGCCAGACCCTCGATCCACTCCCCTGGGGCATGGGACCGGTCGCGCGGCTCACCGGTGGCCCGGACCCACTCGGCGGCGCGGGCGTCGACGCGGACCGAACCGTCCGGCCGTACCTCGATCCGGTCCCCGGGATCGGGACGCAGGACGCCCCGGGCCGGGTCGTCCGCGCGGATCAGCCGGTCGACGGCTTCGGGTGGGACCGGGAACTTGTGCCGGTTGAGCCACGAAGCCGCACCGAGCGCGTACTGCCCCTCCGGCAGCGGGACGACATGGCGCGGCCGGGCCCGGGCCAGCAGAGCGGCAGGCGCATCGGCCCAGTCCGGGTCCGGGCCGAGCGGCACCCCGTCGACACTGCGCGTCTCCAGAATCGGCTGGCACGGCGTCAGGAGCAGGTCCGGCGGTCCCGAGGCCACCAGCCGGTCCACCCACTCGGGCCGGACGAGACTGTCGACCAGGTGCCAGACGAAGGTGCCGCCGCTCCGCACGGCCAGGCCGTGTTCCGGCCCCTGGAAGGTCGACGGTGTCCAGGTCAGACGCAGTCCGGGGCGCGGGGCGAGTTCGAACCAGTCGTGCACCACGGTGGTGCGGGTGAAGCCCAGCCGGTCCAGGACGTGGGTGATACGCGGATCGGCCGGGTGCAGCACGGGCACCCCCCGATCGAGCGCGTGCAGGGAGGCGGGGTCGAAGTGGTCGCGGTGCGAGTGCGAGATCCACACCGCGTCCGGCCGCGGCAGTCTCGGTACGGTGATCCGGCGGGCGGGGGCGAAGCCGAGCAGACCGGACCGGTAGGCGTCCCCCAGCAGCGGGTCGCACAGCAGGCGGAAGCCGTTCGCCTCGATCAGCAGCGTCGCGTGCCCGCCCACGTCCACGGTGATTGCCATCTGCCCCACCTCGCACGGCCGGTCCGGGTCAGTTGCTCTTCGGTCGGTCACCCGTCAGTCGGTCATCAGTCACCCATCAGGCACCTGCCGGTCAGTCATCGGTCGCTCATCGGTGGCTCATCGGTCGCTCATCGGGCGGTCCTCCGCCGGTCCTCGGCCGGTCCCCGGTCGGACAGACAGGCGAGCAGGTCGCGGAACGCCCGTCCGCGGCAGTAGTAGCGCGCCTTCTCCTCGGCCGACATCTCGGCCAGCGTGCGACCGTCCCCCTCGTCCGGTGCGAACACCGCGTCGTAGCCGAATCCGGTGGCACCGCGCCGCTGCCGGGTGACCGTGCCGCGGGCGGCCCCGACCCCCACCAGTCGCGTACCGTCCGGAAAGCCGAGCACGGCCACGGTCCGCACCCAGGCACCCCGCAACCGCTCGGGCACACCGGCGAGTTCGCGCAGCAGCCGGTCGGTGTTCGCGGCCTCCCCGGCGTGCTCGCCGGCGTAGCGGCCGGAGCGCAGTCCGGGCGCTCCGCCGAGCGCGTCGACCTCCAGGACGGTGTCGTCGGCGACCGCGGGCAGCCCGGTGGCGGCCACCACCGCCGCCGCTTTGGCCCACGCGTTCTCCTCGATCGTGCGGCCGTCCTCCGGGGTGTCCGGGAGCCAGAGCGGGCGCGGGAGCAGGTCCAGGGCGGAGCCGAGCAGCACGGTGATCTCGGCGGCCTTGGCGGGGTTGGCGGTGGCCAGCACGACGCGGAGCATGTCCCACTCCTTAGGGGAGATGTGCGGTGACCTGCCTCGGACTGCCTCAGGTGGCGCCCTCGCGTCTGCCCGGAAGTACGCCGGGTTCGGACCGGATGTGCCCCATGGCCAGGTAGCCGCCGTCGACCGCCAGGTCGGTGCCGGTGACGAAGGAGGCCCCGGGCCCGCACAGGAACAGCACCGCCGCCGCCACCTCCTCCGGCTCGCCGACCCGGCGCAGGATGTGGTGGTCGCCGAGCACCGGGCCCCAGGTGGCCCGGTCGCCGCCGGTCATCCGGTCCACCTCCGGCGTCCAGACCAGGCCCGGGGAGACGCTGTTGACCCGGATCCCGTGCTCGGCCAGGTCGAGGGCCTGGCACCGGGTGAGGGCGAGAAGGGCCCCCTTGGTGGCGTTGTACGTCCACTGCGCGGGCTGTGCGATGTGGCCCGAGACCGAGGCGATGTTGACGACCGTGCCACCGCCCGCCCGGCGCATCAGCGGAACGACGGCCGAGGTCATCAACGCCGTGCCCTTGACGTTCGTGCCCAGGCTGACGTCCCAGTCCTCGGCCGTGGCGTCCTCGCCCCGGGACAGGAAGGTCGCGGCGCAGTTCACCAGCGCGCGGACCGGCAGGCCGACCGCGTCCGCGGCCTCCGCCGCCGCGCGGCAGTCCGCGGTCCGGGAGATGTCGCCGTGCACGGGGGTCGCACCGTCCGCGAACCCGGCGGCGGCGACACGCAGCGCCGGCGCGTCCCGGTCCACCAGCACGACGTGGGCTCCCGCTTCGGCGAAGGCGTGCGCGGTGGCCCGCCCGATCCCGGACGCGGCTCCGGTGACCACGCACACCGTTCCCGAAGGCCCCGGGGCCGACGGACTCGGTGGGTACGGCCGGGGGGCCGGCGCTGGGGTCACGGACGTCCTCCTCCCCTGATGCACACGTCGCCCGGCGCACGCGACGCCGGTCGGGGGGACGCGCGTCGAAGGGACTTGCCGCATCGTCCCCGGAATCGTCACCGAGCCCCGCCCCGGGGACAACGGGAAATCCGGACATCTCAGCCCTGGATGACCGGGGCCCGCCAGGGCAGCACCGGACGGACCAGCAGCTTCCGCCCGTCGGGCCACGCCAGACGGACCTCCGTACCGTCCACGTGGACCGTCACGTCCGGCGCCGCGGGCACTCCCGGCGCACCGGTGAGCAGCACAGCGCTGACCATCACGGTGACCGTGTCCGACGTCTCGTCACATACCCTCGCCGAAGCGGGCGGAAGCACCAGGAGGGGCACGGCGGAACAGTGGCCGAAGGCGTTCGCCCGCACGTGGCGTCGCACCTCCGCCGCCGCCCAGCCGTGCAGCCCGGCCACCGCGCTGACCAACCCCGGCCCGTTCGCACCGGGCGCCACCCGGACCACCGCGCCCGGACCGCTGCCCGCGGCCCCCCACGCGCCCGGGACGGACTCCGGCTCCTCCTCGGCCGCCAGCGCGTAGCCCCCCTCGCGCACACCCCAGCCGGGCGGCCGGCCCAGGCCGTGCACCCTGATCTCCCACGGCCCGGACGGCACCGAGACGCTCACCACGGGCGGCGGCAGCACGCCGGGCACGGGCCCGCCCGGAGGCAGCGGCCGGTGCCAGGAGGCGGCGTACCGGTCGGTCAGGGCGAGCGGGTGGATGCGCTCGCGGCGGGTGGCGGTGCCGTCCGGCAGAAGCAGCGCCAGATGGTTGTCGAGCCGCAGCGCCTCCGCCTCCGGGCCGATCAGCGGCCCGGTACGGGTCGAGTAGGCGAACCTGGCGTAGTGCGGGTCGTCGCGCTCGACCGCCGGCGGAGCCATGAGATAGCAGGAGCCGTGGTTGAGCACCCGGACGAGCCCGTCGGCCGCCGTCCGGTGGACCAGGAACCCGGGGGCGGGCAGCGCGGCCGACACATCGGCGCGCTCTCGCGCGAGCCGCTCCTCGGGCACCGTCCACACCGGGTGACCGGCCGGGAGCAGCAGCCCCAGGAACCCCATGGCCGCCGCGTACGGCGAGCCGGGCGAGCTGTAGACCTGGGCCGCCGCGCTCTGCTCCCCGTACCAGCCGAGCGGGAGCAGGCCCCGCGGGTCGGGCGCGCCCCGTTCGGTGAAGTGCCGCAGCACACCGGAGGCCAGCCGCCGGGTCTGCCCGGCGGTGAGCGGGGTCGCGTCGTCCAGCGCCCCGAGCCAGAACGGGGCCACACAGGCGAAGCGGTAGCTCAGCGACCGGCCCTGGTGCAGCACGGCGCCGTCCGGCCCGAACAGCAGCCGGTACCGGTCGAGGAAGCGGTACAGCCGTTCGCGGTGGAGTGCCGCCCTCGCCCCGGAGCGGTCGCCCGCGATCCGCGCCCACAGCAGCGGGTAGAGGTGCAGCCCCCAGGCGTTGTAGTGGTCGAAGCGGCGGCCCGCGTCGTAGGCCGCCGCCGGGCCGACGGCGTACTCCCCGGGTCCGCCCGAGCGGTAGTCGTGACGGGTCTCCGGCCCGTCCAGGTACCAGCCGTCGCCCGCGTACCAGGGCTCGATCTGCTCCAACCGGGACTCGATCTCGGCCCGGTCGTGACCCGCCCCGACCGAGGCGAGGAACTCGCCGACCACCGCCTGGAAGAGCACCTGGTTGTTCTCCCGGACCTCCCGGCCGACCGTCCCGCCGAGCCACCCCGCCACCTGCTCCTGCTGACCGGAGGTCAGCCGGTCCCAGATCCACGGGCGGGACTCGTGCAGGGCCACCGCGATCGACGCGGCCTCCACGATCTGCTGCGAGTGGTCGGTGATCACCGGCCAGCACTCCGGCCCCCGGGGATCCGTGCCGGCGAGGAGCCCGGCGGTGACCTGGTCCGCGAGCGCGGCGAGCCCGCCACGCACCGGCTCGTCCCCGGCCGCCAGCCGCAGGGCCGCCAGCACCGCCGTCCGCGCGAACCCCTCCAGGCCGTCGGTGGCGCCCCCCGACCAACTGCCGCGCCCCGGCGGCGAGATCCGCGCCCCGAGCGGGCTGCGGTAGGGCCGCAGGGACACCAGCAGATGATCCGCGACCGCGATCCAGTGCCGCCGGGTCCAGCCGGTCACCGGCGCGCCGTCCCGGTCCTCGGGAGGCAGTCCGAGCCCGGGTGTCGGTCGACCTCGCATACGGCGGCCTCCTCGTCTCGGCGGCACCGGCGGCCCCGCGCCGGATGCCGCACGAATACACCGCGCGGTACGGATGCGACAACCACGCCCCGGGCCGAGCCGCCCCGGACACAGGCCGCACTGCCCCACCCTCACCTCCGCCCCGCCCCCCGCCTTGCCTCGCCTCACCCCGCCTCGTCTCGTCTCGTCTCCCACTACGCTGGATCCCGCCTCCCGATCACGGCCGGCGGGCCCGGCCGTCCGGTCCCGGCGCGCGACCGGCGCCGTACCCAGCCGGACGACCGCTCGTCATACTGGACGGGCCGGGGGAGGGCGCGGGAAACGGGTGACGGGGGCGACTGCGGGCGATGGCGGACACCAGGCTGATCCAGGGCCGGTACCGGCTGCTCGATGTGATCGGGCGCGGTGGCATGGGCGAGGTGTGGCGGGCGCGCGACGAGTCCCTCGGCCGCCAGGTCGCCGTCAAATGCCTGAAGCCGATGGGGCCGCAGCACGACAGCGCGTTCGCCCGCGCGCTGCGCGAACGGTTCCGCCGCGAGGCCCGGGTGGCCGCCGCGCTCCAGCACCGCGGGATCACCGTCGTCCATGACTTCGGCGAGTCCGAGGGCGTGCTGTTCCTGGTGATGGAGTTGCTGGAGGGCCGTGACCTCAGCCGGCTCCTCGACGACAACCGGCAGCGTCCGCTGCCCGTCGACGACGTCGTGGAGATCGCCGACCAGGTGTTCGCCGCGCTCGCCTACACCCATCGGCAGGGCGTCGTGCACCGCGATCTGAAGCCCGCGAACATCATGCGGCTCCACGACGGCACAGTGAAGATCTGCGACTTCGGCATAGCCCGCCTCGGCCACGACATCGGCTTCACCTCCCGCCTCACCGGCACCGGCGTCGCCATGGGCACCCCGCACTACATGTCGCCGGAGCAGATCGCCGGCGGCGAGGTCGACCACCGCAGCGACCTCTACTCCCTGGGCTGTGTGCTGTACGAGATCGCCACCGGCGTACCGCCGTTCGACCTCGGCGACCCCTGGGCGATCCTCGTCGGCCACCGCGACACCCCGCCCACCCCGCCGCGCGACCACCGGGCCGAACTCCCCGCCCCGCTGGAGCGGATCATCCTCGACCTGCTCGCCAAGGAGCCGGAGCAACGGCCCGACGACGCGGGCGACCTCGCCGCGCGGATCGGCGCCGCCCGCGCCACGGCCGCGCTCGCCCCGCCCCCCGTGGCTCCGCTCGCCCAGCCCTCCGCGACTCCGCTCCCGGAACCCCGCACCACCCCCGACGCCCCGGCCCGCGAGGACCGGCTGCCCGACTGGACCCGCGGCATGACGACCGGTCACAAGGCGGCCGGCGCCGGACCGCACCCCACCCCGCCCCGGGCGTGGGCCGCCCTCACCGGCGAGTGGATCGCCCGCCCCAGGACCGGCCGCCCCGCCGACCCCGTCCCCGACGACCCCGTCCCCGACGGCCCGCCCACCCCGTCCCCCGAGGTGCTCACCGCGCTCGCCGGACGCCACAACGCGGGCCTCAGCCTCGGCCGGCTGGGCCGCTGGGAGGAGGCGGGCGAGGTGCACCGCGCGGTCGCCGCCGAACGCGAGCACCTCCTCGGCCCCGACCACCCCGACACCCTCGCCAGCCGCTACGAGATCGCCTTCGCCCTCAGCCGCACCGGCCGCGCCGCCGCCGCGCTCTCCGAGTACACCCGGGTCGCCGACGCCCGGCGCCGGGTGCTCGGCCCCGACCATCCGGACACCCTCGCCGCCCGGCAGGAGACGGCGTACGTGCTGGGCCGGTCGGGGCGCCCCTTCGACGCCCACGAGATGTACACGGCCGTGCTCGCCGCCCGTGAGCGGGTCATGGGCCCGGACCATCCCGACACCCTGCGCTGCCGCCACAACCTCGCCTTCAACCTCTCCCGGCTGGGCCGGCTGGAGGAGTCGTACCGGACGGCGTGCGAGGTGGCCGACGCCCGCGCCCGGGTGCTGGGGCCGCAGCACCCCGACACCCTGGTCACCCGGTACGAGATCGCCTACGCGCTCGGCCAGCTCGGGCACTGGACGCAGGCCCTGCGGACCTACGAGGAGGTCGCCGACGCCCGTGCGCGGGTCCTCGGCCCGGACCACCCGGACACCCTCGCCGCCCGCTACGAGATCGGCATCGGCCTCGGCCGGCTCGGCCGCGGTGCCGAGGCCCTCGCCCTCTACCGCGACCTGGCCGACGACCGCACCCGCGTCCATGGCCCCACCCACCCCGAGACCCTGCGCGCCCGGCACGGCATCGGCGTCAACCTCGGCCGGCTCGGCCGCTGGGAGGAGGCGCTGGCCGAGACCCGGGACGTGTGCGCGATCCGCGAGAGCACGCTCGGCCCCGACCACCCCGACACCCTGATCAGCCGCCGCGAGACCGCCGTCGCCCTCGGCTGGCTCGGCCGCTGGGCCGACGCCCTCACCGAGTACCGGCGCGTCGCCGACGCCCGCGAACGCGTCCTGGGCGCCACCCACCCCGACACCCTCGCCGGCCGCAACGACGAGGCCCAATGCCTGGAACAGCTCGGCCGCACCACCGAGGCCGTCGACCTGTACCGCCGGGTGGCCTCCCTGCACACCCGACGCAGACCGGACGGACCATGAGCCCCGCGGGTCCGGCACACCCCTCGGCCCCGCGCCTCATCACCCCGCAACCCTCAGCACGCCTCGAAGTCCCCCGGGCGCCACGTGCCGTCGAACGCCGCCTGCCGCGGGCCGTAGATCCGGAAGTACGCGAACCAGCCCCGCCCCGGCACGGTCTGGATCCACGGGGCCTCGGTGTCCTCGGGCGCGGTGGGGCCGAAACGCAGGTCGATGTGGGTGGCGCCTTCGGGCTCCAGGTGGTCGAACAGGGAGCGCAGGGCGGCCTGGCCCTGGTCGGCGGCGATCTCGGAGCGGGTGGCGGCGTCGTAGACCGTGACCGACCAGAACAGGGTCTGCGGCACCGGGAGCGGTACCCGCAGCCGATAGGCGCGGGCACCGTCGAGATACCCGCCGTCGGCGTCCCGCAGCCCGAGCCAGTAGAGGGAGCCGGTGCCCGGCTCGCGGCGGAACATCGCCGGGGACGCGACGATCGCCTGCGCGAACCAGCGGTCCCGCGCCTCCACGTCCAGCGAGCCCGCCCGCTCGAACGCGCCGTTCTCCGGCCGCAGCCCCACCCACTCCCAGGCGCGGTCCGGCCACACCACGCGATCCGGCCGCCGGGAGGCGAACGCCGATACCAGCAGCTCGTCCCGCCCCTGCCGCGCCGCCCGCGTGAGGATCCGCTCCATGCGGGCGTCCGGCGCGAACGGCCGCCCCGCCTCGACCCCCAGTTCGGCCAGCAGCCCCAGCATCGGCCGTAGCTCCGCCACCGGCGGCTCGGTGTCGATCACATGGTGCAGGACCCGCCAGAACTCCAGGTTGTCCTCCCAGGCCAGCGGCGTGGTGTCCATCGGGGTGTCGTCGCGGTCGACCGCGGCGAAGGCGCGCGGCGCGTCCCGCTGGGCCAGGGGACGGATCCGCACCGACGCCAGCAACGCGTTCGCCTTCGGCACCTCGCCGCCCAGCGGCAGCGCCCGCAGCGCGCACAGCACCCGCCAGGTGTCGCTGCGCACCACCTCGTACGCGTCGGTGTCCCCCGGCATCGGGCCGCGGTAGCCCGGCGGCAGCAGCAGGACCCGGCCGCCGCGCGCCCCGTTGCGGCCGGGCAGACCGAGGTCGACCAGCCAGCGGTGGTAGTGGTCGTCCAGCAGACCCACCAGCGGACCCGGCGGCAGCTCGATCACCAGGGGACCGCGGCCCAGGTCGAGGCTCGCGCCGAGATAAGGGGTGTCGGAGTTGAGGGTGAAGCCCACATGGTGGGGGCGGGCCACGAGGACCGGCGCGGACACATTGTCCCGCGCCCCCGTCGCCCGGGTGCCGCGCAGGATCGCCTCCATGGACACCACCGGGTAGAAGAAGCGGTACGCCTCCACCGCCCGCCGCGCGTCGGTGGCGTCGAACGAGCGCGCCGCGCTGTCCGCCACGGGGAACCCGCCCCGGAACTCGACCTGCTCCATGACCGCCGCCGCCTCCCTGCCCCGGACCGGCACGACCGCAGCAGGCCGCACCACTCCCCACCCTCACCGCGACAACCGGCCGCCGCCCCACCCCGCCCGCCAACCGGGTGACCGGGGCCATCCACCTCGCCGGATTCCACCGCGCAGGCATTTTCATCCGGTTCGACCCATGATCCAAACGCAACGGCCTAGCCCTGCACAGTCAGGCATTCCTGAAGTTCCAGCGGTTTCCCTGTCGACGTGACGTCCTTCACGCCTAGGCATTTGTTCGATACGGGATTGTAGAATATCCCGCCTGACCTTTCCTGCCAGACCTGTCCCTTATTCGATGCCGGGTCGGAGTCGCACTTCCTGAATTTGACCACGGTTCCGACGTTCTGATCGTCGGCGGTGACGCACCACAGGTTTGCGTTCTTGTTCTTCCAGCCGTTGTAATCGCCGAGGATCTGGCCGGAGGCGCGGTCGTAGTGCCACACCTGTGCGTGATTGTAGGAATTGCTACAGGGGTAGACTTCCAGCGGGTAACCGTCACCCATCCAGTCGTTCGGGGCGTTGAAGCAGTTTCCGTCATCCGCGGTGATCGGACCCCATGCCGTAATGCTCCAGGTCTGCTGTGCTGCTCCGGAGGCGCAGTTTGCAGTTCTCAGCTTTGTACTCCGAATCCCCATCTGCCAGTCCGAAGTTCCGGCCGACAGGCATTGATTGGAATTCCTGTTGTAGAACGACTGGTCGGACGAGCGATACTCCCATTTCTGATTCGCCCCCGTGGTGCAATTCTGTAGCGTTACCACACCGTCGCTCGGGCTGCCGGAGCCGGAAGCTGGGGATTGTAGGCAGTGATCCTTGATGCGGAGCGTGCCGTCGGGATCCACATCGACGTCCTCTGCCGTGTTGGTGGTCCCCCAGCACGTCCATAGTTCTACCTCTACATTCGCGCCTGCGTTTCCGTTGGGAAGATTTATGCATAAGCCCGCAGGACCCCCGGCCTTGACCTGAAGTGGCACTGTGCCGCCCGCTGGCGCCATGTCCGCATGAGCCGGTTGCATAAACCATACAGCCGCTGCCACGACTGCGGCCGATATGAATCCGGCCACCCACTTCTTCAAGCTCATCACAGGTCACCTCTCTGGTGGAAGACACGTTTCTGACACCGGACGCCGCACCCTGCGACGACACGGCAAATGGACAGCAGAGGGATCCGCGTGGCGCCTCTATGTGAGCCCGTAGATGTTCTTGACGGCGGTGATTTCGGGGGCGGTGGGCTTCGCGGGCCGTGTGCAGCCGGCGGGGAGCGGCGCGTTGGGAGTGATCATGAGCTCGCAATTGATCGGCTCTTTGGCGTACTCCAGTCCGAGCGCGCGGCCCAGTTCGCGGGTGAGGGCCCTGGTGAGAACCTCCGGCGTCGTGCTTGCCAGTCGGTCCCGGTCGATGTAGATGGTGACCGCGACACCATCGGGGCTGGGGGTGCACTTTGATTCGTACTCGTGGCACGGGGAAAGGGTCGGCCGGGCCAGAGCGTGAGCGGGCACAAATCCGTCCCGGGTAAAGACGATGTTGATCCCGGGGACCTGTGCGTAGGGCCAGTTCGGGTCTTTCTGAGTCGCGTCCAACTTGAAGAATCCGGGCTTGCCCAGCGCGGTCTCCCAGTTCGCGAAGGCGGCATTCGCAGCCGTCGTGGCCTTGGCGTTCGCGGCGACAGCCGTGCCCAGTTTTGCCGTGACCTGCCGGACCCCGTTCTGCAGTGCCGCTGGGTCGAGCGGGGTCTTCGCGCCGTTCCCGGGCCTGGGGTTGGGGGCGGCCGCGGTCTGTGTCGTGGCTGCCAGCGGAAGTGTGCTGGCCAGAGCCAGAACCGCGGCAATGATGAATCGTGTGGGCTTCATCTTCTCTCCAGACTGAATCGTTCCCATTTCCGTGACCTGCCCTGGCCGGTCGAGCTTTCTCGCTAGAGACGTTGGCTCGCCGAAGTACGGCGAGAGCGGACCGGGCGAGTCATACGAAACCCGGGCTAGCCTGCGGATGGAATACTGTTCATGTCTCGGAAGGCGGAACTTCCTTTTACTTTCCCGGTGACGTCGACGAGGTGAGCTGTCACACCCGTTTTCCCGGTGCCGAAAGCCGTCCTGGTGGATATGACATTGACAGATGCGATTTGCGGATTCCCGTCACAGGTCACCCGAACACTGGCACTACCCGTTGCCTTGCTGGGCGCTTGCGTCACCGAGACCTCAAGGGATCTCAAGTCGACGTCGTCGCACTTGTAGCTCACGGCGACTTTCACAGAACCGTCCGCTTCCGAGGTCGTGCGGCCGATCAGCGGGCTGACCTGGCAAGCAGGGCCGGACTGTGCCGTGGTGAACTTGTAGACAGACTTCACGCATTCTGTCTCATAGTCCGTCGGGGTATCGGTGAGCGGCGTGCCGCTGCAATTAAAATCTCGATACGCCATCACTGCCCGGCAATCCGCCCAGAGCGTGGACTTCCAGAATGTATTACTCGATGTGACGAAGAGGGAGTCGCTCTCGACCCCGTGATCGAGACTGAAGGTGTGACCGAATTCGTGCACTACTGTCCGCACGCCGTCTGTGTCGTTCTTCAGCAGTGTTGTCGACAGGCTCATGAAACTCTTGCATTCCGTAGCCGAGCAGCCCGTCGAGGCTGATCCTCGTGTGGACGGCCCGAGGTCTTCCGCGTCGATTTCGATGCCTGCCCGTGGCCCCGAGGAAAAGGGCTGCACACCTTCGACAAGGAATGATGCGGACGAGTCGCAGGGGGTGCCGAGAGCCTTGTTCCAGACGCAGGCTCCTTTCTTGACCAGCTCGCTGAGAGTGGCATTGTTCTTGAGTGCCTGCGACAGGCCGTAGGTCACTTGCGGTGACGAGCTGTTTCGGTTCGCATCGACATTCTGCTCCTTGGTCACACCACCCGTCTCCAGCGGAGCAAGAACTTGAGCGCGCAGCGGAGTGGGAACATGCGGAAGAGCGAACTGCTGACCACTGGTTTCGGTGCTCGGCTCGGCCACCTCGGCGCCCGGGCTGGCAACGGCGAACTGCACCCCGCACGCCACAGCAAGCGTGACGAAGAGCACAGCTAATAAATGTCTCATCTTCATGGAATCCCTCATCTTTCACTCAGTGATTCCTCGCCCATCCGTCCGGTGACGAGGATTGTGGCGCGTCAGCGAAACCGGAGATTCTCCGGACCCTTGAATCGCCCCGTACGGAATCCCCCGGGGCTCCTCTGCTCGCGCCCTTTCCCCCTGCGCGGGAGACGCGTGATCCCGTCGGCAGGGCTGCCTTCGCAGGCAAAGGGGTGAGCGGCTGGGCGGAGTTCGTGGCAGGGAGCCCTTCCCCGGTGCGGTGGTGCGTGGTCAGCCGCTGACGTCCACCCATTCGTAGGCGGAGGTGGTGCTGCCGCCGGTCCAGAACCCTCCGCCCATGACGTAGGGGTACCAGACCTCCGCGTACGCCCGCGTCGCGTACCAGCCCACTCCGCAGACCGGGCCGCCGTAGGCCAGGACGGTCGAGGGGCCGGTGGGCCCCCACCTGTCGCTGCCCGTCGTGCCGTAGGTCCAGTCGGTGCTCCGGCAGGTGGTCCAGGCACCCTGTGCCTCGTTCCAGAACCGCACGTCCAGCCGGGACCTGGCCTCCATCACCGCGGGCGTGACGCAGTCGCCCTGGAAGGCGTAGGCGTCGGCGTAGGCCAGGTTGCCCGAGAACGTTCCCGGGGTGATGTGGTCGATGCCCGCCTGGTCCCCGACGCAGTAGGACCCGGCCTGTTTGACCTTGACGATGCCGGTGAAGCTCCACGCCTGCGCCGACTGAGGAAGCGTCAGAGTGAGCACCAAGGCGAAGAGGGCGGCCAACGGGCCGAGGAGAAGCGATTTCCGTCGGGCCATGATGTCCCTTTCACATAGGAACAGTCGCTGACAACCGAACTTCTAGGCGCGTAACGCGGCGCCAGCGCGACCCACCGTAAGTGCTCCAACGCATTCTGTGAAGACTGTGCAGTCAAGGTGACCGTCCGGGCCCGCCCAGATCCACCGACGGCCGCCCACCGGCCCGATCAGCAACACCCGCCTCAACCAGAACACCCGCCGCGATCAGAAACACCCGTCCCCACCAGAGCACCCGTCCTCACCAGAGCACCAGTCCCCACCAGAGCACCCGCCCCGATCAGAAACACCCGCCCCGACCAGACACCCGCCCCGACCAGAAACACCAGCCCCGATCGGAAACACCCCCAGCGCTCAGTCAGCCGACGCCGTCCACCCCACCGCTCTGATCCGGGCCGCGTCGGCCGGACGGGTCTCGTCGAAGGCGACCCCGGCGGAGGTGGTGACGCGCAGGGCGTCCACGTAGCCGCCGCGTCCCACGTACAGGCGGTCCGTCGTGCAGCGCCAGCGCAGGGTGAGGGCGGTGGCCTCGGGGAGCGGGGCGGTGAGGCGGTGCCAGACGCGGCCGGACCAGCCGGTGACCGTGCCGGAGGGGTGCGCGTCGTGGCCGTCGGTGGTGAACGGCACCGGCCGCCAGGTGCCGCCGCCGTCGGTCGTGGCCTCCAGGGCGATCACGTCGGCGCGGGGCTCGGTGTCCCACCACAGGGAGCAGCGCAGGGTGCCGCCACCGCCGGAGGTGTCGAGCGCGGGCAGGGTCAGCGTGGCCGTCGTGTCACTCGCCGTCCCCGCGAACCAGGCCGTGCGCCCGCTCACCGGACGGACCCGTACCGCCCGCGCCAGCTGGTTCGCCGCCGCCACCCGGGGGGCCGACCCCGAACGCCAACTACGCACCGGGTGCACGGAGTTGCCGAGCAGCACGAGGAACGAGTCGGTCGTCGGGTCGAGCACCAGCGAGGTGCCGGTGAAGCCGGTGTGCCCGGCGGTGCGGGGCGTCGCCATCGCCCCCATGTACCAGTGCTGGTACAGCTCGAACCCCAGGCCGTGCTCGTCGCCCGGGAACGCCGTGTTGAAGTCGGTGAACATCAGCTCGACCGACTCGGGGCGCAGGATGCGGGCGCGGCCGTACGACCCGCCGTTGAGCAGGGTGCGGCCGAGCACCGCCAGGTCCCAGGCGTCGGAGAACACCCCGGCGTGCCCCGCGACCCCGCCGAGGCTGAACGCGTTCTCGTCATGCACCTCGCCCCACACCAGCCCCCGCTCCAGCCCCGACCAGGGCGTGCGGGCGTCCTCGGTGGCGGCGATCCCCGGTCTCCAGGACGCGGGCGGGTTGAACCGCGTACGGCGCATCCCGAGCGGGGCGGTGATCTCGGTCCGCAGCAGGGTGTCCAGGGCCCGCCCCGTGATCTTCTCCAGGACGAGCTGGAGCGAGATCAGATTGAGGTCGGAGTACAGATAGGCGGAGCCGGGCGCGTTCAGCGGCGCCTCGTTCCAGATGAGCCGGAGCTTGTCCTCGTAGGTCGGCGCGCTGTACAGCGGGATCCACGAGCGGAACCCCGAGGTGTGGGTGAGCAACTGCCGGATCGTGATGTCCTGCTTGCCCGCCGCCCCGAACTCCGGGAGGTGCGCGGCGACCCGCTCCTCCAGCCCCAGCGCGCCCCGCTCGATCAGCTGCACGGCGAGGATCGAGGTGAAGAGCTTGGAGACGGAGGCCAGGTCGAAGACGGTGTCCTCGGTCATCGGGAGCTGCTCGTCGGCCGGGAACTCGACCGCCGTGTCCGTCGACTCGTCGTACGCCGCGTAGCGCACCGCCATGCCGATCGGCTCGTGCAGGGCCACGGTCCCGCCGCGCCCGGCGAGCAGCACCGCGCCCGCGTACCAGGGATGCTTGGGGGAGGGGCCGAGGAACGTCCGCGCGTCGGCGACCAGTTGACGCAAGGGCGCGGCGAGCAGGCCCGCCCGCTCGGGCGAGCCGCGGCGCAGGGTCCGGCCGCGGGCTCCCGCCGGGGCGGCGCTCGCGGTGGCGGGCAGCGGCGCGAGGGTCAGCGCGCCACCCAGCAGCAGGGCGCGGCGGCCCAGTCGGCGGCGGGTGAGTCCGGTCGCCTTCTCCACGTCCATCGAACGCCCTCCCGTACCAGGAACTGAAAGTATCTTTCCGGGACCGCCCCGCGCAGTGAAACTTTCCTGTCAGGTGCGGAGGGTGTCAATGAGGCGGGTGGAGTCAATCACCTGACGCACTGTCAGGGGAGCGGGGCCGAAACTGATCTGACGTAGCGTCAGAAATAGCCTTCCGTCGTTCGCCCCGCTGCGGCATTCTGCGCCCATGCAGACGGAGTTGAGCAAGCGCCTGGGAATCGAGCACGCCGTCTTCGGCTTCACGCCGTTCCCCGCCGTCGCCGCGGCCATCAGCCGCGCGGGCGGCTTCGGCGTGCTCGGCGCGGTCCGCTACACCGCCCCCGACGACCTCAAGCGCGACCTCGACTGGATCGAGGCGCACGCGGAAGGCCGGCCCTACGGCCTCGACGTCGTCATGCCCGCCCGCAAGGTCGACGGCGTCACCGAGGCCGACGTCGAGGCGATGATCCCCGAACGGCACCGGACGTTCGTGCGGGACACCCTCGCCGAGCACGGCGTCCCCGAACTGGCCGAGGGCGAGGCGGCCGGCTGGCGGATCACCGGCTGGATGGAACAGGTCGCCCGCGGCCAGCTCGACGTCGCCTTCGACTACCCGATCCGGCTGCTCGCCAACGCCCTCGGTCCGCCCCCCGCCGACGTCATCGCCCGCGCCCATGGACACGGGGTGCTGGTGGCCGCGCTCGCGGGCAGCGCCCGGCACGCCCGCAAGCACCGGGAGGCGGGGATCGACATCGTGGTGGCCCAGGGCTACGAGGCCGGCGGCCACACCGGCGAGATCGCCTCGATGGTCCTCACCCCGGAGGTCGTCGAGGCCGTCGCCCCGCTGCCGGTGCTCGCCGCCGGAGGCATCGGCAGCGGACAGCAGATCGCCGCCGCCCTCGCCCTCGGCGCCCAGGGCGCCTGGCTCGGCTCGCTCTGGCTGACCACCACCGAGGCCGACCTCCACTCACCCGCCCTCACCCGCAAACTCCTCGCCGCCGGCTCCGGCGACACCGTCCGCTCCCGCGCCCTCACCGGGAAACCCGCCCGGCAACTGCGCACCGAGTGGACCGACGCCTGGGACGACCCCGCGGGTCCCGGCACCCTGCCCATGCCCCTGCAAGGGCTGCTGGTCGCCGACGCCGTCTCCCGCATCCAGAAGCACGAGGTCGAACCGCTGCTCGGCACCCCCGTCGGGCAGATCGTCGGCCGTATGACCAGCGAACGCAGTGTCCGGGCGGTCTTCGACGATCTCACCCGCGAGTTCGAGCGGGCCGTCGACCGCGTCAACCGCATCGCCGGAAGGAGCGGTACGTCATGACCTCCGCCGCCACCCAGCCCACCACCGGCTTCTGGGCCCAGGCCACCGCAGAACCCGACCGCGTCGTCCTCGTCGCCTCCGACGGCGAGGAGTGGACCGCCGGGCGGCTGCACGCCGCCGCCAACCGCATGGTGCACGGACTGCGCGCCGCCGGTCTGGAGCGCGGCGACTCCTTCGCCGTCGCCCTGCCCAACGGGCCCGAGTTCTTCGCCGCCTACCTCGCCGCCACCCAGGCCGGCTTCTACCTCGTCCCCGTCAACCACCACTTCGTCGCCCCCGAGATCGCCTGGATCGTCGCCGACTCCGGCGCCAAGGCCCTCATCGCCCACGAACGGTTCGCCGGACCCGTCCGCGCCGCCGCCGACGAGGCCGGCCTCGCCCCCGGCCGCCGGTACGCCGTCGGCACCATCGAGGGCTTCCGGCCGTACGCCGAACTCCTCGACGGACAACCCGACTCCGCGCCCGCCGACCGCACCATCGGCTGGGTCATGAACTACACCTCCGGCACGACGGGCCGCCCCCGGGGCATACGCCGCCCACTGCCCGGAAAACCCCCCGAGGAGTCGTACATGGGCGGCTTCCTCGGCGTCTTCGGCGTCGCGTCCTTCGACGGCAACGTCCACCTCGTCGGCTCACCGCTCTACCACACGGCCGTCCTCCAGTTCGCCGGCGCCTCCCTCCACGTCGGGCACCGGCTGGTGCTCATGGACAAGTGGACCCCCGAGGAGATGCTCCGCCTCATCGACCACCGCAAATGCACCATCACCCATATGGTGCCCACCCAGTTCCACCGCCTGCTCGCCCTCCCGGAGGAGACCCGAAGGGCCTACGACGTCTCCTCCATGCGGCACGCCATACACGGCGCCGCGCCCTGCCCCGAGCACGTCAAGCGGGCGATGATCGACTGGTGGGGGCCGTGCGTGGAGGAGTACTACGCCGCCAGCGAGGGCGGTGGCACGTTCGTGACCGCCGAGGACTGGCTGAAGAAGCCCGGCACCGTCGGCAGGGCCTGGCCGATCAGCGAGGTCGCCGTCTTCGACGACGACGGCAACCGGCTGCCGCCCGACGAACTCGGCACCATATACATGAAGATGAACATCGGAGGCTTCGCCTACCACAAGGACGAGGCCAAGACCCGTAAGAACCGGATCGGCGACCTCTTCACCGTCGGCGACCTCGGCGTCCTGGACGAGGACGGCTACCTGTTCCTGCGCGACCGCAAGATAGACATGATCATATCGGGCGGGGTCAACATCTACCCGGCCGAGATAGAGTCCGCGCTCCTCGCCCACCCGGGCGTCGCCGACGCCGCCGCCTTCGGCATCCCGCACGACGAATGGGGCGAGGAGGTCAAGGCGGTCGTGGAACCCGCCCCCGGCGAGGAACCGGGCCCCGACCTCGCCGCGTCGCTCCTCGCCCACTGCGCCGAACGGCTCGCCAAGTACAAACGGCCCCGCAGCGTCGACTTCATCGCCGAGATGCCGCGCGACCCCAACGGCAAGCTGTACAAGAGGCGGCTGCGCGAGCCGTACTGGGAGGGCCGCCGGAGGGCGGTCTGACAGACGGTGCCACGCGGACGCCGATCGGCGTGAACGGGCCCCGGGACGTCATTCTTTGGTCGGCCGCACGACGACCTTCGGCCGATCCCGCCGCACCGGGCCGCCTTCCTAGCGTGAGGGCATGACGCTCACGAAGACGGCGGGCCGCCCGGCGCGCGGGGGAGTACGGCCGGGAGAACGGGCACTCGCCCCCGACCTGGCACGCGGGATCATGCTGCTGGGCATCGTCCTGTCCAACACCGCGTTCCACCTCTGGGCCGCCCCCCGAGGCCCGGCCGGCTGGCAGCCGGTAGACGGCTCCTGGCTCGACCACACCGTGCAATTCACCATGATCATCATGCTCGACCTGCGGTTCTACCCGCTGTTCGCCTTCCTCTTCGGCTACGGCATGATGCAGCTCTACCTCCGCCAGACCACCGCCGGAACCGGCGAACGCGACGCCGTGAAGCTCCTGCGCCGCCGCAGCCTGTGGCTGATCGTCATCGGCCTGCTGCACGCCTGCCTGCTCATGGCGGGCGACATCCTCGGCTACTACGGCGTCCTCAGCCTGATCGTCGGCTTCGCCTTCCTGCGCCGCGGCGAACGCACCCTCCGCGTGTGGTCGGCCATCGCCGTCGCCCTGATGCTGCTCTTCGCCGCCGCGCCCGTCGTCGTCGCACTGCTCCAGGGCGACCCCCTCGCCACCGTCGGCGACGCGGGCGGCGACGCGGGCGACAGGGCGTACGGCGCGTACCAGGAGAGCTGGCTCGACGCCGCCGGGACCCGGGCGGTGACCGGACTGTTCCTCACCTTCGCCATCGCCCCGCTGGCCATGGTCAGCGGCGCGTTCGTGCTGTTCCTGCTGGGCTTCCTCGCGGCCCGCCACCGCGTCCTGGAGGAACCCGGCCGCCACCTCTGCCTGCTGCGCCGGACCGCCGTCATCGGTATCGCCGTCGGCTGGCTCGGCGCCCTGCCCGCCGCGCTCGCCCACATCGGCGTCCTCGACGTACCGGCCGACATGCAGAGCGAGTCGGGGGTCCTGACCACCCTGCGCGATGTCACCGGCAACGCGGCCGGAATCGGCTACGTCGCCGCCCTGACCCTCCTCGCGCACTGGTGGTCCGGCCGCACCCGCCGCCGGGGCGCCACGGCCGTGACGGCGGTGGCGTCCGTGGGGAAACGCTCGATGTCCTGCTACCTCGCCCACTCGCTGCTCTTCGCCCCGCTCCTCGCCGCCTGGGGCCTCGGCCTCGGCGAACACCTCGGCAGCGCCACGATGGCCCTGTTCGGCCTCGGCGTCTGGCTGATCACCGTGGCGGGCGCCTACGCCCTGGAACGCGCCGGCCGCCGCGGCCCCGCCGAAGCGGTGCTACGACGGCTGATGTACGGCCCCGCCGGGAGCCGTACGCGCTGAGGGGCACGGGCCCGCCACCCACCGCTCGGCGGAACCCGCGCCCCCCGGGACGCCCGGCGTCAGCGTCGCCGGCGCCCCGGGACGCCCGGTGTCAGCGTCGCCGGCGCCACGGGACGCCCGGTGGCAGCGACGCGCACCCGCGGACGCCCGGCGTCAGCGGCGCTCGCGCACTCCCGGACATTCGACGTCAGCGGGCTCGCGCACCCCCGGACGCCCCGCGTCAGCGGCGCTCGCGCACGGTCACCACCTTCAGCGAGGGCGACTTGAGGATGTCCTTCTCGCAGAACCGGGACGTCACCCATCGCTCGTCGGAGAACAGCCGCGTCTGATCGGCGAAGTGCGGTGACGCGGGGTTCGAGGACTGGGAGTACGTCAGCAGCGTCCGGGCCACCGGACACGGGCCGCCGTCCCAGCCCACCGCCTGGAGGTAGCTGGAGCCCATGCCCACCTCCCGGTAGCCGCCGTTCACCGCGTCCCACTCCGGCTCGATCTTGTTCCACACGCCCAACGACTCGGTGCCACCGGGCATCGGCAGCCGCTCTCCGCCGCGGACCACCGTCTGATGCTCGCCGAGCCGGGCGTCGAGCGCGATCCCCGCCGCCCGCAACTCGGCGACCGCGTCGGCCAGCGCGGTCGCCGCACCCGGCGCCGCCGTGTCCAGCGTGTGCGGGGTGCGCACCGGATCGGCCGGGTCGAACGGCACCTTCCACAGCCGGGCGGGTGCCACGTTCACCCGCAGCTTGCGCCAGAACCGGTCGAAGAGCAGCGCGCCCCGGCTGGCCGTGTCCGCCGTACGGTCCCAGTCCTCCAGCACCCGGCACGCCTCGCCGACCGCGACGGGCTTCCCGTCACCGCCGGTCGCCGTACCGCCGGGCAGCGCGGCGCACATCCTCGCCACGTCCCCGGCGGTGAGATCACCCGCGGGCACCCGGTTCGCGAACTGCAGTTCCCGAAGGTCCCGCACGGTCAGGTCACCCCGGTCGGCCATCGCCGCCACGTCCTCGATCCCCCCGCGCGTACGCAGCGAGCGGGGCGTGCCCTGGTTCCCGAAGACCCGCTCGTACCCCGTCACCGGCCGGTCGGCGTTGGCCAGCCACGCGCTGTCGTTGGAGTTCACCGCGTACGGCGCGTCCTTGAGCACCGGCATCCTCGCCGGACCGAAGATCCCGGGCTGTACGGCGTCGGCGTCCCGGCCGGGCGCACAGGCGCCGCGCGAGCCGTCCAGCACCGCGAGCCCGGTCGCCGGGTAGGTGACCTGCCCGAGCGGCGTGGAGCAGCGGGCCGCCAGGTCGTCCGTGATCCGGGGGAGGACCTGGGACTGGGTGAACAGCGTGCCGCCCCGCGCGTCGGCGGCGACCGTGTTCACCCAGGGCAGTCCCTGGGTGTCGCGCAGCGCCCGCAGGACGCCTTCGGTGGTGCGGGCCCGGCCGAACCCGAGCGAGGTGTCGGACATCCGCAGGTTCGCGGTGTTCGGGTCGTTGAGCGCGTACGCGGTGCTCCGCGTCCACGGCAGCGGCACCGACGCGCCGAACGAGGTGATCACCGGCCCGTAGCGGGTCCACCACTGGGTCCGGGTCACCGGCTCGCCGTCCTGTCCCGGCACGGTCACCCGGCGTGCGGTCATCCGCTCCCGGTCGCCGTCCACGACGTAGACCGTCGGGTCGTCCGGGTCCAGGGTCAGCTGGTGCAGGGTGAGCGGAACGCCGGTGGAGACGGTGTGGCTCCACGCCAGGTGCGCGTTGTGGCCGATGACGACGGTCGGCGAGCCGAGCAGCGTGGCCCCGGACACATTGAGCCGGCCGGGGACGGTCTGCTGCGCCTGCCAGAAGCGCCGCCCGCCCTGCCACGGGTAGTGCGGGTTGCCGAGCAGCAGCCCGCGCCCGTTCGCCGTGGTCCCACCGCCGAACGCCACGGCGTTGGAACCCATGTCCGACCGGTCCCGCGCGAACCGCTCACGGACGGCCCGCGCGGTGGCGTCGGTGTCGATCCCGGCCGGCTCCTCCGACCCGGCGGTCGTCGGCGGTCGCGCGGCCGTGATGGCGTCCACGGCCCCGCCCTCGCCGCCGATCACCGCGAGCGCGTAGCCCCGTACCGCCACGTCGAAGGTGCTCACGGGCCGCACCCAGTCGGCGCCCCGGCACGTCGGGTCGGTGATCCGGTTCTGCTTCAGCCAGGCGTTGTACCCGGCCGCGAACCCGCGCATCAGGTCCTTCGCGTCCCGGCTCGGTCCGGCGGGCGCCGGTGTGGCCAACTGCCGCTGCACCGTGCCGGCCTCCCGGACCCCGCGGAAGTACAGGTCGCTGGAGAGATTGCGCCGGGCCGAGGACAGCGCCGGATCGGCGGGGGCGTCGGCACCGAAGTACCGGGAGCGGTCGCCGCGTACGGTCACGAAGCCGTCGGCGAGGGTGCACACCTGGTCGGCGGCCTGCGCCCAGCCGGTGCCGAAGCCGAGGTCCGCGTAGTCACGCGCGACGATGTGCGGGATGCCGTACTCGGTGTAGCGGATGACGGCGGACAGCCCGCCGTGCGTGGGGCGGTCCTCCTGACGGTCCGGTGCCGGAGCCGCCGCGGCGGGCAGCGCGGTGGCCGCGGTGATCAAGGCGGCGGCCAGGACGGTGAGCCGTCCCAGACGTGCGCGCATCGTGCCTCCCAACGTCGTTGAGGGAAGGAGCGGTTGAGCGTACCAACGGGTATGCCGTTCGGTCGGCAGGCGCTCGGCGCGCGTCGCGGGCCGCTGCCCGGCGGGCGAACCGGCACGTCCGGCCCCCGGTCCCGTCTCTTGACCTCGTCCCGGTGCGGGACTGAGGATCAACCCTCATGACGCCCGGACACCACAGCACGGTTGACGGGGTGCTGCGGCGCAGCGCCCGCCGCACCCCGGCCCGGACGGCCGTCGAGTACCGCGACCGCGCCTGGACCTACGGGGAACTGGACGAGGCCGTCTCCCGCGCGGCGGCCGTCCTGCGCGCCGAAGGACTCGCCCCCGGCGACCGCGTCGCCGCCTACGGCCACAACTCCGACGCCTACCTCATCGCCTTCCTCGCCTGCGCCCGCGCGGGCCTGGTCCATGTCCCGGTCAACCAGAACCTCACGGGCGACGACCTCGCCTATCTGCTCGGGCAGTCCGGCAGCGCCCTGGTGCTCGCCGACCCGGACCTCACCGACCGGCTGCCCGCGGGGACCCGCGCACTGCCCCTGCGGGACGCCGGCGGCTCGCTGCTCGCCCGACTGCCGCGGACGGCGCCGTACGACGGTCCGGAGGCGGCCGGCGAGGACCTGGTCCAGCTGCTTTACACCTCGGGCACCACCGCCCTGCCCAAGGGCGCGATGATGACCCACCGCGCCCTCGTGCACGAGTACCTGAGCGCGATCACCGCCCTGGACCTCAGCGCCGGGGACCGTCCGGTGCACTCGCTGCCGCTCTACCACTCGGCGCAGACCCATGTGTTCCTGCTGCCGTACCTCGCGGTCGGCGCCACCAATGTCATCCTGGACGCCCCGGACGGCGACCGGATCCTCGACCTGATCGAACAGGGCCGCGCGGACAGCCTGTTCGCCCCGCCGACCGTGTGGATCGCCCTGGCCGGCCGGCCCGACTTCGCCACCCGCGACCTCGGCGGGCTCCGCAAGGCGTACTACGGGGCCTCGATCATGCCGGTGCCCGTGCTGGAGCGGCTGCGCGCCCGGCTGCCCGCACTGGCCTTCTACAACTGCTTCGGGCAGAGCGAGATCGGCCCGCTCGCCACCGTGCTCGGCCCCGACGAGCACGAGGGCCGGATGGACTCCTGCGGCCGTCCCGTGCTCTTCGTGGACGCACGGGTGGTGGACGAGGCCGGCGCCGAGGTGCCCGCGGGCACCCCCGGCGAGATCGTCTACCGCTCACCGCAGCTGTGCGAGGGCTACTGGGGCAAGCCCGAGGAGACCGAAGAGGCGTTCCGCGACGGCTGGTTCCACTCCGGTGACCTGGCCGTGAAGGACATCGACGGCTACTTCACCATCGTCGACCGGATCAAGGACGCCATCAACTCCGGTGGCGTCATGGTCGCCTCACGCCAGGTCGAGGACGCCCTCCACACCCATGAGGCGGTGGCCGAGGTCGCCGTCGTCGGGCTGCCCGACGAGCGGTGGATCGAGGCGGTCACGGCGGTGGTCGTCGCCCGCGGCGAGGTCTCCGAAGCGGACCTCATCGCCCACGCCCGCGACCGGCTCGCCCCCTTCAAGGCCCCCAAGCGGGTCGTCTTCGTGGACGCCCTGCCCCGCAACGCCAGCGGCAAGATCCTGAAGCGCGAGCTGCGCGACCGCTTCTCACACTGACCCGGGACCCTTTCTCCCACCGAAACGAGCCACAGGTGAACGACGAGCCGAGCAGCGCGACAGCGACCGCGACCGCGACGGCGACAGCGACAGCGATGGCGACGGGCGTACGGCAGAGCGTCTCGGTCGTCCTGCCGGTCTTCCTGGCGGGGGAACCGGACTGGGCGCGCGGGCCGTTGCCCTTCCCCGGCGGGGAGCGCGACTGGGACGCCGAGCGCCGCCGCCCGTACTTCGCCCCGGCGGTGGCCCGCGCCCTCTACGACCGCCGCTGGCACCGTACGGCGTCCGTGACCGCGGGCCCGCTCACCCTGTGCGGTCTGGAGCTGCTCGGCACCGCCGTACCGGGCGCCCCGCGCAGCGGCCTCGGCCTGCTCCACCTCGACGTCACCGGCCCCGCGCTGCTGCCGGTGCTCCGGGCCATAGGCCACCGGCCCGGCGCGCTCCCCGACCCGCTGACCGGAGCCCTGGACCCGGCCGTGCTGTTCCGCGGTGCCGCCGACACCAGCCCGCCCCGGGCGCCCTTCGCCCTCGCCCGCCCCTACACCGTCGCGTTCTTCACCCCCGGCCCCGCCCACCCGGCCGCCCCGCCCGACGGCGACCGGCCGTCCGCCGACGCCGACCGCCGGCTCCACTCGCTCGCCGCCCGCGCGACCGAGCGGGACATCCCGCTCACCCCGCAGCGCCTGGAGCGCATCGCACAGGAAGCCATCCGGATATCCGCCGACTGGAGCGCGCTGGTCGGCCGGCACGGCGCCGCCTACCTGGGCCACCGGCCCGACCGGGGCGAAGGCGACTTCTACGGCTTCGCCCAGGGCCTGGTCCGCTCGGTCCACCTGGACGCGCTGCTCCTCGGCATGGTCCAGCGCGATCACATCGACGCCCTCGGCGACCAGCTCTCCACCGTCTTCGACACCGGCCCCGGACTCGCCCGGCGGGTGGCCGCCCTGGAGGCCGACATCGCCGCGTTCCGCAGCGCGTACTGGCGGCGCCACCAGAATGTGCACGGCCCCGCCGACGGGGTGCTCCGCGCCTTCCACACCCAGCACCGGCTCCCCGACCTGTTCGCGGACATCCTCTCCGAGGCCGCCGACTACAGCCGGCTGGTGCAGACCCGCGAGAGCCAGCAGATCGCCGGCGCGCTCGGGGTCCTCACGGTGCTGGGCCTGCCGCTGGGCACCGCCCTGTCGATCCTCCAGGTACTGGGCGACGACAACCCCTGGCATCTGCTGACCGCCCTCGGCGCGGCCCTCGCCGTCACGGGAGCCGCCCTCACGACCCGATACGGCCGCCTGGTCCTGACGTCCTTACGAGGACACCCACGCCGGTGACAGACCGGGCGGCCTGCGCCGGTGACCCTCCGTTGCCCGCCGGCCGCGCCCCACCCACGCCACCCCACGACCCCCACGCCCCCCACAACCCCTTCGACCGCCCCGGAATCACCCCGTCGCCGTCGCCGCCACCTCGCGGGCCCATCGGTAGTCCGCCTTGCCGCTCGGCGAGCGTCGGATCGCCTCGGTCAGTACCAGTTGCCGGGGGACCTTGTAGCCGGCCAGCAGGGTCCGGCAGTGGCGCTGCACCTCCTCCAGGGACAGCGGCGCCGCCCCTTCCCGTAGCTGCACCACCGCCGCCACCTGGTTGCCCCACCGCGGGTCCGGCACCCCGGCCACCAGGGCGTCGTACACATCGGGGTGGGACTTGAGGGCCTGTTCGACCTCCTCCGGGTACACCTTCTCGCCCCCGGTGTTGATGCACTGCGAGCCCCGGCCGAGGACGGTGACCACGCCCTCGGCGTCCACCGTGGCCATGTCCCCCAGCAGCACCCAGCGCTGACCGTCCTTCTGGAAGAAGGTCTCGGCGGATTTCCGCCGGTCGTTGTAGTAGCCGAGCGGGACATGGCCGCGCTGGGCGATCCGGCCGACCTCACCGACCGCCACCGGCTCGTACGTCGCCGGATCCACCACCCGGGTACGGGAGTTGACGCGGATGCGGAAGCCGCGCTCGGGCCCGGAGTCCTCGGTCGCGGTGCCGTTGAAACCGGACTCGGAGGACCCGAAGTTGTTGAGCAGCATGACGTTCGGGACGAGTGCGAGGAACTGCCGCCGCACGGTCTCCGACATGATCGCCCCGGAGGAGGAGACGCTGAACAGCGAGGAGCAGTCCGTGCCCTTCATCGGCCCGTTCAGCGCGTCGATCAGCGGGCGCAGCATCGCGTCCCCGACCAGGGACACGCTGGTGACCCGCTCCTTCTCGATCGTCCGCAGCACCTCCACGGGCACGAACTTGCGGTGCACCACGACCCGTTGCCCCAAGTCGAAGCCGATGAACGCGGTCAGGGTGGAGGTGCCGTGCATCAGCGGGGCCGTCGGGAAGAACGTGATGCCCTCGCCCCCGGCGGCGACCCGCTCGGCCAGTTCCTCGGGCCGCTGCACCGGCTCTCCGGTCGGCGCCCCACCGCCCAGCCCTGAGAAGAAGAGGTCCTCCTGGCGCCACATCACCCCCTTCGGCATGCCCGTGGTGCCGCCGGTGTAGATGATGAACTGGTCGTCGGCCGACCGCCGCGGGAAGTCCCGCTCGGCCGGGGCGGCGGCCTCCGCCTGCGCGAACGGTGTGCCGGGACCGGCGTCGTCGCCGCCCGCACCCACCCGCAGCACCTGCCGCACCTTCGGCGCCCTCGGCAGCGCCGCCGCCACCCGGTCCCCGAACTCCGCGTCGTAGACCAGCGCCACGAGATCGGCGTCCTGGTAGAGATAGGCCAGTTCCTCCTCCACGTACCGGTAGTTGACGTTCACCGGCACGATCCGGGCCTTGAGGCAGCCCAGTACAGTCTGGAGGTACTCGACGCCGTTGAAGAGGTGCAGGCCGAGGTGCTCGCCCGGCCGGACACCGCTGTCCAGGAGATGGTGGGCGACGCGGTTGGCCGCCGCGTCGAGTGCGGCGTAGGTCAGCCGGCGCTCCGCGCCCGTGCCCGGACGGTCGATGTGGACCAGCGCCTCACGGTCCGGGACCACGTCCACGACCGACTCGAACAGGTCGGCAAGGTTGTATTCCACCGCTCCTCCTGACGCCGGACCCCGGGTTGCCGGTCATCAGAGCAAAGGGCGCCCCAACTGTGAAGGGCTCGCGCACCAGAAATCTGACTACCTGTCAGAAAACTCTTGAAGTGACTCCCCGGCTGCTGCAACCTGTTCTCGTTCTGTCGGTGGGAGTCCGAGGGGAGACGGTCGATGGATGGAACGGAACACCTCACCGAACGACGGGCGGGCGCGACACTCGTGCTCACACTCAACCGGCCCGGGGCGAGGAACGCGCTCTCGCTGCCGATGCTGGTGGGCCTGTACGACGGCTGGCTCCGGGCCGACGCCGACGACGGGATCCGCTCGATCGTGCTCACCGGCGCGGGCGGCGCCTTCTGCGCGGGCATGGACCTCAAGGCCCTCGCCGGCGACGGGACGGCGGGCCAGGACCACCCGGAGCACCGCGCCCGGTTCAAGGAGGACCCGGATCTGCACTGGAAGGCGATGCTGCGCCACCATCGCCCCCGCAAACCGGTGATCGCCGCCGTGGAAGGCCCCTGTGTCGCGGGCGGCACCGAGATCCTCCAGGGCACCGACATCAGAGTCGCGGGCGAGTCGGCCACCTTCGGCCTCTTCGAGGTACGGCGCGGTCTGTTCCCGATCGGCGGCTCCACCGTCCGGCTGCCCCGCCAGATCCCGCGCACCCACGCCCTGGAGATGCTGCTCACCGGCCGCCCCTACACCGCCCGCGAGGCCGCCGGCATCGGACTGATCGGCCAGGTCGTCCCCGACGGCCAGGCCCTCACCAAGGCCCTGGAGATCGCCGAACGGATCAACGCCTGCGGCCCGCTCGCCGTCGAGGCGGTCAAGGCGTCCGTGTACGCCACCGCCGAGATGACCGAGACCGACGGACTCGCCGACGAACTCACCCGGGGCCGACCCGTCTTCGACACCGCCGACGCCAGGGAAGGCACCCGCGCCTTCACGGAGAAACGCCCTCCCGTCTACAAGCGCGCGTAGGAGAGTCCCGTGCCCGAGATCCTCAAAGCCCCCCTGGTCGTCGAGTTCCCCTTCACCCGCTCCCTCGGCCCCGTCCAGAGCGCCTTCCTCACCGGGCTGCGCGAACGGGTCGTCCTCGGGGTCCGCACCGGCGACGGCCGCGTCCTCGTCCCGCCCGTCGAGTACGACCCCGTCACTGCCGAGGAGATCCGCGATCTGGTCGAGGTCGCCGCCACCGGCACGGTCACCACCTGGGCCTGGAACCACCGGCCCCGCAGGGGCCAGCCGCTCGCCACCCCCTTCGCCTGGGTCCTCGTCCGCCTCGACGGCGCCGACACCGCGCTCCTGCACGCCCTCGACGCGCCCGGCCCCGAATCCGTCCGCACCGGGATGCGGGTCCGCGTCCGCTGGGCCGCCGAACCCACCGGAGCCATCACCGACATCGCCTGCTTCGACCCCCACGACGGCCCGGCCGCCCGCCCTGCCCGGCCCGCCGCGCACCCCGGCACCTTCGCCGACCCGGTCACCGGCATCGTCGCCCCCGCCCGCCTCGACTACACCTACACGCCCGGCCGCGCCACCACCCGCTATCTGCACGCCCTCGCCGACCACCGCGCGGTCGGCGAACGCTGCCCCTCCTGCCACAAGGTCTACGTCCCCCCGCGCGGCGCCTGCCCCACCTGCGGTGTCGCCACCACCGACCAGGTCGAGACCGGCCCCCGCGGCACCGTCACCACCTTCTGCATCGTCAACATCAAGGCTTCCCACACGGCGAACCTGGACATCGAAGTCCCCTACGTCTACGCCCACATCGCCCTCGACGGCGCCGACCTCGCCCTGCACGGCCGCATCGGCGGCATCCCCTACGACCAGGTACGGATGGGCCTGCGCGTCGAACCCGTGTGGACCGACGGCAGCCGCTACCCCGACCACTACCGGCCCACCGGCGAACCCGACGCGGACTACGACACCTACAAGGAGCTGCTGTGACCGGGCACCCGCACCCGGCGGCGCGCGAGATCGCCGTCGTCGCGTTCGCGCAGACCGACCACCGGCGCACCAGCGACGAATCCTCCGAGGTCGAGATGGTGATGCCGGTCCTGCACCAGGTGCTGGACGCGACCGGCCTGAAGACCGCCGACATCGGCTTCACCTGCTCCGGCTCCAGCGACTATCTCGCCGGCCGCGCCTTCTCGTTCACCATGGCCCTCGACGGCGTCGGCGCCTGGCCCCCCATCTCCGAGTCCCATGTCGAGACGGACGGCGCCTGGGCGCTCCACGAGGCATGGACCAAACTCCTCACCGGGGAGACCGACACCGCCCTCGTCTACGCCTACGGCAAGTCCTCGCCCGGCTCCGTGCGCGACGTCCTCACCCGTCAGCTCGACCCGTACTACGTCGCCCCCCTGTGGCCCGACGCGATCGCCCTCGCCGCCCTCCAGGCCCAGGCCCTCATCGACACCGGCGCCACCGACGAACCGGCCCTCGCCGCCGTCGCCGCCCGCAGCCGCGCCGACGCCACCGCCAATCCGCACGCCCAGCTCAGCGGCCCGGTCCCGCACGGGGAGTACGCCGTACGGCCGCTGCGCACCGGCGACTGCCCGCCCGTCGGCGACGGCGCCGCCGCGGTGATCCTCGCCGCCGGTGCCCGCGCCCGCGACCTGTGCGCGCGGCCCGCCTGGATCCGCGGTCTCGACCATCGCATCGAGGCCCACAGCCTGGGCGTGCGCGACCTCACCGACTCGCCGTCCACCCGCCTCGCCGCCGCACGCGCGGGCGCCTTCGACCGGCCCGTGGACACCGCCGAACTGCACGCGCCCTTCACCTCCCAGGAGATCGTCCTGCGCAGGGCGCTGCGGCTCGGCGACGACGTACGGGTCAATCCCTCCGGCGGCGCGCTCGCCGCCAACCCGGTGATGGCCGCCGGGCTGATCCGGATCGGCGAGGCCGCCGCGGCGATCCACCGGGGCGATTCCGACCGGGCCCTCGCCCACGCCACCTCCGGCCCCTGTCTCCAGCAGAACCTGGTCGCCGTACTCGAAGGGGATCCGCGATGAGCAAGGAGCCCGTGGCCGTCGTCGGCATCGGCCAGACCAAGCACGTCGCCGCCCGTCGGGACGTGTCGATCGCCGGACTGGTCCGCGAGGCCGCGCGACGCGCCCTGGACGACGCCGGGTCGGCGTGGGCCGACATCGACGCCGTCGTCATCGGCAAGGCGCCCGACTTCTTCGAGGGCGTCATGATGCCCGAGCTGTATCTCGCGGACGCGCTCGGCGCGGTCGGCAAGCCGATGCTGCGGGTGCACACCGCCGGCTCCGTCGGCGGCTCCACCGCCCTCGTCGCCGCGCAACTGGTCGCCGCCCGTGTCCACGGCACCGTGCTCACCCTCGCGTTCGAGAAGCAGTCCGAGTCCAACGCCATGTGGGGACTGTCCCTGCCCATCCCCTTCCAGCAGCCGCTGCTGGCCGGCGCGGGCGGCTTCTTCGCCCCGCACATACGCGCCTACATGCGGCGCAGCGGAGCCCCCGACGCCATCGGCTCCCTCGTCGCCTACAAGGACCGCCGCAACGCGCTCAAGAACCCCTACGCCCACCTCCACGAGCACGGCATCACCCTGGAGAAGGTCCGGTCCTCGCCGATGCTCTGGGACCCCGTCCGCTACTCGGAGACCTGCCCGTCCTCCGACGGTGCCTGCGCGATGGTCCTCACCGACCGGGCCGGGGCCGCCCGCGCCCCGCACCCGCCCGCCTGGATGCTGGGCGGCGCCATGCGCAGCGAGCCGACCATGTTCGCGGGCAAGGACTTCGTCTCCCCGCAGGCAGGCAAGGACTGCGCCGTCGACGTCTACCGGCAGGCCGGGATCACCGACCCGCGCCGGGACATCGACGCCGTCGAGATGTACGTGCCGTTCTCCTGGTACGAGCCGATGTGGCTGGAGAACCTCGGCTTCGCCGCCGAGGGCGAGGGCTGGAAGCTCACCGAGTCCGGCGTGACCGAACTCGACGGCGATCTGCCGGTCAACATGTCCGGCGGGGTGCTCTCGACCAACCCCATCGGCGCCTCCGGCATGATCCGCTTCGCCGAGGCCGCGCTCCAGGTCCGCGGACAGGCGGGCGAGCACCAGGTCGACGGGGCCCGCCGGGTGCTCGGACACGCCTACGGCGGCGGCTCGCAGTTCTTCTCCATGTGGCTCGTCGGCGACCGGCCCCCGGAGCGCTGACCCATCCCCTCACACGGCCTGTCGGCCCCGGGATGCGATCGCTAGGCTGAGCCGCGGACGACGGAACCGGGAGGAGCACGCACGTGACCGAGACCACCGCCCAGTACACGCCGCGCACGGGCTGGGGCAAGCCGGAACTGGACCTCAGCAACGCGGAGTGGCAGTCCAGCAGCCATGGTTTGGGGGATGTCCAGATCGCCTTCGTCGAAGGCTTCATCGCGATGCGCAACAGCGACCGCCCCGAGAGCCCCTCCCTGATCTTCACACCCGCGGAGTGGGGCGCCTTCGTGTCAGGAGCGCGGGAAGGGGAGTTCGACCTCACCTGACCTGCGCGCAAAGCCCCGCGCGCGCACCTCGGAACGCGCGCACCTTACCCGCAGGCCCGTCCGGCGGATCGGGCGGGGCGCCTCCGATCATGGACACCCGACCGTGCAACCCTTCCTGGGGCGATGCCTGACTCAGGCGGACCCCAGGAAGTGGAAGGTTGTACTCCGGAGGTGAGGACCATGAGCGAGCTGCCGGTCATCGCGGCGGTCGACGGATCCGAGGACAGTCTGCGTGCCCTGGACTGGGCCGTGGACGCCGCCCGCAGGCGGGCGGCGCCGCTGCGTGTGGTCCATGTGCGCCAGTACGCGGCCTGGACCCAGCCCGGCGCCCCCGTGACGGTGCCGCCCGGCGATGTCGAGGACCAGGTGCTGGACGACGTACGCGCCCATCTCGCCCGGCGGGGCGAGGTGCCGGAGACCGAGTACCTCGGCATCGACGGCGCCGTCGGCGTGGCGCTGCCCGAACTCGGCGACTCCGCCCAGCTGATCGTCCTCGGCTCCCGGGGGCGCGGCGGCTTCGCCAGTCTGCTGCTCGGCTCCAACGGTGTCGCCGTCTCCCGGGACGCGCCCTGCCCGGTGGTCGTCGTGCCCCGCCCCGACCGCACGGTGGACGACGCCCCCGAGGTCGAGCCCGGACGCCGGGTGGTCGTCGGCCTGAACGTCGACAGCCCCGACGACTCCACCCTCGCCTTCGCCTTCGCGGAGGCCGCCCGGCGCGACGCCCGCCTCCATGTGGTGGCCGGCTACCCCTGGCCCATCCAGACCTGGAACACCCCCGGCGAGATCCTCCCGCCCGCGCTCGACCAGGAGGCCATCGCGAGCGAGACCCGCACCCTCGCCGAGGGCAGCCTGGCCGCCCACCGCGAGCGCCACCCCGCCGTGCGCGCGGACCTCTTCACCGTCCCCGGCGACGTGGCCGGCAATATCGTCGCCGCCTCCAAGGACGCCGAACTGACCGTCGTGGGCCGCCACCGGCGCCGCCTCCTGGCCCCCGCCCCGATGCTCGGCTCCGTCACCCACGCCGTCCTGCTGCACGCCGCGAGCCCCGTCGCGGTGATCCCCGCGGAGCCGCTGGAGGAATGACCCTCCCGGCCCCACCGCCGCGCGGGCGCGCCACCCGGGAGCGCGCCCGCCCCGCCGCCCGTCCGTCGGCGGCCCACGCGTCGCGATGTGGGGTGGGACACGTACCATGGCCGCATGTCGTTCCTCCGCCGCCGTAGTGCCACTCCCGCCGGGCCCGATTTCGATGTGCTGGCCATGGATCCGGGCGACTGGCCCGGCAACCTCGGTGCCGGGCTGCTGCCCGCGCCCGACGGCAGCTGCCAGGGTGTCTTCCTGCGCTACGACCTGTTCGGCGGGCGCGGCCCCGCGATGATCATCGGCAATCTCCCCGAGGGCTCCCCGGCCCGTGACGTCGCCGAGGGCCAGGTCCCCTTCGAGGTGGCCCAGCTCCTGCTCGCGCTGGAGAACGAGGAGGAGGTCACCGTCACCGGCACCGAGGACGTCCCGGTGATGCAGGGCGACAACCTTCTGATCGTGCGCCGGATCAAGCTCTCCGAGGGCCGGATCTCCTGCGTCCAGTTCGACCGCAGCGACGGTGTCCTCGTCACCATCGCCGCCTGGGACCGCCCCATCACCGACGACCTGTACGCCCTGCTGAAGCCGCTCCCGGCCGAGCTGTTCCAGCAGGGCTGAGCCCCGCCGGGCCGCTATCGCCCGGACGGGCGCAGCGTCACGTCCGACGCCTTCACGAACGCCACCCGGTGACCGAACTGGATCTGGTAGTACCGGTCCTCACCGGTCACCACCCGGTGCCGGTCCGTGTCGAAGCCGACCGCGTAGTAGTACGTCCCGCGGACCAGGTCCCCGACCACGTACCGCTGCCCCGCGGCCAGCGTGTACGGCAGCGGCGTCACCTCCCTGGGCGGCACGCCCGCCGGGTACGCCGACTTCTCCGGGTAGGCCACCCCGTACACCGGCACCTCGCCCCGCCCGTCCCTCGGCGTCACGACCCTGCCCTTCGCGGCCACGGCGACCGGCGCCTTCGCAGGGTTGTGGAACCACGCCTTCTGCCCCAGGTACCAGATCGCCGTCCAGTCCCCCTGACGGCCCGCCACCGCGTACTGCTGCCCCGTCGAGACCCGGGACCCGATGTCGTTCACATCGATCGTGGACGGCCCCCCACCCGGCCGCAGCCCACCATCCCTGACCAGCGGATACGACGTCCCGGGCCCGGTGTGGAGCCGTACCGCGCTCGACCCGTGCACCGCGCACGGCTCACCCTTGGTGACACAGCCCGTGAACTCGGGCCGGTGCGCCGGGTAGTCCGGCAGGACCGTCACCAGCCCGCCCTTCGCCCCCGCCGTGGCCTCCAAGGGCCGGCCGAGCAACGCGAAGTAGTGCGCCCAGTCCCAGTACGGCCCGGGGTCGGTGTGCATCCCCGGGACCGCCGCCGGGGTCGGGCCCGGCACAGTGTCGTGGCCGAGGAGGTGCTGCCGGTCCAGCGGGATGTCGTACGTCCCCGCGAGATACCGCACCAGCCGCGCCGAGGACCGGTACATCGCCTCCGTGTACCAGGCGTCCGGCGAGGCCAGGAACCCCTCGTGCTCCAGTCCGACCGAGCCGGAGTTGACGTACCAGTTGCCCGCGTGCCAGGCCACGTCCTTCGCCTTGACGTGCTGGGCGACATGGCCGTCCGTGGCGCGCAGGGAGTAGTTCCAGGAGACGTACCTCGGGTCCTGGACCATGTCCAGCACCCCCTCCCAGCGGCCCTCCGTGTCATGGACGACGATGTACTGGATCCGCTGCGAGCCGGGCCGTTCCCCCAGGTCGTGATTGCCGTAGTCACCGTCGCCGAACTGCTCGTACGGCGCCGGGATCCACTCGCACGGCACAGTCGCCGGACACTCCGTGCCCCGCGTCCGCGGCTCCCGCAGCCCGGCCCGCCGCACCTGCCCGGTGTCGGGCGCGAGCCCCGGCCGGGCGGCCAGCGCCACCCGCTGCCCGGCGTCGGTGATCCGCCGCTCGCCGGAGCGGATCACCTCGAACACGTCGTTCGCGTACGTCGTCGCCGTCGCCGCGTCGTCCGCGCCGGAGAACCGGGCCACCGCCCCGAACCAGTCGGCCGGGTCCCCGCCGCGCGGTGCGCCCAGTTCGCGCTGGGCCGCGGCCAGCAGCGCCGCCCCGCCCGCGACATTGGCCGCCGGGTCCGTGCGCAGCCGCTCGGGGCTCAGCCCGGTCAGCCCGGCCGCCCGGCGCAGGGTCGTCAGCCGGGCCGGCAGCCCGGAGCCCCCGGCCGGTCGCGCCGAGGGGCGCAGCGCGGGCCGGGCGTCGTCGCCGCGCGGGTCCTCCGTGCCCTCGCTGTGGTGCGGGGCACGCGCCAGCGCCGTACGGGCGTCCGTCAGATGCATCGGACCGTAGCCGCCGGTCACACTCGGCGCCCCGCCGTGCGCGTCCCACCGGGACTGGAGGTACGACACGCCGAGCAGCACGCTCCGCGGCACGCCGTACTCCTCGGAGGCGGCGGCGAACGCCTGCTGGAGCCCGTCCCCGGCCGGGGACGGAGGCCGCGCCGGGGAGGGGGCGGCGCCCAGCAGCGGCAGCAGCAGCGCCGAGGAGGCCAGCGCGGCGGTCCGGCGGAGGCTTCTCGGGCGGGGGGCGCGGCGGGCGTCGACGTGGGGGTGACGCAAGGCAGCCTCCAGGGCGGGCGGGGACGACGGGGCGAACACGGCCGGAGGTGACCAGTGGTAGCCGCTGTCCGACGATCCGTCAATCATCCCCAGCGGCACCCGAATCACCGTGTCGGCGCAGGTCGCCCGGAGTTTCACCCCCGCACGCCACCCGCCTGCGGGGCGTCACCGGTGTACACCGGTGGACGCCGGGCAGACGACGGACGAAGGCCCGCGCGGCATCACTGTCCCCGATGCCCCGCGGGCCCTTCGCCCTTCTCGTCCCGTCCAGCGGACCGCGCCGCTCCCTTCAGCGGGTGCCGACCGCCGCCCGGACCGCCCGGCGGGCCATCTGGCAGTCGTCGTGCAGCCGCCGCAGCAGCAGCCGCTGCTCCTCCCCGGAGGGCACCCCGTTCGGCTGGGCCGTGCCCGCCGCCGGAGCCGGTTCGCGCATCGAGCGCTGCACGGCCGTCTCGTAGGTGCGGATCTCCCGGGTCAGCACCAGCATCAGGTTCACCAGGAACGCGTCCTGGGAGGCCGGGCCCCCCGACTGGGCGATCTGGCTGATGTGCCGCCGGGCCGCGGGGGAGTCGCCGAGGACCGACCACAGGGTGGCCAGGTCGTAGCCGGGCAGGTACCAGCCCGCGTGCTCCCAGTCGACCAGGACCGGGCCCGCCGGGGAGAGCAGCATGTTCGACAGCAGCGCGTCGCCGTGGCAGAACTGGCCCATGCCCTGCCGGCCCGCGGTCGCCGCGATCCCGTGCAGCAGCTTCTGGAGATCGCCCATGTCCCGGTCGGTGAGCAGCCCCAACTCGTGATAGCGGGCGATCCGCATCCCGTAGTCCAGGGGCGCGTCGAAGGTGCCCGCCGGAGGCCGCCAGGCGTTCAGCCGGCAGATCGCGCCGAGCGCCGCACGGATGTCCGTACGCTGCGGCGCCTCGGCCGGGTGGCGGTGCAGCGCGGCGACCCGGCCCGCCATCCGCTCGATGACCAGGGTGCAGTTGTCCGGATCCGCGGCGATCAGCCTCGGCACCCGCACCGGGGGGCGGTGCCGGACGAACGAGCGGTAGGCAGCTATCTCGTGCCGGATCCGCTCGGCCCACGCGGGGGAGTGGTCCAGCAGACACTTCGCGACCGCGGTGCTGCGGCCGGTCGTCCCGACGAGCAGCACGGAGTGGGCGCCGCGGCGCAGCACCTGGACCGGGGTGAACTCCGGGCAGATCCGCTGCACCGAAGCGATCGCCGTACGCAGTTGCGCGCCCTGGGGGCCGGACAAGTCGAGTCTCCCGCTGAGCGGTTGGATGCCGATGCCCGCACGTCGGCCACGGACCGTGCCGAGCACGGGGCCGGCCGCTCGCGCGGGAGCGAGATACGGGCCGCCGCCCGACAGGGGGGCCTCGCCGGGACGGACGGGGCCGGGCGCCTGGGAACGTGGGCGGAGCGGCCGGGGCGGTGCGGACACGGAGGACGATGCTGCGTACATGGGGGAGACAGATCCCTTCGTGTGCCTGCGACGTCATGACGCCACCCGGCCCGGCCGCCGTGGCACACCCTGGGGAGTGCACCGTCGTACGTGAGCGGCGGCCGGGTCGGGATGGCGCTTTCCTACCTGACACCCGTCGTCCCCTGGCACACCATCTGGCGCACCCTGGCGAACCCTGGCGAATAGTCGCTCGGCATCTCTCACCGGGCTAATGTCAACTCAGCCGAGAACCTGGGGGCTTGACGTGAGCGGACAACCCAACACCCGCCTTGCGGACCACTTCGGCCTGGCCGGATGGTCCAAGGGGGAACTCGCGCGGCTGGTCAACCGGCAGGCGGCGGCCATGGGCCACCCCCAGCTCTCGACCGACACCTCGCGGGTACGGCGTTGGATCGACATGGGAGAGATCCCGCGCGATCCCGTGCCACGGGTGCTGGCGGCGCTGTTCACAGAGCGTCTCGGCCGTGTCGTGACCATTGAGGATCTTGGTCTGGTGCGGCACGGGCGTGCGGGTAAAGGGCAGGACGGCGGGGACGCGGAGCATCCCGGCACAGTGCCCTGGGCGCCCGAACGGACCGCCGCGGTCCTCACCGAATTCACGGGAATGGACCTCATGCTCAACCGACGCGGCTTGGTGAGCGCGGGTGCCCTGCTCGCCGCGGGATCCGCACTCAGCAGCGCCATGCACGACTGGCTGCACACCGATCCGGCCCTGACCCCCGACGCCCCCCGACTCGACAATCCCCTGCACGCCGACCCCGCTGGGTTCGACCGCTACGAGGCCGCCCCCATCGGATCGCAGGAGATCGAGGAACTGGAGCGTTCGGTCGAAGTCTTCCGCGCCTGGGACGCCGCCCGCGGTGGCGGGCTCCAGCGCAAGGCGGTCGTGGGCCAGCTCAACGAGGTGGGCGGCATGCTCTCCTACCATCACCCCCCCCACCTGCAACGACGCCTGTGGGGCGTGGCCGCCAACCTCGCCGTCCTGGCGGGCTGGATGTCCCATGACGTGGGCCTGGAGCCCACGGCCCAGAAGTACTTCGTGATCGCCGCGCACGCCGCGCGCGAGGGCGGCGACCGGCCCCGGGCCGGCGAGGCGCTCTCCCGGGCGGCCCGCCAGATGGTCCACCTGGGCAAGCCCGACGAGGCGCTCGACCTGATGAAGCTCGCCCAGTCCGGTTCCGGGGACCGGGTGCTGCCCCGGACCCGGGCCATGTTCCACACCATTGAGGCATGGGCGCAGGCGTCGATGGGCCAGGGCCAGGCGATGCGCCGCACCCTGGGCCGGGCCGAGGACCTGTTCGTCTCCAAGACCGACATGGAGACGCCGATCTGGATGCAGACCTTCAAGGACGAGGATCTGTACGGCATGCAGGCGCTCGCCTATCGCACGCTCGCGGAGTTCGAGCCGGACGCCGCCGCGCAGGCGCAGCACTACGCGGAGAAGGCGCTCGCCCTGCGGATCGACGGCCGGGAACGGTCGAAGATCTTCGACCATCTCTCCATGGCCTCCGCCTGCTTCATCGCGGACGACCCCGAACAGGCCGACCGGTACGCGCGCCTGGCCCTGATGTCGATGGGCTCGAACTCCTCGCGCCGCACCTGGGACCGGCTGCGCCAGATGTACCGGCTCACCGCCGAGTACGCCGACTATCCGGAGATCAGCGGACTGCGGGAGGAGATCAAGAGCGCCCTGCCCAAGCAGCGCAGCAAGGGCGGCAGCACCTCGCAGGTGTGACGGACCGCAAGCGTCGGCCCACCGCGCTCACAGGGGGTTGTGACCGCGCACCACCGCCGCCCACGTCCGTCTGTCTCCCACGCCCTGTCCCGACCTGTCCCTACCTGTCGCCACCCGTCCTGTCCCTACGACTCCACCCTGGCGATGAGCACGCAGGCGTCGTCCTCGCGCTCGGTCTCGCCGAACTCCTCCTCGACCGTCCGTAATCCGTCCCGCGCGCTGCGCGCGGCGGCGAGGCGCGGGGCCAGGCCGAGGAGCGGGTCCGCCGCCTGAGGTGCTCCCCGGTGCTCCGCCTCGCCGGATCCGGAGGACCTCCAGCGGGCGGGCACCAGCCCGTCGGTGTGGAACAGCAGCACATCCCCGGGGGCCAGAGCCACTTCGCTCTCCCCGTACTCGGCACCCGAGGTGGTGCCGAGCAGCACCCCTCGCGGTGCGCTCAGCCGGCGCCCCGTCCCGTCGCGGAACAGCAACGGGGCGGGGTGTCCGGCGCCCGCCCACACCAGCGTCCGCCGGGCGGGCCGCCAGCGGCAGCAGACCGCGCTGCCCAGGGCCGGCCGGGCGCCGCCGTCCAGCAGCCGGTTGAGCCAGGACAGCATCTGCCCGGGGCCGGTCCCGGCCAGCGCCGTCCCGCGCAGCGCGCCCAGCGCCATCGACACGTCCGTGGTCACCGCGAGCCCGCGCCCGGTCAGCTCACCGACGCTCAGCAGCAGTTCGCCGCCGGGCAGTTCCAGTACGTCGTACCAGTCGCCGCCGATCAGCGGGCCCGTCGAGGCGGGCAGGCAGCGGGCCGCCAGATCGAGGGTGCCCGCGCCCTGCCGGGGAAGCCGTAGGGGACCGCGCCAGGCGGGCAGCACCGCCGGTCCGATCTCGACCCGGTCAGGTGGCGCGGAGTGCTCGTGCCGCCGGTGGCGCCGCAGCGAGTCCCGGGTCTCGCTCACCGCGGCCTGGCTGCGGCGCAGGGCACTGACATCGCGCAGCACCGCCCACATCGAGACGGTGCCGCCGTCGGGGCCGAGCACGGGCTCGCCCATCATGTGGACCGTACGGACCGTTCCGTCCGGGCGCAGCACCCGGAACTCGCCGTCGATGCGCTGGGCGTCGACCAGGCAGTCCGTGACCAGCGCGGTCAGCCGGGGCCGGTCCTCCGGGTGGGCCAGCGAGGGCAGTTCGTCCAGGGTGAGCGGCGGGGCGGCAGGGTCCCGGCCCAGGATCGCGTACAGCTCGGCGGACCAGTTCGCCTCGTCCGTGAGCAGATCCCACTCCGCGCTCCCGACCCGGCTCAGCAGCGAGCCGGGCCCCGGCGCGGCGGGGTCGGCCCGGAGGGCCGGGGGAGCGGCCGACCGGGGTTCCTCGCGCAGTTGTGCGAAGTGCGCGTCCAGGGCGTCCAGTTGACGGAGCGCCAGATCGTAAAGAGCGCGCTGCCAGCGCTGCCGGGGCCGGCAGTCGTCGCGCTGGGCGTCCCGCCGTACGGCGTCCACCTCACCCTTGAGCCGTCGCGTCTGCGATATCAGCGCGTCGACCGGACCGCCTCCAGGTGGCGGGGCGGCCGGGCGGTCCGCGGAGCGGGGGGACGGCATGACGTACTCCGAAGCGATGGCGGCTCCCCCGCCCGGACGGAGCCGGACGCGGAGAGGATACGACGCGGGCTGTCGGTGGGGCCGTTACGACTGTGGCACAGCCCGCGACGCGCTGTAAGGGAATCGGCAACACCCGATGAGGTGGTGCATCCGGCATATGCCACCGTCCTCACCGTCCCGATGCGCCCGGCGACGGCCCCCGAAAGCGGCCCGGCGTCCGTAAATGTGATGCAGCTCACATAAATTGATCACGGTTTGGGTGTCAGCGCGGGGCGGCTGCGAGGTCGTACTTGCAACCCGGAAAACCGGACGACCTCACCGCAGTGGAGACCGCCCATGGAGATCACCCTCGAACAGCCCGCCCGCGCCCGGCTGATCACCGGCGAGGAAGAGCTGCCCGTCCCCGCGAACCTCGGCTACCGCTCCAGCGACCCGCTCGCGGTGCACCTCGCCTTTCCGCCCGAGGTCACCCTCGCCGGCGAGGGCGTCACCTGGACCTTCGCGCGGGAACTGCTGGCGGAGGGGCTGGAAGGCCCGGCCGGGCAGGGCGATGTGCACATCTGGCCGTGCGGCCGGGCCCGGACCGTCCTGGAGTTCCACTCGCCGTACGGCCTGGCTCTGCTCCAGTTCGACTCGGCCGCGCTCCAGCGCTTCCTGGTGCGGACCTACGCCGTCGTCCGGCCCGGCGAGGAGGACCTCGGCCCGGAGGTGGAGCGCTGCCTCAGCGCCCTCACCGGACAGGCGTAGGCGAACCCGCCGGGCCCGCGACCGGCCCATGACCCGTGACCACGCGTCACCGGTCGGCGTACAGCCCCGGACGCGGCGCCAGTTCCACGACCGTACGAGCGCCGCTCTCCAGCGCCCGCACGCCCGCCTCCGCCACCGCGGTCGCCGCGTAGCCGTCCCACGCACTCGGGCCGGTGACCCGGCCCTGCCGGACGGAGTCGGCCCAGACCCGCAGCTCACGGTCGTAGGCGTCGGAGAACCGCACCACATAGTCCTGGACGACGTCCTCGCGGGCGCCGTCGCGATCGGTGACCACCGGGGAGTGCTGCTCGCCGATCCGCACACTGCCCGTCTCGCAGACCGCCTCGCAGCGCACCTGGTAGCCGAAGCCGCAGTTGACGAAGACCTCCACGTCCACCAGGGCGCCCCGCTCGGTCTCGAAGAGCAGGAACTGAGGGTCCTGGAGCCCTTCGGGCGCCTGCCCCGACGGCCGGGGGCGCAGTGCCGTCACGGCCGTGATCTCCTGGCCGAGCAGCCAGCGGGCGGCGTCGATCTCGTGCGAGACCGAGCTTCCGATCAGCATCGCGGAGGTGAAACCGGGCGGCGAGGAGACATTGCGATGGACGCAGTGCAGCATCAGCGGCCGGCCCAGCCGCCCGCCGTCCAGCACCTCCTTCAGCCGCAGGTACTCGGCGTCGTACCGCCGCATGAACCCGATCTGGAGCAGCCGCCGGCCGATCGCCGCCTCCGCCTCCAGCACCCGCAGCGAGCCCGCCGGGTCGGGCACCATCGGCTTCTCGCACAGCACCGGCAACCGCCGCTCCAGGGCGGCCAGCAGCGCCGCCTCGTGGGCCACGTCGGGCGAGGCCACGACCACCGCCTCCACCCAGGGGGCGTCCAGCGCCGCTTCCGCCTCGGTGTGCAGCGTCACCCCGTCGAGGCCGGCCGTCGCCCGCGCGGCCCGGCCGGCGTCCGGATCGGCCACGGCCACCACCCTGACCCCGCCCGTCGACCGGCTCAGTCGGCGGATGTGGTCGCTCCCCATGTGCCCCGCGCCCAGCACGGCGACGCCCAACAGCCCACTCACCTACGCACCTCTTCGTGATCGAGAACCTCGGGCCAGGGTAGATCGCGAAGCCGGGGGACGGGCGGGTGCCGCCGGTCAGTAGCGCAGGACGCCCGCGATGCCCCGGGCCTCACCGAGCGCGCCGTCCGGAACGAAGCGGACATCGGCGCCGGTCTCCAGGCACCGCTCCACGATCTCGTCCACGATGTCCTCCCGGGCGTCGAGATCGCCCCCCTCGGCGGGGATCAGATGGTCGCCGTCGTCGCGGACCGTGACCCGGTAGTTCTCCTCGACGGCCAGCAGCCGGACCCGGGCCTCGCGCGCGTTCCGCCACAGCTCGTCCACACCGGCCGCGAACTCCTTGCGCCCGCGCGCGGCTTCCAGCTCCCCGGCCAGCCGCTCGACCCCCTCGGCGGCCTCCTGCTCCACCGCCGGACGGACCGCCTGCCAGACCGCCTCCGGAGTGCCCTGCGCCAGCCCGCCGTGCGGGAGGTGCCGCACCGCGCTCCTGGCGACCGGGCCCACCTCGTCCAGCGCGGACAGCGCCGCCGTCTCGCCCGTCACGTACAGCGGACGCGGATCGGCGCGCAGCACGGCCGCCATCGCGGTGTCCGCCTCCCGCAGAAAAGCGCGGGTGTGCTCGTCGCGGAAGGTGCTGGGGGTGTCGCCGATCCGCTCCACGCGCTCGGGGTCGAAGTTCTCGGGCGTGAGGGTCAGCGGGAAGCCGCCGGTGCGGGCCTCGCGGACCCGGCCCGCACCGCCGTTCCACAGCGTGACCCGGTCCGCCGACACCGACAGCACCCAGTAGGGCCGCTCCGCCGCCTGCGCGGAGACCAGATTGCGGGTGAGGAAGGTGTCCGAGAGCACCACCCGTTCCGGAACGCTGCGGGCCAGCGACCACACCTGGTGCTCACCCGGCGCCGCGAAGATCACCAGACCGTCCTCCGCGTGCGTCAGATCCACCTCGGCGAGCGCCCGGTCGAGCTGGTCCACCACCTCCGTACGGCGCTCCCGCGTCACCGCCGGATCGGCCTCCAACTGCTTCTTCGCCTCGGCCACCACATTGCGCAGCCGGACCGGGTCCTGGGCGTTGTCCGGCTCCCTGCGGTGCGTGGGCGTCAGCACGGAGACGGCCGGATAGGGGCGCGGGCGGCGCAGCTCGGCAAGGGTCCTGGGACTGAGTGCGTGCTCCATGACAGCACCATAGGACCGAATCACGGATCGGGCATGCGGGGTTGGAAGGGGGCGCCGGTACGGCCGTTCCGGGGTCCCGGCTCAGCCGTCCTCCTCGTCCGGGCACGAACTGCCGCTCGGCGGCAGCGAGCCGTACAGCAGGAACGCGTCGACTTTGCCGCGCACACACTTCGAGGACGCGTACCCGGTGTGACCGTCGCCCTTGTTGTCCAGGACGACGGCCGAGGGGCCGAGCCGCTTCGCCGTCTGGACCGTCCAGCGGTACGGCGTGGCCGGGTCGCCGCGCGTGCCCACCAGCAGCATCTTCGCCGTGTCCACGTCCTTGACCCGCTCGCGGATGAAATCCGTCCCCTTGGGCCGCCCGAAGCACAGCAGCAACTGCGTCAGCCGGTACGAACCGAACACCGGGGACGCCTGCTGGTACGCCGCCCGCAGCCGGGTCAGCTCCTGGCTGAGCTGCCGCGAACCGGGCCGGTCGGGGTCGTCCGCGCAGTTCACCGCCACCAGCGCGGCCGGAAGGTTGTCCGGCGGCACCGCCTCCGGGTCGGTCAGCCCGGCCCCGCGCCCCCCGGGCTTCGGCCGTGCCGCACCGCCGGCCGTACGGCTCACCCCGACCCCCGGGGTGGTCATACCGCCGGTCGCGAAGCTCTCCACGCCCCGGGTGTCGCCGTCCTCCACCAGCGAGGCCAGCGCCCGCTCCAGCAGCGGCCACAGCTCCTCGCTGTAGAGGGCCTGGCTGATCGCGGACACCAGGTCCTGCCCGGAGAACCCGCCGGAGAACGTCGTGGGCACCGGGTCCTCGTCCATCGAGCGCACCAGCTTGACGATCTCCTGCCGGGCCCGGCGCGGATCCGTCCCGAACGGACACGCGATGTCCTCGACGCACCAGTTGAGGAAGTCCTCCAGCGCGGTCTGCTGCCCCTTCGCGCCCGCGATCCCCTGCTCGGTCAGCGGCTCGGTGAGGGTGTCCACACCGTCCAGCGTGACCCGCCCCACCTTGCCGGGGAACTGCTCCGCGTACACCGCGCCCAGCCGGGTGCCGTACGAGAACCCCAGGTAGTTCAGCTTCTCGTCACCCAGCGACTGGCGGATGACGTCCAGGTCGCGCGAGGCGTTGACCGTGCCTATGTGCTCCAGCACCGGCCCGGAGTGCTTGGCGCACTCGGCGGCGACCGCGCGCAACTGCCGCATCAGGGCGTCGGGGTCCTTCAGCGGGTCCGCGGAGCCCCCGGAGTCCTCCGTCCCGCTCTCGTACGAGGCGTCCCCGCAGCTCACCGGCGAGGACCGGCCCACCCCGCGCGGATCGAAGCTCACCACGTCGTAGCCGTCGCTCAGCCCCATGAAGTCCTCGCCGCCGTAGGCGAGTTCGGTGACCCCGGCGCCTCCGGGACCACCGAAGTTCAGTACGACGGACCCGCGCCGTTCGCCGGTGGCCCGAAAGCGCGCGACCGCCAGGTCCAGCGTGCCGGAGCGGGGTTTGGCGTAGTCCAGCGGCACGGTCACCTTGCCGCACTGGAGGTCCTTCGGTATCCCCTCGCCCGCACAGCCGCCCCAGGTCACCTTCTGCCGGTAGAAGCGGGTGAGGTCCGGCTCGGCGGAACCGGCGCCCTCGACGGCCGTGACCGGCAGCGCCGTGCCGAGCAGGGCCAGCCCGGCGGCCACCACCACCGCGCGCCGCCGCACCGTGGGCCGCGCGGAGTGCAGCTTGGGCAGCATCGATGCCTCCAAGGCGGCGCGCGGGCCCGGTACCGCGCCGCGAACCGGGAGACGGGGCCCTCGATCACCATAGGCGGCACCTCCGCGGCCCGCCTGCCGACGAGGGGGGGCGGGGGAGCGGCCGTAGGGAGCGGGTCGGCGCGGCTGACGCCGCGGGGACCGGTGGGCGGTCGCCGGAGCGGGTCGGAGCGGCCCGGAGCGGGTTGGAGCGGCTCGGAGCGAGTTGGAGCTGCCCGGAGCGGCCCGGAGCGGCCCGGTCCGTGTCCTTTCCCACCGGTGGCGGGCGGCCGGTGATCCGTACACGGTCTCGCGACCCGTTCGAAATCGGGGTGCGTCCAATGGGGTGAAAGGTGGAGAAGCCATAACTCGGATGGTTCCCCCGCGTTTTACCCGGTGCGGGCGAGTGCCCGTGACCATGTCTGGAAGGCAGGGAACCTATGAAACGGGTTACCCGAAACGGTGTGTTCGCCGCCGTCGCCGCCGCCTCCGGGGCGATGGCCGTCGTGCTCCCCGTGCAGGCCGCTTTCGCGACCGGTGGCGCGAGCGCGGAGGGCACGGCAGCGGGTTCACCGGGCGCGATCTCCGGCAACCTCATCCAGCTCCCGGTGGATGTCCCGGTGAACGTGTGCGGCAACACCGTGAACGTGGTGGGGCTGCTCAACCCCGCCGCGGGCAACAGGTGCGCGAACGAGAGCGCGGGGCAGGGAAAGCCGGGCGGGGCGCCCGAGGGAGCGGCGGCCGAGGGTGCGGCCGTGGGATCACCCGGGGTGATCTCCGGCAACGGGGTGCAGTTGCCGATCGATGTGCCGGTGAACGTCAGCGGCAACAGTGTGAACGTCGTCGGCATCGGCAACCCCGTCTTCGGCAACGAGTCGGTCAACGGCCCGGGTCCGGAGGAGCGCCCCGAGCGGCCCGTCCGCCCGGAACGGCCCGAGCGGCCCGAACGGCCCGAGAAGCCGGTACGGCCCGAGGCCCCGGAGACCGCTCCCGGGCCGCCCGCCCGGCACACCCCGGAACCGGCCGAGGCGCCGAACGCCCCGGAGCCCACCACGGCCTCGCTCGCCCACACCGGCGCGGACGGCACCCTGCCCTTCGCGCTCGGCGCGGGCACGCTGATGCTGGGCGGTGCGGCCCTCTACCGGCGGTACCGGCCGGGATCGGGGCGCTGACCCGCCCGCGCGACCGGCGCACACGATGACAGGCCCCGTCGGACACCGCCCGGCGGGGCCCACGGCTGCCCGGGAGCCGGCGCGGGCGGTACGCCGAACGGGTCCGCGCGGCGCGGAGCGAGGCGCGGTCAGCCGGTCCTCGGCGCGTGGCGGCGCCGGTGCAGCTCCCGGATCTCGGCCTCCAGCTCAGGCACCGGGCCCTCCACCGTGACCTCGGGCGCGACGTCCCGGACGGGCAGCGCGCGCACCGGGGCGGGCGGCACCCCCAGCTCCGTCAGCCAGGCCACGAGCTGCGCGGAGGACGCCACGTAGACGATGCGGCCCAGGCCCACCCAGCCGTGGGCCGCCGCGCACATCGGGCAGTGCTCGCCGGAGGTGTAGACGGTGGCGCCCGCCCGTTCCTCGGGCGTCAGACGGTCCGCCGCCCAGCGGGCCAGCTCGAACTCCGGATGGCGGGTGGCGTCGCCGCCGGCGATCCGGTTGCGGTCCTCGGCCAGCACGGTGCCGTCCGCCCCGACGAGCACCGACCCGAACGGCTCGTCCCCAGCCTCCAACGCGTCGGCGGCCAGGGCCACACAGCGGCGCAGATACGGCAGTTCGGTTTCCTCGACCATGGTGTACGGCCTCCTCACGACGGTGATCTTCCAACAGCCTACGGACCCCTGCGGTTTTCGCCGCGTCCCGTATCTCCCACTGTGACCTTCGCCGAATCCCATTGCCTCCCGTGCGGCCCGGTGATGGAGTGGCGGCATGGATCACTCCGGGGTACTCGCCCTCTTCGACCGGGACATGCGGGAAGGCGCGCAGTCCGACGGGCCGGACACGACGATCGAGCGGGTCGGCCGGGTGGTCCGCCAGGTCGCCCCGGCGCACGGCTGGAACGGCGTCCTCTGGTCCGATCTGGACGAGTCGGGCGCCGACGCGGAGATCGCCCGGCAGATCGCCGACTTCACCGCGCTGGGCCGTGCGTTCGAGTGGAAGGTCTACGGCCATGACCTCCCCGTCGACCTCGCCCGGCGGCTCGGCGCGGCCGGGTTCACCCCGGAGCCGGAAGAGACCCTGATGATCGGTGAGGTCGCCGATCTGGACCTGGACGCCGAACCGCCCGAGGGCATCCGGATCGTGCCGGTCACCGACGCGGCCGGCGTCGATCTCGCGGCCCGCGTCCACGAACTGGCCTTCGGCACCGACAGCACACGGCTCAGACAGCGGATGCTGGCCCAGCTCGCCGCCGACCCGCGGTCCGTCGTCGCGGTGCTGGCCCTCGCCGGGGACGAGCCGGTGAGCGCGGCCCGGCTGGAGTTGCCGCCCGGCGCCCGCTTCGCCGGGCTGTGGGGCGGCGGCACCGTCGAGTCCTGGCGGGGCCGGGGCATCTACCGCGCCCTCGTCGCCCAGCGCGGACGGGTCGCCGTGGCGAACGGCTACCGCTACCTCCAGGTCGACGCCGTCGCCCGGAGCCGCCCGGTCCTCGAACGCCTCGGCTTCCAGCCGCTGACCACGACCACGCCGTACGTGTACGTGCCGAAGCGGCGGTCAGCGGCTGGGTAACAGGCGACGTACGCCGCTCAGTACGTCCCGGCCCGGACGCCGTCCGCCGTGCGCGCGCCCAGCAGGACGACGGCGGCTGCCGCCGACATCGCCACGCTGACCCAGACCGCGATCCGGGCGTCGCCCCCCGCGGCGAGCCCCGCGAGGAGAGGACCGGCGAACGCCCCGAGGTTGAGGGCGACCGTCGCGAAGGCACCGGCGAGCGCGGGGGCGCCGGCGGCGGTGCGCATCACCCGGTTGATGAGCGCGGAGCCGACCCCGAAGGACAGCGCGCCGAGCAGCACGGCGGCCGGGAGGAGCAGGGCGGCCGTGGTGCTGGTCAGGGCGAGTACGGCCCAGGCGGCGGGCAGTGCGAGCAGCGCGGTGCGCAGCCCCCGGCCGAGCCCGCCGTCGCCGGTGCGTCCGGCGACGGTGACGCCGACGAACGAGCCGACGCCGAAGGCCGCGAGCAGTCCCGGCACCACGCCCCGCGGCATCGCGGTGACCTCGGTGGCGATCACCGCGAGGTAGGCGAAGGTGGCGAAGGTGGCGCCGTTGACCAGCGCCCCGAGCGTCAGCGCCAGCCGGACGGGCCGCTGCCGCAGCACCCGGACCTCGGAGCGGACCGACCCCAGTGCGGGGGCCGCCGCGTCGGCCGGGGCGGAGCGGAACACCAGTGCCAGGGCCGGCAGGCACAGCGCGGCGACGGCCCAGAACGCGGCCCGCCACCCGGCGAGATCGCCCAGCGCGGCACCGGCCGGCACCCCGACGACACAGGCCAGCGTCACCCCGGACAGCAGTACCGCCGTGGCGCGGGCCCGCCGTTCGGGAGCGACCAGGGTGTGGGCCACGGACATCGCGACGGCGAGGAACCCGGCGTTGGCGACCGCCGCGACGACCCGGGTGCCGAAGAGCACGGCGAAGTCCTCGGTGACCGCGCCGACGGCGTGCACGACGACGAACGCCGTCAGGAACCCGGCGAGCGCCCGCCGCCGGGGCCAGCGCGCGCCCAGCGCGGCCATCACGGGGGCGCCGAGGATCATCCCTACGGCGTAGGCGGAGGTGAGGCTCGCGGCGGCACCGTTCGACACGGACAGATCGTCGGCGATGCCCGGTACCAGACCGGCGAGCATGAATTCGGAGGTGCCCTGCGCGAAGACGGCAAGGCTGAGCACACGGATGAACAACGGCACGGAAGTCGGCTCCAGCGGCGATGACGAGGAACAGGGGCAGCCGTGGGCCGGGTGGACGCCTCGTCAGGTCGGCGCAGGTCGGAGAACGAACCTCACGATATGACAGCGCAGGGGATGACGTGACAGGGGATGACGGACCCACCGGACCACGGAAGGCATGTCCGGCCACTGGAGGCGGGACCGATCGGGAAGCGATCGGCTACAGCGCAGAACCCGTCCGCCGCCGAGTGACCGGCGGCCTGGGTCTGTCCGACTCTGGAGACGTCATGGCGGCCACGTTAGCCGCATGGCACGGGGGCCGGCCACCGATTTCCCCCGGCGCTGCCGAGGGACCGTCGTCCCCATCCGCTTGACATGCAGGTGATTGCCTGCATAACGTTGAGTGTGTGATCAGGGAGGGAATCGCGATGGACTCCGCGATGGACAGGGTGTTCAAGGCACTGGCCGACGACACCCGGCGAAGACTGCTGGACCGGTTGCACGAGGAGAGCGGGCAGACGCTCGGTGAGCTGTGCGCCCGGATCGACATGACCCGGCAGTCGGTGACCCAGCACCTGGCCGTCCTGGAGGCGGCGAACCTGGTCAGCACGGTGCGGCGGGGCAGGGAGAAGCTGCACTACCTCAACCCGGTGCCGCTCCACGAGATCCAGGAGCGGTGGATCGACAAGTTCGAGCGCCCGCGGCTGCGCGCGCTCGGCACGCTGAAACGACGAGCCGAGGAAGCCATGACCGACAAGCCCACGTATGTGTACGTCACCTACATCGCGAGCACCCCGGAGAAGGTCTGGGACGCGCTCACCGACGCCGATCTGACCGCCGACTACTGGGGCCACAGCAATGTCTCGCCGGACTGGAGGCCGGGCTCACGCTGGGCGCATGTGCGCACCGACGGCTCCGGTGTCGAGGACGTCGTCGGCTCGGTCGTCGAGAGCGAGCGTCCCACCCGGCTCGTCACCACCTGGGCCAACCCGGCCAAGGCGGGCCAGGAGGACGCCTACTCGCGCGTCACCTACGACATCCGGTCGCACGCCGACATCGTCCGGCTGACCGTCACCCACGAGGACCTGCCCGACGAGGCCGAGCTGGCCGACTTCTCGACGGGTTGGCCGCAGGTGCTCTCCAACCTCAAGTCCCTGCTGGAGACCGGGCGGACGCTGCCGCAGGAGCCCTGGCTGATGCCGGCCACCTGACGCCACGGGCGCCCGACGCCATGAAGGGCCGGTCCGCGCAATCCGCGGGCCGGCCCGGACTCGTTCCTCCTACGGCTTGGCGCGCGTGCTCCTCATCGACGCTGCGGCACAGACGAGGCCCAGGATCACGGCCAGTGCACCGATGACGACGTTGTTCCACACCACTCCCTTGTCGGGGCTCGTGCCGACGATCCACGGCGCGATGATCAACCACACGCCGATCGCGCTCATGGCCCAGCTCAGGCCGTACATGCGCTCCGGAGCCCTGGTGAATCCGAGGGCCAGCAGACCGATCGCGACACCCATGATGAGATTGTGGGTCGCGAGAGCGGGCTGGCTGGTCGTGTAGTGGACTATCCATGGGGACGCCGCGCAGTACAGACCGAGCAGGAACACCGGTCCGTCCACGAGCGCCACATCGCGACCGCCGAGCATGCGGGCATAGCGATCCCGCATTTCGGGGACATCAGGGTGGCTGGAGATGTCACCTCTGGTGTGCGAGACGTTGGCCATGACTTCGTCTCCTTCGTCCTAGCAGACCTGACCGCGTCTGGTGCGGTATGCGGTAAGTGCCGCTTTAAGACCATTCTGCTCTTATTTCACCATTATGTGTAGAGGTCATCGGGGTTTATACGGCCCGGGAGCGGTATCGCGCCGATGACCGGCGAAGCTCCGGGAAAACCCGTGGAGCCCGGTACGGATCCGGGGGCCGGGAAGGGCCGGGAAGGGCCGGGAAGGTCTGGGAAGGTCCGGGATACGAGACCCCTCGGCTTGTTCTTGACGGCTGAGACCAGCGGCTGACACGATCGTGAGCATGATGATGCGACTGGACCTCACGCGGCGACGCCACGTCGACCTCGCGCGTGTCTCCAGCGCCTCCTGTCGCGCCGCGGGCTGAACCGCCGCGCCGTTCCGCGCACTTCCACGCCACGGCCCGTTCCCAGGACCTCGTGGATTTCCCCCGCCGGTCGAATTCCCTTTCCCTCCCCCTGAATTCGGTGTGCCCGTGCGGTCCGCACGCGACTGAATCCGAGGAATTCGCGCCCCCCGGCCCGTCGTATGTGCGCGCCCACGCGGACGGCCCCTCTCCGTCGTACCTCATCCCTGTCTCGCCGAGGCCGTCGATCACGGCCGCTCGAAAGAGGACCCATGGCCACCGTCCTGTCCGTCTCCGGCAGCCCCTCCGCCTCCTCCCGCACCAAGCTTCTGCTGCGCCATCTTGACCAGCGCCTCACCGCGCAGGGCCATGACGTCGTCCCCCTCGACGTCCGCACCCTCCCCGCCGACGCCCTGCTCGGCGCCGACTTCCGCCATCCGGCGATCGTCCGGGCCACCGAACTGTTCGCCCACGCCGACGGAGTCGTCGTCGGCACCCCCGTCTACAAGGCGTCGTACTCCGGTGTCCTCAAGGCACTGCTCGACCTGCTGCCGCAGTATGCCCTGGCCGGCAAGACCGTGCTGCCGCTCGCCACCGGCGGCACCACCGCACACGTCCTCGCCATCGACTACGCGCTGCGCCCCGTGCTCAGTTCGATGGGCGCCGGGCACATCGTGCAGGGCTGGTTCACCCTCGACAAGGACATCACCGTCCACGACGACGGCTCCCTGACCATCGCGGAGGGTGCCACGGAGGCCCTCACCCAGGTGGTCGACCAGTTCTCGGCCGCGCTGGGCAGCACCCCGCTGCTGGCCGCCGCCAGTTGACATGACGGCTCCCGATCCCCGTGCCGTCCGACCGCCCCGCCACGGCCCGCTCCGAACGGAGAACCCGGTGTCCCTCGCCTTCCACTGGTTCCTGCCCACCAACGGCGACAGCCGTGATGTCGTCGGCGGCGGCCACGGCACCCCGGCCACCGCCTTCGGCCGGGACCGGCCGCCGACCGTCGCCTATCTGAGCCAGATCGCCGGCGCCGCCGAGGACCTGGGCTTCGTCGCCGCGCTCACCCCCACCGGCGCCTGGTGCGAGGACGCCTGGCTGACCACCGCGATGGTGAGCCGGCACACCGAACGGCTGAAGTTCCTCGTCGCCTTCCGGCCCGGGTTCGTCTCCCCGACCCTCGCCGCCCAGATGGCCTCCACCTTCCAGCGGCACAGCGGCGGACGGCTGCTGCTCAACGTCGTCACCGGCGGCGAGAGCCACGAGCAGCGGGCGTACGGCGACTTCCTCGACAAGGACGACCGCTACCGCCGTACCGGCGAGTTCCTCCACGTCGTACGGCAGTTGTGGGACGGCAGGACGGTCGACCTCGGCGGCGCGCATCTGCGGGTCGAGGACGCCCGGCTGGTCCGGCTGCCGGACCCGGTGCCCGAGGTGTACTTCGGCGGCTCCTCCCCGCTGGCCGGAGAGATCGCGGCCCGGCACGCCGACGTCTATCTCACCTGGGGCGAGCCGCCCGCGCAGGTCGCCGAGAAGATCGCCTGGATCCGGCGGCTCGCGGCCCGCGAGGGACGCACCCTGCGCTTCGGCATCCGGCTGCACGTCATCACCCGCGACACCGCCGCGCAGGCGTGGGCCGAGGCGGACCGGCTGCTGGCCGGCTTCGACCCGGAGACCGTCCGCGCGGTCCAGGCCGGGCTCGGGCGCAGCGAGTCCGAGGGGCAGCGCCGGATGCTCGCCCTGCACGGCGGCGGCCGGGACGGGCTGGAGATCCACCCCAACCTGTGGGCGGGCATCGGCCTGGTGCGCGGCGGCGCGGGCACCGCGCTGGTCGGCAGCCACGCCGAGGTCGCCGAACGGATCCGGGAGTACCACGCCCTCGGCATCGACGAGTTCGTCCTCTCCGGCTACCCGCACCTGGAGGAGGCGTACTGGTTCGGCGAGGGCGTGCTGCCGCTGCTGGCCGCCGAGGGGCTGTGGCGCCATCCGTTCGCCCCCGCCGCGAACGCCCCGGACAGGGTGCCCGTCACGAGCTGACCGCCAGGTGCGCGAGATGCGTCTCGCGCACCGGCGCCGTCTGCCCCTGCACCAGCAGGAACATCCCCTCCCGGAACAGCCGCTGGGCCGGGCTGTCCAGTCCTGTCGCGCGACCCCCGCCCGCCACCACGGCGGCGGTCGTCGCCGCCCGCATCAGGTCGTACGCCCCCGTCCTCAGCGCCAGCCGCTCCTCGACGCGCTCGTGCGGCACCGGGTGGTCGGCGAGGGCGTACGCCCGCTCACGCACCTCGTCGAGCCGGGCCCGCAGCGGCGCCACCGTCGCCCGGTCGCCCTCGCCGAGCAGATCGAGCGCGGCGTACGCGATCCCGAACACCGCCGGGGAGGCGTTGGCGCTGCGCGGGATGTCCACCTCGGCGAACCGTTCGCGCGGGGTGCGCAGCAACACCGCCTCCTCGGGCAGCCACAGCCCGTCCAGTTCCAGGGCGACCGTGCGCGCCGCCGTCAGCGCCGCGAGCCGCATCGGCGCGGACGCGCGCAGCCCGGACCGCTCACGGGCGTCGGCGAAGGCGAACACCAGCTCGGCCGTCTCCGTGACGCCCGCGAGCAGCATCACGTCGTTGAGCCCCCAGCCCGTGAACCAGGGCACCCGCCCGTCGAACCGCCAGCCGCCCCCGACCGCCGTCGCCCGCACCGGCACCCGCGGGAACGCCCGCACGTGCGCGTAGGCGATCCCGGCCAGCAGCTCACCCGTGGCCAGCGGACGCAACAGCCGCTCCCGGACGGGCCGATCGGAGCGGGCGAGCAACCGGACGGGCGTATGGTGCTGGGTCTGCACGAACCAGGTCGAGCAGCAGGCCCCCGCCAGGATCTCCGCGATCTCCCGGGCCACCGCGTCCGGCGCGTCCGCCCCGCCGTACGCCACGGGTGCGCTCACCCCCAGCAGCCCCGCCCGCCGGATCGCCGTGAGATGCCCGGCGGGAACGCCCTCCTGGTCGACCCGCTCGGCCTGCGGCACCAGCAGGTCACGCGCGAGGCGGCGGGCCTCGGCGACGAGGGGGTGCGGGCCGGGGGAGGGTTCGGGGGCGGAGCCCGGTGCTGTGGTCATGGGGCAATCTTCGCGATCCGCGCGCGCCGCCGCATCCGAGGGTGTCTGACGGGGTGTCCGGGAGCATCGGAAGGGCCGCCATCCGTAGGGCGGGCGCACGCCGCTGACCTGGACTGTCATGTGGACACGCCGAGTTGACTGGTCTACCCCCCTTGACTGGTACAGACCAAGGGGGTTGAGTATGGTCCCCCAACCCCCCACCACGGCCGCCCCCCACGCCATGGCCGGTGTCACCGGCGCGTGCGCACGAGGCAGGTTCGAACGTCCTCCCGAGGTCCGGGTGCGGCCGTGCCCCGCAAAGGAGTCACCGCGTGAAGAGGCGCCGTATCGCCGCAGTCCTGTCCTCCCTCGCCCTCGCGGGCACCGCGCTCGCCCTCCAGCCGGCCCCGAGCGCGTCGGCCGCGAGCTTCGTCGTGAGCGAGGCGCAGTTCAACCAGATGTTCCCGAGCCGGAACTCCTTCTACACGTACAACGGCCTCGTCACGGCGATCAGCGCCTACCCGGGATTCGCCAACACCGGCAGCGACACGGTGAAGAAGCAGGAGGCCGCGGCCTTCCTCGCCAACGTCAGCCACGAGACCGGCGGCCTGGTCCACATCGTCGAGCAGAACCAGGCCAACTACCCCCACTACTGCGACCGGAGCCAGCCCTACGGCTGTCCCGCCGGTCAGGCCGCCTATTACGGCCGCGGGCCGATCCAGTTGAGCTGGAACTTCAACTACAAGGCCGCCGGTGACGCCCTCGGCCTGGACCTGCTCAACAACCCCTGGCAGGTCCAGAACGTCGCCTCGGTCGCCTGGAAGACCGGCCTGTGGTACTGGAACACCCAGAGCGGTCCCGGCACCATGACCGGCCACAACGCCATGGTCAACGGCGCCGGCTTCGGTCAGACCATCCGCTCCATCAACGGCTCGCTGGAGTGCGACGGCAAGAACCCGGCCCAGGTGCAGAGCCGGGTCAACAACTACCAGCGGTTCACCCAGATCCTCGGCGTCGCACCGGGCAACAACCTCTACTGCTGACGGAGCGCCACGGTCATGGTGTCATGCACCTGACCTGATCCTGCGGATGAAGGACCCCGTCATGCACACCCCCCACACCCTGTTCGTCACGGCCGTCGCCCTCGTCGCGACGGCCGTGACGGCACCCCAGGTGGCCGCCCGCGCCGAAGCGGCCCCACCGCCCGGCGCCTACTACGTACAGAGCGCCGTCACCGGCCTGAACGCCTCCGACGCGAGCGGCGCCGTCGAACAGCGCAACCCCAAAGGCAACGAGGGCCGCCAGCAATGGACCCTCAGAGCCGACGGAACCGCCCATGTGCTGGAGAACACCGACGCGCCCGGCATCTGCCTCGGCCGCTCCGGCGACCAGGCCGCGACCGTCCCCTGCACCGGCGCGGACGCCCCCTGGGAGATCACCGCCTCGGGCGCCGACCGCTACACCCTCAAGACCCCCGGAACCGACCGCCACCTCACACTCGCCCCCCAGCCGGCCGGGGCCACCCATCCGGCGCGGCTCGCCGTCGGCTCCGCCGGCCCCCTCGCCGCCTGGTACCTCACCCCGGTCACCCCCACGACCCGCCCCATGCCCCCGGCGGGTGAACGCACCCTCGACCAGATCACCTTCCTCACCGCCCACAACGCCTACGCCAACGGCGTCGACGGCGGCTTCGCCCCGCCCTTCGTCACCCTCTTCCCCAACCAGTCCCGCGACATCCAGCGGCAACTCGCCGACGGCGTACGCGGCTTCATGCTCGACCTCCACCAGACCCCCGACGGCGCCCTCCTCTGCCACAACAGCTGCACTCTGGTCAGCCGGCCCGTCGCCCTGTGGGTGGACCTCCAGCGCATGGTGGACTTCCTCAAGGCCCACCCCGACCAGTTCGTCACCGTCTTCCTGGAGGACAACGTCGACCCGGGCGTCCTGCGCTCCGCACTCGACCGGGTCGCCGGACTGTCCGACGTCCTGTACCGACCGGACCGGACCGGCGTACGGCAGAACGGCTGGCCCCGGATGGCCGACCTCGTCGCCGCGAACCAGCGGCTGCTGATCTTCTCCGACGGCAGCCGCGCCGCCGACCGGTCGGCGGGCCTGACCCGGGACATCTTCGGCGTGATGTACCAGAGCGAGTGGACCGTCGAGAACCACTGGTCCATGGGCTCCGGCGTCGGCACCTCCGACTGGTCCTGCTACAGCCGCTGGTACGGCCCGCACACCAACATCCCGCTGACCTGGACCGAGGGCGCCTTCCGCCCGCTGTTCGTCATGAACCACTTCCGTGACGCCCCGGTCGCGGGAACCATCGGGACCGACAACGCCAAGCTCACCGACCGCGCCCGCCGCTTCTGTCAGCCCGCGGCCCGCAAGAAGCCCACCTTCCTCGCCGTGGACCGCTACGAACTGGGCGACGCGACCGCCTCGGTGGACGCCCTCAACACCTACGTCTACCCGTAGGAAGTGCCCCGCCCGCTGTCCTCCGGCGACCTGGTCACCGGGGGACAGCGGGCGGGCCGGGGCGTCAGCCGGAGAAGCCGGTCACCGGGTAGTGGTCGGACAGATCGGTGTACGTGTACTCCTTGCCCCAGCTCGACACCGTCCAGGGCGCGCTGCGCACCGGGGCCACGTCGTTCTTCCACACCGCCGGACGGGCGTGGCCCGCGCGGTGGAGCACATGGTCCAGGTCCTCGCGCGGGTCGGAGGGATAGCGGTACAGGGCGATGGAGTTCTCCCGGGTGTCGAAGGAGTACGGATGCCCGGTCCGCGCGTCCGCCCCGGCCAGCCCGGCGTCCGCGAGCATCGAGGCGTACTCGGCGCTGTGCCCGTCCACGTTCAGATCACCGGCGACCACCACCTGCTCGCCCGCCGGGATGCTCTTCGCGTCGAGGAAGGCGTCGAGCGCCTTGAACTGCCGGCTGCGCGTCGCCGCCGCCTCGCCCGCTCCGCAGCCCGGGTCCGTCGACTGGGCATGGGTGCCGACCACATGCACCTTGCGGCCGTCCACGTTCAGCACCACATACGCGAAGCCCTTGTTGGACCACCAGTCCGAGCCGCACGCGTCCTTGTAGACCCACTGCTCCTTGCGCAGGATCGGCCACTTGCTCAGCACCGTCACCCCGCCGTCCTCGGGCGTGACGGCGGAGTACGCGCCCCCGGTCGCGTCCCAGCCGCTCTTCGTACGCCCCACCACCGGCGTCTGGTGGGGGTAGCGGTCCGCGAGAGCGCCCTTGAGCGCGTCCGAGGAGGAGTTGTCGAACATCTCCTGGAGCACGACCACATCGAGCCCTCGCACGAACGGCGCCTTCGCGATCTCGGCGGCCCGGTGTTCCTGCCCCCAGTTCGGATAGAGGCTCCGACTCATCAGGAACGCGTTGTACGACAGCACCCGGAGCGCGGGCGCCTCGGGCGCCCCGTCGGCGGCCGACGCCCCGGGCGCCGCGCCCAGCGGTCCGGCGGCGGCGAGCGAGAACGCGACCACGGCCGCGCTCCGGGCGCGGCGATGTGCGAAGAGCGTCACGGGGTCTCCCTGTGGCTGATGGGGATGGAGTGGCGCGGCACATCAAACCACCGGGAGTTACTCCCAGGTAACACCCGTGCGGGCAAAGGATGGCGACGGAGTGGAGGTGGGCGGCGGGGGCGGATTCACGCCAGCCAGATTCCGTCCCGCATGAGATGCCGCTGCGGCAACTCCCGTTCCTCGTGCCACGCCTGCACCGCCCGTGGGCGCACCCGGTAGTAGGCGTACGGCGCGCTGCCCGCCCGGGGATCCCAGCCGGTCTTGGCGTGGAACGCGTCGGCGGCCGGCCCCGGCACCTCCTCGCGGTCGTGGACCTCCACCTCGCCGTCGATGAGGACGACGTCCAAGGTGTCCCCGAACGCGAGCCGGGCCCGGCCGCCGGACCGGAGGTTGCGACCCGTGGGGTTGGTCGGGCGGGTGACCAGCCAGAGCGCCTCGCCGTGCCAGACGAACCACAGCGGGACCAGACACGGCACCCCCTCGGCGTCCGCCGACGCCACCCAGACCTCCGTCTCCCGTTCCAGTCGCTCCAGCACGTCCTGCCTGCGCCGCTCGGGGGTGCGCGGCGGTTCCATGATCGTCATACCCGGAACGCTAGCCACCGGACGCCTCGCGCGCCTCGGCCGCCCGGCCCAGGACTCCCGCCCCACGAGCGACTGGCGCCGCGCTGGTTTTACGTATAACCTCACCGGTCAACCAGCTCTCCCGGAAGGTTCCGATGCGACGGCTCGCCCTGGTCACCCTTGTCGTGGACGACTACGACGAGGCCATCCGCCACTACACCGAAGCCCTCGGTTTCCGGCTCGCCGAGGACTCCCCGCGCCCCGACGGTTCCCGCTGGGTCGTGGTGGAGCCGGACGCGGGTGCGGGCGCCACGGGCACGGCGCTGCTGCTCGTCCGCGCCGGGGGCGACACCCAGCGGAGCCGGATCGGCGACCAGACCGGCGGGCGTGTCGGGTTCTTCCTGTACACCGACGACTTCGCCGGCGACCACGCCCGGATGCTGGCCGCCGGTGTGACCTTCGTGGAGAAACCCCGGCACGAGCCGTACGGAACGGTCGCCGTCTTCCAGGACCTGTACGGCAACCGCTGGGACCTGCTCCAGCCCGCCCGGTAGCCGCTTCCTCCCGTTCCCGGCCCCCTCCCGTTCCCGGCCCCTCCCGTTCTCGGGGGCTGTTCTCCCTTCCTCTCCTCCTCTTCGTCCTCATCTCTCGCCCGCCCCCTCGCTCCCCTCGGCTCTTCTCCAGAACCGTCCTCCCAGGAAAGCTCCGAACATGACCGCTACGCGCGTAGACGCTGCCACTCTCCGCCGCCTCCCCAAGGCCGTGCTGCACGATCACCTCGACGGCGGACTGCGCCCCGCCACGGTCGTCGAACTGGCGGAGACGGTCGGGCACACCCTGCCCACCACCGACCCCGACGCCCTCGCCGCCTGGTACTACGAGGCCGCCAACTCCGGCGACCTGGTCCGCTACATCGCCACCTTCGAACACACCCTGGCCGTCATGCAGACCCGCGAGGGGCTGCTGCGCACCGCCGAGGAGTACGTCCTCGACCTCGCCGCCGACGGTGTGGTCTACGGCGAGGTCCGGTACGCGCCCGAGCTGATGCTGAACGGCGGGCTGACGCTGCCGGAGGTCGTCGAGACCGTACAGCAGGGGCTCGCGGCGGGCATGGCCAAGGCGTCGGCCGCCGGGACCCCGGTACGGGTGGGAACGCTGCTGTGCGGGATGCGGATGTTCGACCGGACCCGGGAGATCGCCGACCTGGCGGTGGCGTTCCGGGACGCGGGCGTCGTCGGCTTCGACATAGCCGGGGCCGAGGACGGCTTCCCGCCCGCCGACCACCTCGCCGCGTTCGAGCACCTGCGCCGCGAGAGCGTTCCGTTCACCATCCACGCCGGTGAGGCGCACGGGCTGCCCAGCATCCACCAGGCGCTCCAGGTCTGCGGCGCGCAGCGGATCGGGCACGGGGTGCGGATCATGGAGGACATCGTGGACGGCAAGCTCGGCCGTCTCGCCGGCTGGGTCAGGGACCGCCGGATCGCCCTGGAGCTGTGCCCGACGTCCAACCTCCAGACCGGTGCGGCCGGCTCCATCGCCGAGCACCCCATCACCGTCCTGAAGGAGCTGGGCTTCCGGGTCACCCTCAACACCGACAACCGGCTGGTGTCCGGCACCACCATGACCCGCGAGATGTCCCTGCTGGTCGAGCAGGCGGGCTGGACCCTGGACGATCTGCGCACGGTCACGGTGAACGCGGTCAAGAGCGCCTTCCTCCCGTACGACGAGCGCAAGGCCCTGATCGAGGACGTGGTACTGCCCGGATACGCGGGCTGAGCGCAGGGGCCCGGCGGGCTCACGTCACGTGGATTCGAGCAGCCCCCGCGCGTACGCCGCCTGTCCCACGTGCTGGAGGTCGTCGGAGAGCACGCTGACCAGCCGTACGCCCAGGGTGACCGGTGGGCTCCAGCGCCTGTCCACGACCTGTTCGAGGTCCTTCGCGGTCACCTCGCGCAGCGCGCCCAGCGTCTGGTCGTGGACGGCGTCGTAGTAGCCGGTCAGCAGGTCGCCGGTGGACACCCGCACCTTGGCGACCTGCGCCGCGCTGTGCGCGTACCCGGTGTCCTGCCGTGGCAGGCCCAGCGCGAACCGCTCCTGCCAGTCCTGGGTGAGCCACGCCTGTTCGAAACCGAAGGCGTCGGCGACATGGTCGTCCTGGACGCGGGTCAGATGCCAGACGAGCCAGGTGACGGAGTTGGCGGCGGGGGAGGGGCGGGCGTTCAGTACGTCCGGCCCGAGGCCCTCCACGACGGCGTGGACCTCTTCCCGGATACGGCCGTAGCCCTCGATGAGGATGTCCTTGGCATGCATGCCTCCACGATCCCGCATCCCCGCCGCCCCCGCCCCTCGCCGGAGCGGGATGCCGGACCCCTCACCCGTCGCCCGACTCCAGCAGGGCCATGAGCGCACGGGCCGCCGGGCTGGTGGCCTGCGGCGGGGGCAGCAGGGCCACCGTCTCGTAGAGCGGCGCGTCGGCGCACTTCACCGGCAGCGCGGTCAGCGACTCCCGCTTGCGCCGGAAGTGACGCGGGACGACCGCGATACCGAGGTTCTCGCCCACCATGTCGAGCAGTCCGTGGACATCGTTGACCTCCAGGGCGACCTTGCGCCGCACCCCCGCGGCGGCGAACGCGGCGTCGGTGGTGCGGCGCGGCCCCCAGTCCGGATGGAAGTCGACGAACACCTCCCCGCCCAGTTCCTCCGGCGTCACCGCCGCCCCGGCCCGGGCCAGCCGGTGCCCCGGATGGCACAGCACGGTCATCGGCTCGCTGGTGATCGGCACCCGGCGCAACTGGTCCGGGTCCTCCGCCGCGGACTGCACCACGAACGCGAGGTCGAGGCGCCCGGCCGCCACCTCCTCGGCCAGCGCCCCGGAACCCGCCTGCCGCAGACAGATCTCCACGTCCGGGTGGTGCCGCCGGAAGGCGGCCAGCAGCCCCGCCACGTCCACCCCGGCGATGCACTGCTCGGAGCCGAGCGCCAGCATGCCCCGCAGCACCCCCTGCACCGCCGCCACCGCCTCGTGCGCCGACCGCACCTGTGCGAGGATCCGCTCCGCCTCGCCCAGCAGCGCCCGGCCCGCCGGGGTGAGCGTCACCCGCCGGGTCGTCCGCACGAACAGCGGTGTCTGCAACTCGCGCTCCAGGGCGCGGATCGACGCCGACAGCCCCGACTGGGACACCAGGAGCCGCTCGGCGGCCCGGGTGAAGTGCTGGTCCTCGGCGACCGCGACGAAGTGCTGGAGATGACGCAGTTCCATGATTGAGCAGCCTAGCCGCACAATCCCATCGGATTCTTCTGTTGGACCACTGCACGCGGGCCACGACAGAGTGGGGGAGGTTCACCGGAACCGAGTCATGTGTGCCAACCCTGATGGAGTCGCGTTGTACACCGCACACCCCGACCGTTACGCGGACATGCCCTACCGGCGCACCGGACGCAGCGGCCTCAAGCTCCCGGCGCTGTCGCTCGGACTGTGGCACAACTTCGGCCCCGACCGCCCCGTCGAGACCCAGCGGGCGATCCTGCGCCGGGCCTTCGACCTCGGCGTCACCCACTTCGACCTCGCCAACAACTACGGCCCGCCGCCCGGCGCCGCCGAGGAGGCGCTCGGCGCGGCCCTGAGCGCGGACTTCGGCCGCTACCGGGACGAGCTGGTGATCTCCACCAAGGCCGGCTATCTGATGTGGCCCGGCCCGTACGGCGAGTGGGGCTCGCGCAAGTACCTGCTCTCCTCCCTCGACCAGAGCCTCGCCCGCATGGGCCTCGACCACGTCGACATCTTCTACTCGCACCGCTTCGACCCGGAGACTCCGCTGGAGGAGACGATGGGCGCGCTGCACTCGGCCGTGCGGCAGGGCAAGGCGCTGTACGTCGGCGTCTCCAACTACTCGGCCGAGCAGACCCGCGAGGCCGCCCGCATCCTGGGCGAGCTGGGCACCCCCCTGCTGATCCACCAGCCGCGCTACTCGATGCTCAGCCGCCAGCCGGAGGAGCAGGGCCTGCTGGACGCCCTGGACGAACTGGGGGTCGGTTCCATCGCCTACTCCCCGCTGGAGCAGGGCATGCTCACCGGCCGCTACCTCGACGGGATCCCGGACGACTCCCGGGCGGCGGGCGACAGCCCGTTCCTCACCGCCGAGACGGTCGCCGAGGAGCGGGAGCGGCTGCGCGCCCTGAACGACATCGCCCGGTCCCGGGGCCAGAGCCTCGCCCAGCTCGCCCTCGCCTGGGTGCTGCGCGGCGGCCGGGTCACCTCCGCCCTGATCGGCGCGAGCAGCACCCGCCAGCTGGAGGACAGCCTGGGCGCCGCCCGCAACCTCGACTTCGACGCCGAGGAACTGGCCCGCATCGACACCATCGTCAAGGGCTGACCCGGGCGACAGTCACAGGGGTGGGGCGGTACACGGCCGGGAGCCGGGTGCCGCCCCACCCCGCCAGGCAACCGCCCACCGAGCACCCCCGCCTGCCCTGTTTCCCCCACCCATTCCATTCCAGCCAACCGCCCCCGCGGATCCGCCAAGAGACTGGCCGGAAAGCAATGGTGACAGTGTGTCAAGAGTGAACATACTCAACGTGAGGGTCGGTACGCCGCCCCGGAGCCGCACGCAAGCGAGGACGCCCGGCACGCGAGCGCGGGGGAGTGGAAGGGTGCACGACGAATTCCTGTGCCATGTAACGGCGTACGGGGTGTGCGGCGGCCGGCGGATCGGCGTACCGCTCGGCACCTACCGCGCCCCCACCCTGGCACTGGCGCTGTGGTGGCTGCGCGACCGGGCCTCCTGGATGGCCGAGCGGCTCGACCCGCTCCCCGAGAACCCGCACTTCCCCCAGGGCGCCCTCGTCCCGGTCGCCGACAGTGTGCCCGACGTCCCCCGGCTGCTGCGCGCCTGGTGCGCCGACACCGTCCGGCAGGAGCACGTGGCGGACGAACTGGCGGGGGGACGGCTGGTGCGGATCGCCGCCAGCGACGAGACCACGGAGTACGAACTGCTCGCCGAGTCCGTCGACGCCCTGCGGATGCAACGGGTCGGTCCGGGGCTGGTCGTCCCCGTCGCCTGACCCACGGAGATCAGACCTCCCTGTCGCCTGACCCTACGGAGATCAGACCTCCCTGTCGCCCGACCCCACGGAGATCAGGCCCGCCCCGGCGGGCCCTTCGCCGTCCGGCGCCCCGGACGCCCGCGCACGGCCCGCGTCAGCAGTCCGCCGAGGAAGCCCGTCACCAGACCCCACAGCACGGCCACCCCCAGGGCCGTCCCCACCTCGGCCCGCAGGAACAGGTCCCCGGTCAGATCACCGCCGAGATTGCCGATACCGAGGACGGACAGACCGAAGCGGACGGAGACCCGGCCGACGAGGCAGACCGTCAGCACGGTCAGCGCCAGCGCCACCGCCATGCGCACCGCGTGCCGCCACAGCGGCAGACGGACAGGGGAGCGGACCGCCATCACGACCGCCGCCCCCAGCAGCAGCACCGCGTCGATCCCGACCAGCCACCACACCCGGCCGTCGTACGCCGCCAGGGACCGCAGATCGAGCGTCGAGACATCGGGGCCGCGCAGCACCCGGTCCAGCAGCCGGGGCATCGGCAGGGCGAACGGACCGTCCACCCGGCCGTGCCAGGTCGCGCCCAGACCGATCGTGAAGGCGAGCCACACCAGATTCGGCAGACCGAGCAGCAGCACCGCGAGCGTCTCCGCCGGGTGCCCGCGCGAGGTCGCCACCACCAGCCCGACCACCACCCCCACGGCGACGCACACCAGCAGCAGCCCGACCATCGCGTACGCCGCCGGACCCACCGCCGCCCGCAGCCGCAGCGCCCCGGGCGGCAGCGGCGCCGCCCCGGAGACCAGCAGGGCCAGCAGGAGCATCCCGGCCAGCCACAGCAGGCCGAACAGCAGGGTCAGCGGCACATCGGTGGTGAAGCCGACCACCGGGGAGACACCGAAGATCTCGATGAGGTCGCGCGCCGCGCCCGCACCGAGCGAGATCCGGAAGTCCTGACGGGCGGCGAAGCACAGACCGGTCAACGCCACCGCCCACAGCACCGCGATCCGGGCGGCCCGGACGACGAGCGCCGGCGCGTCCACCGCCGGCCGGTGGCGCAGCGGTCGTAGGAAACCGGCGGCGAACACCAGCGCACCGGTCACCGTCACCGAGAGGGGGAGGAGCACCAGGTGCGCGTCCGTGCGGGCCAGGCCGCCCGCGTCGCCGCGCACCTCGACCGTGCCGCCGACGGACGTCACCACGGTCGCCGCCACCACCCGCCCGAAGGCGTTGTCCGGCAGCTCCGCCGCCCCGGCCGCCCACAGCCCCAGACCGGCGACCACCCCCATGGCGATCAGCGCGCCCAGCACGATCAGCAGGGCGTCGAGCCAGCCGTCCCGGTCGGCGACGGACCGTCCATCAGGGGTGCGCGGCCTCACGCGGCCACGCTAGACAGCCCCGGCGCGCGCCGCCCGCCGGGAGACCCGAACGCGTGGGCCCACGCCCCTGCCCACTGGGCCTACACTGCCCCGGGGCCCGTCGCGCCCTCCCCACGCTGTAACACGCGCCACGTGGGGACTGCGCGGCCCGGCTCTGGGTACCAGCACTGGTGCAGCAGCCTCCGGCCACGCCGGCTTCCGAGAGAGAAACGCATGATCGAGCACCGGGACGGATCAGTGATGCCGACTGGTTTCGACGTGCCCGTCGAGCCGCTACGGCGGGCGGCGCACTACACCGGGGAACCGGGATGCATCGCCGAGTCGCGGTCCTTCGCCGGGTTCTTCCTGGAGCAGCTCAGAACCGAGTGGTGCGCCGAGATCGGCGCCCGCACGCACGAGGAGGTGCTCCTGGTCGTCAGCGAACTGGTCACCAACGCCGACCGGCACAGCAACGGGCCGTACATCCTGGAACTGGAGGGCACCGACGCCGAGGTGGCGGTCAGTGTCTACGACAGCAGCGTCGCCCTGCCCCGCCGCTTCCCGCGCGACCCCGAACGCATCGGCTGCCACGGCCTGGAGATCGTGCACGCCCTCACGGCCGAGGTGACGGTCGAACGGGTACCGGTGGGCAAGCGGGTCCGGGCGGTGGTGCGGGTGGGCCAGGGCTGAGGGGCCGTCCTCGGATGGTGGTTCCAGTCGTTCCAAGAGTCAGTCGTTCCAAGAGTCGGTTGTTCCAAGAGTGAGGGCCGGTCTTCGACCGGCCCTCACTCTTCACTCCTCTGACTCCCGCACCGTGACCGTCAGGCGCAGCCCAGCTCGCTCAGCATCCCCCTGCGCAGCCGCTGGATGATCCGCTTCAGCAGCCGGGACACATGCATCTGCGAGCAGCCGAGCTTCTCGCCGATCTCCGCCTGGGTGGCCTCCTCCACGAACCGCATATGCAGGATCGTGCGGTCCCGTTCGTCCAGCTCGGCCATCAGCGGGGCGAGTGAGTGGACATCCTCCACCAGCCGCAGCCCCTGCTCCTCCACCCCGATGAAGTCCGCGAGGACGGCCTCGCCGTGTCCCGGGTCCTCGCCGGTGAGGGCGGCGTCCAGGGACGAGGAGTTGTAGCCGTTGGCCGCGAGCTGCGCCTCGACCACCTGCTCCGGTGTCACGTCCATGATCGCGGCCAGCTCCGCCACCTTCGGCTCCCGGTCCAGATGGCCGGCCAGCTCCTCACGGGCCTTCGCCAGCTCGACCCGCAGCTCCTGGAGCCTGCGCGGTACGTGCACGGCCCAGGTCGTGTCCCTGAAGAACCGTTTGATCTCGCCGACGATGTACGGCAGCGCGAACGTCGTGAACTCGACCTCACGCGACAGGTCGAACCGGTCGATCGCCTTGATCAGACCGATCATCCCGGTCTGGACGATGTCCTCCATGTCGTCCCCGCGACCGCGGAAGCGGCCGGCCGCGAAGCGGACCAGGGAGATGTTCAGCTCGATCAGCGTGTTGCGTACGTACTGGTATTCATGCGTGCCCTCTTCCAGCTCCGCCAGCCTGGGAAACAGCCCGCGGGACAACTCACGCGCGTCGAGCGGCGCGACCGTCCGCGGATCGACGGAGTCCGGCAGTATCCCCTCCCCGGTACGGGTCCCGGCGGTGTCGTTGTCGACCTTGGCCTGCGACCGGATCACGGCGGTGTCCATTGCCTCTCCCACGAACATCAAAGTCCGGTTTTTGTCGTCGGGTTGCTGCTTCGGTCGGTACGTCGTCGGTACGTCTTCGATCCCTCGGCTACCCAGGGTTCGGGGGAGCATGCACATTGATTTCGATCGGGTCGCCGCCGATTCCACCGAGGGCGGAATCCGAATCGTCGTCCCGTCCCTTCCGTGTGCGGTCAGTGCTCCTAGGCTGAAGAGGTGAGCAACCGAGCGCCGAACGAAGCCCGCGTCATCCCGCTGCGCCCCGCCGCGCGGCCGGGAGCTGTCCCCGCCGCCCCGCCCCGCCGGGGGCCCACGCCCGCGGAACCGCTGTGGCGCGACCTGATCGGCGACGTCCTGCGCCGCGAACGCCTCGCACAGGAGCGCACGCTGAAGGACGTCGCCGAGGCGGCCCGGATCTCCATGCCGTATCTCTCCGAGGTCGAGCGGGGCCGCAAGGAAGCCTCCTCCGAGGTCCTCGCCGCCGCCGCCCGCGCCCTCGGCCTCGGTCTCGGCGACCTGCTGTCGCTGGCCCAGGGCGAACTGGTCCGGATCACCAGCCGTACCACCGGACACCTCGGCCGCGGCACGGGCCGTACCACCTCCTCCCACGACGGCCTGTGCCTGGTCGCCTGAACCGGTCTGCGGCGCCCGCGAGAGACGAACCGGTCTCGCGCGTCCGCGCGCCGTCGGCTCAGCCGGTGGTGGCCAGACGGCGGCTCAGCACCTCGTCGGCGAGGCCGTACGCCACCGCCTCCTCGGCGGTGAAGACCTTGTCGCGGTCCATGTCCGCGCGCAGCGTCGGGATGTCGTGGCCGGTGTGCCGGGCCAGCACCTCCTCGACCTGGGCGCGGATCCGGACCATCTCCTTGGCCTGGAGCGCGAGATCGGACACCATCCCGCGCTGACCGCCGCTGGCCGGCTGGCCGAGCAGCACCCGCGCGTGCTCCAGCACGAACCGCCGCCCCGGATCCCCGCCGGCCAGCAGCACCGCCGCCGTCGACGCCGCCTGCCCGACACAGAACGTCGAGATCGGTGCCTTCACGAACGTCATCGTGTCGTAGATCGCCATCAGGGAGGTGTACGAGCCGCCGGGTGAGTTGATGTACACGGCGATCTCGTTCTCCGGCGCCGACGACTCCAGATGGAGCAACTGGGCGATGACGACATTGGCCACGCCGTCGTCGATCTCGGTCCCGAGGAAGATGATCCGCTCCGACAGCAGCCGGCTGAACACATCGTACGAGCGCTCCCCGTTCGGGGTCCGCTCGACCACGTTCGGAATCGTGTACGTCCCCATGTCAGAGCCCCATCCGTCGTCGGGAGGCGGCCGGGCGGACCTCGGCGAACGACTCCACGACCCGGTCCACCATCCCGTACTCCCTGGCCTGTTCGGCAGTGAACCAGCGGTCGCGGTCACCGTCGCGGGAGATGGTCTGCGGGGTCTGCCCGGTGTGCTCCGCGGTGATCCGCTCCATGGTCCGCTTGGTGAACTCCAGATTGTCCGCCTGGATCTCGATGTCCGCCGTCGTCCCGCCGATACCGGCCGACGGCTGGTGCATCATGATCCGCGCGTGGGGCAGCGAGAACCGCTTGCCGGGGGTGCCCACGCTCAGCAGGAACTGGCCCATGCTGGCCGCGAACCCCATCGCGAGGGTGGCGACGTCGTTCGGGATCAGCCGCATGACGTCGTAGATGGCGAGACCCGCGTGGACCGAGCCGCCGGGGCTGTTGATGAACAGGCTGATGTCGGTGTGCGGATCCTCCGCCGACAGCACGATCAGCTGGGCGCAGATCCGGTTGGCGGAGGCTTCGGTGACCTCGGTGCCGAGCAGCACGATCCGCTGCCCGAGCAACTGGGCGGCGAGCTGGTCGTCGAACCGGGTGGGCTGGGGCTCCCCGTCCTCGGCGCGGGGCGGACCCGGTCGTGGCGGGGCGGTGAGCAAGGACATCGTCGCTCCTGGGTCGTGGTGGCGGGCGGTGCGCCCGCTCAGTCCTCCCACTGTCGGCCCGCGATCGGCGCCGGAGCGGATTTCTCGGCCCGCAGCAGATTCGCCGACGGCAGATCGCCGCGGAGCGATGAGTTTCGGGGCCCGCGCGGGTCGATACAGATGACTCTGCTCCCCCGTGCGGAAGGACCCCATGAGCACCGACGGATTCATCACCTGTCTCTGGTTCGACGGCCAGGCCGAGGAGGCCGCCCGGCACTACGTGTCGATCTTCAAGAACTCCGGCATCGGCGGCATCACCCACTACGGCGAAGGTGCCCCCCAGCCCGCCGGCAGCGTCCTCACCGTGGACTTCACGGCCAACGGGCACAAGTTCGTCGCCCTCAACGGCGGACCGCAGTTCACCTTCACCGAGGCGGTCTCCTTCCAGATCCTGTGCGACGACCAGGCGGAGGTCGACCACTACTGGGACAAGCTCACCGAGAACGGCGGGGAGCCCGGCCCGTGCGGCTGGCTCAAGGACCGGTTCGGCCTCTCCTGGCAGGTCGTCCCCGCGCGGCTGACCGCCATGATCAGCGACCCCGACCCGCAGAAGGCGGCCCGCACCACCGCGGCCATGATGGCCATGGGCAAGCTCGACATCGCGGCCCTGGAGAAGGCGTACGCGGGGGAGTGACCCACTGACCGACGGCCTGGGGGCCACCCAGGACGTCCGGGGCGCGGCGCGGTGGCCGACGGGGGTGATCACCGCGCCGTTCTGCCCCTCCTTCCACCCCGCCTTGCACCCTTCCTTCCACCCCTTCCTCTACGTCTCCCTCCCTACGTCTCCGCGAGGATCTCCGCGATCACGTGGCGGGAGTTGTCCGCCAGTGCCGGATTGGTGTCCCAGTAGTACGGCAACTGGATCAGGGCGATCGACAGCGCCCAGCCGCGTGCCCGCGCCCACGCGTCGTCCGACGCGCCGACCGCCTCGCGGAACACGCCGCGCGCGGAGGCCGGCAGCAGGTTCCAGGCGACGACCAGATCCACCGTCGGATCACCCACGCCCGCCACGCCGAAGTCGAGGACGGCGCTCAGCCGCCCCTTCGTGACCAGCACGTTCCCGGGCGCGAGATCGCCATGGGCCCAAAGGGGCGGCCCGTCGCGATCGGGGATCCGCAGCGCCTCCTCCCAACGGGCCGTCAGCTCGGTGGTGTCCAGTCGATCGGACAACTGCGCGAGGGCCGCCCGGGTCGGCTCGTCACGCCGGGCGAGCGGAACCCCGCGGCTGTTGGGCGGCCCGTCCGTCGGGTCGACCCGGCGCAGCGCGGTGACGACCCCGGCCAGGTCCACGGCCAGCGCCCGGGGTTCCTCGACCGCCCCGGCCACGGGATTGCGGCCGTCCAGCCAGCGGTACACGGCCCACGGCCACGGGAACCCGGCGCCCGGCCCACCCAGGCCCTCCGGCTGGGGTGTGCCCGTGCCCAGGCCCCGGCCCAGCCGCGGCAGCCAGCGCACCTCGTGCTCGATGGCCGCGACCGCCCCCGGATAGCGGGGCAGCCGGACGACCAGATCACGGCCGAGCCGGAACATCGCGTTCTCCGTGCCGGAGGAGGCCAGCCGCTTCGCGGGCAGCCCGGCCCACCGCGGGAACTGCGCGGCGATGAGCCGCTCGACCAGCGGCGCCTCGATGTCGATCTCGTCCTTGTGCATTTTCGTGACAGCACCCATGACGTCTGATCCCAGTGGATGGGGGCCGCCGGTGTCGAACGGATTTCGACGGCGGTCATCGCAGGGCGCCGACCGCCCGGGTGATCTCCCGGACCATGCGCAGGATGCCGGGCGAGCGCACCGGGCACGGTTTCGGCTCGGAGGTCGTGGGCGCGAGACAGAAGTGCAGATAGTCGTCCTCGCGATGGAGCGCGGTACGGCCGCGTGCCGGGTCCGTGCAGTGGCCGGGGCGGGTTCGCTCGTACGTCGTGCACGGCAGTTCCCGGACCCAGGTGTGACGGTCCCCGGCCGGGCTCACCACCCCGCCCGCGTCGGCCACGGCGTCCGACGCGGCGGCGGCCTGCTCCCGGTACAGCGCGTTGACCCTGCGGACTCGGTCGGGCGTGATCGGGTCCGGCCCTTGCAGCACCCAGACGACCGTCGGTCGCCGGTCACCGCCCGCCGCCGCGATCTGCCCGGTCAGTGCGCGCGCGTCGGAGGCGTACCGGTCGAAGTAGCGGGCGCGCGACGTGTCGTACGTGATTCCGTCCATGCACGGTGTGTAACCCCACGCGTTGCCCCAGAACTGGAGCACCACCACGTCCGGCCGCACCTCGCGCACCAGCGCGGCGGCCTTGTCCTCGTCCGGCACGAGCGACCGTTCGGCGGTGCCCTCCAGGTAGTCGCACAGGGTGGTGCCCGAGTACGGGGCCCCGGTGTACCGGGCCCCCAGCTCCCGCCGCAACTCCTCGCCCAGCACCTTCTGGTTCTCCATCGCGAGGGAGTCGCCGAGGTAGAGGACGGTGGGCGCCTTCCGGGAGGCCGACGCGGAAGGGGCCGCCGCGGGAGGTGCCGGTGAGGAAGAGGCCGATACGGAAGGAACCGGCGCGGCAGGGGCCGATGCGGAAAGGCCCGGTGAGCGGGAACCCGGGGAAGGGCTCGGCGCGTACGGCGTCGAGGTCGCCGATCCCGCGTCCCCCTCGGGATCCCCGCACGCCCCGAGCAGCAGCGCCCCGGCCAGCACCCCCACCGTCCAGCGCCCCCTCGTCCGACGCATCCGCCCCTCCTGCCCCGCCGGTGAAAAGGACCCTAGGCAAGCACAGCACGCGACGGTGCGGAAGAGGAGGGCCAGGCACCGTCGTTCACCAGCACCGCCGCCCCGTCGAACCGGCCCGCCTTGAGGTCCCGGAGGGCCTCCGGGGCGTTCGCCATCGGGTACCGGTGGGTCGTCGCCCGCACCCCGTGACGGGCCGCCAGCGCGAGGAACTCCCGGGCGTCCTCGCGGGTGTTGGACGTGACGCTGCGGATCTCCTTCTCGTAGAAGAGGTCGGTCTCGTAACGCAGTGGCGGGATGTCGGTCAGATGGATGCCCGCCACGGACAGGACGCCGCCGCGGTCCAGGGCGCGCAGGGCGACCGGGACCAGATCGCCGACCGGGGCGAACAGGACGGCGCTGTCGAGCGGCTCCGGCGGCGCCGTGTCCAGGTCGACCGCCGAGGCCGCGCCCAGATCCAGCGCGAGTCGGCGGGCCGCCTCACCCCGGGTCACCACATGCACCCGGGCGCCCCGCGCGAGGGCGACCTGGGCGCAGAGATGGGCGCTGCCGCCGAAACCGTACAGACCGAGCCGCCCGCCCGGTGGCAGTGCGGCCCGTTCGAGGGCGCGGTAGCCGATGATGCCCGCGCACAGCAGCGGCGCCGCCGCCACGTCGTCCAGGGTGTCCGGGAGCCGGTGCGCGAACGGCGCGGGGACCGTCGTGTACGGCGCGTACCCGCCGTCGGCGTCCCAGCCCGTGTAGCGCGAGTCCGGGCAGAGGTTCTCGGCACCGCGCCGGCAATACACGCAGGTGCCGTCGGTGTGCCGGAGCCAGGCCACCCCCACCCGCTCCCCGACGGACAGCCCCCGCGCGTCCGGACCCAGCGCGGCCACCTCGCCGACCACCTCGTGGCCGGGCGTGACACCCGGGCGGCGCACCGGCAGATCGCCCTCCGTCACATGCAGATCGGTACGGCACACCCCGCAGGCCCGCACCCGTACGAGCACCTCGTCCCCCGAGGGCTCCGGCACCGGCCGCTCGACCGTCCGCAGCGGCTCGCCCTCGACCGGCCCCGGTGCCACCACCGACCACGCCCGCATCGTCGCGTCCGTCATCGCGCCCTCCGTCGTCGCACCCCTCTCCCCATCTTGGAACAGAATGTCGATCGCGGCGCGCGGTCCGCCCCACGGTGACCGGCGTGAGCCACCGGAGCACCGAACGGACCACCCGCATCGCTGAGATGCCGGCCTCGACCGACGTCTCCTGAGCCGCTCCCGGCGCCGTCCGGGCCGGTCCCGGGCGCCCCGTCCGGCCATGGCATGATCGGCGTATGCGTGAACGAGTGGTGGCCGCGTGCGACGGGGCTTCGAAGGGAAACCCCGGACCGGCGGGCTGGGCCTGGGTCGTGGCCGACGGGACCGGGACCGTCCGTCGCTGGGAGGCCGGGCCGCTCGGCCGGGCCACCAACAACGTCGCCGAACTCACCGCCCTGGAGCGGCTCCTCACGGCGACCGACCCCGGCGTTCCGCTGGAGATCCGGATGGACTCCCAGTACGCCATGAAGGCCGTCACCACCTGGCTGCCCGGCTGGAAGCGCAACGGCTGGAAGACCTCCGGGGGCAAGCCGGTCGCCAACCAGGACCTCGTGGTGCGGATCGACGACCTGCTCGACGGCCGCACCGTCGAGTTCCGCTACGTCCCCGCCCACCAGGTCGACGGCGACCCCCTCAACGACTTCGCCGACCGGGCCGCCAGCCAGGCCGCCGTCGTCCAGGAACCCGCCGGCAGCGACCTCGGCTCCCCGGAACCGCCGCCCTCCCCCGACACCCCGCCGAGCGGTGCGCCGCGCCGCAAGTCGCCGCGCAAGAACGGCGGTTCGTCGTCCTCCCGCACCCTCAAGGCCAAGTTCCCCGGCCGCTGCCCCGTCTGCGGGCGCCCCTACGCCGCCGGGGAGCAGATCGCCAAGAACGACCAGGGCTGGGGCCACCCGGAGTGCCGCGCCGCGGGCTGATCGCACGGTGCGCCGCGGTCCGGCGCGCGACACCGGCCGACGCCCCGGCGCCCGTGTCAGACCGGACCGACACCCTTGACTTGCTACTCTGCGTTGTCAATCGAACGCACTGAGTGACTCCCAGGGGTGAGTGTGAAGGTCGTCTGCGTCGGCGGCGGACCCGCCGGCCTGTATCTCTCGATCCTGCTCAAGCGGCGGAACCCCGCCCACGACATCACCGTCCACGAGCGCGACCCGGAAGGCTCCACCTACGGCTGGGGCGTCACCTACTGGCACGGCATGCTCGACCGGCTCCACGCCTACGACCCCGAGTCCGCCCGCGCGATCGACGCCGGCTCCGTGCGCTGGAGCGACGGCATCGCCCACGTCCGCGGCCTCACCACCCGGCACAGCGGCGACCAGGCCCACGGCATCGGCCGCCACCGGCTGCTCGAACTCCTCGCCACCCGCGCCCGCGCACTCGGCGTCCAGGTGCGCTACGAGCGGGAGATCACCGCGGGGAACCTCCCGGACGCCGACCTCGTCGTGGCCGCCGACGGTGTGGGCAGCGCCCTGCGTACCCGGCACGCCGACGCCTTCGGCACCGACGTCCGCTCCGGCCGCAACCGTTACATCTGGCTCGGCACCACCCAGGTCTTCACCTCCTTCACCTTCGCCTTCGTGGAGACCGAGCACGGCTGGATCTGGTGCTACGGCTACGCGTTCGACGCCGGGCACAGCACCTGCGTGGTCGAGTGCGCCCCCGAGACCTGGACCGGCCTCGGCCTCGACCGCGCGAGCGAGGCCGAGGGGCTCGAACTGCTGGAGAAGCTCTTCGTGGACGTCCTCGAAGGCCACCGGCTGATCGGCCGCGCCGGCGCCGCCGGCGCCGCCCAGTGGCTCACCTTCCGCACCCTCACCAACCGCACCTGGTACCGCGACAACGTCGTCCTCCTCGGCGACGCCGCCCACACCACCCACTACTCCATCGGCGCGGGCACCACCCTCGCCCTGGAGGACGCCATGTGCCTCGCGGACGCCCTGCGCGACCACCCCGAACTCCCGCGGGCCCTCGCCCGCTACGAACACGAACGCAAGGCCGCACTCCTCCCGGTGCAGAGCGCGGCCCGCTACAGCGCCCAGTGGTACGAGAACCTGCCGCGCTACATCGGCCTGCCCCCCGAGCACATGTTCGCCCTGCTCGGCCAGCGCCACTCACCCCTGCTGCCCTACGTCCCGCCCCAGCTGTACTACCGGATCGACCGCGCGGCCGGACGCCTGGAGGCCCTGCGGCGCCTCAAGCGCTGGCTCGGCCCCCGGATCGCCCGTACCGTGCACGCCCGTTCCCTGTCCGCCCGCGACTGAGGCGCCTACGCCCGGTTCCCGCGCGCGCCGCGCAGCGAGGTCAGGCAGACCGTGATGGCCTCCTGGAGTTCCTCCAGCCGCGCCACCATGTCGTCCTCGTAGAAGTCCTCGGCGTCGGCGTCGTCGAAGGTCAGCTCCTCGAACACCTTCGTCACCTTCGACAGGCTGTTGTAGAAGTTCGTACGGCGCTCATTGACCCGCAGTTCGGGGTCGGCCTGCACGGTCTCCGCGACCATGTTCTTCATCGTGTCGTACGCCTCGGTGGCCCACTCGCCGGAGTCCTCGCCCTCGTCCAGCTCATCGATCAGCGACAGATGCCGCTCGGCCTCCTGCCGCACCTCCACCGGCGCGTCCACCGTCTGCCCGGCGGGTGTCTTGAACTGCCCCGACTCGGCGATCTGCCGCACATACCCGATCCGGTCCGCGGACCGGCTCTCGGTCGCCACCGCCTTCTTCAGATCGTCGGTGCGTACGACGTCACGCGCCAGCTCGGCCTGCAACTCGGGGTCCTCGCGCACCCGGTCGAGCAGGGCGCGGCGGGCGGCCTGCGCCGTGGAGGGGTCGGCGAGGATCGCGGCACGCAGCGCGCTCGGGTTCTCGGCGACCTCCAGCGCCTTCGTCGGACGGATGCCCTCGGCCTCCGCCGCCTCCACGATCGCGGTGCCGCGCTCGGACGTCGCGCTGTTCCGGGAGACGTAGTAGCCCAGCCACACGTCCGCGTCCGGCAACTCCACGTCCTGGCCCGGCTCCAGCGCCTCGAACTGCGGCACCATGCCGTCGTCGGCCGCCTTGTCCCACGCCTTGTAGTACCGCATGACCCGCTCGGGCGAGCAGCCGGCCAGCTCGGCGAACTCCTTCGCCGACACCTTCGCCGACCCCGTCGGCGTCTCGTCCGCGCCCTGTCCACCGGGACGGACACTGCGCGCCACCATCAGCGCGAAGGTCCAGCCTCCGGTGCGGGCGTAGACACCGAACTCGCGCGCGTCACGCGCCACCAGGTCGGACAGCGGCGCGGGGGCGGCGGACAGCTCGGACGGGGCGGTCGCTAGGGTCACGGACGACTCTCCTGAGGGATCGACGGTTCTGCGAAGGACGTGCAGACAGGCAGCCTATATGCACTCATTGACGCGGTTTGGCAGGCCGGGAGGGGGCTCGCGGTGTCAGAGGACCGGCGGCCGGAACGTGCGCAGCGCCGTGTCCAGCGCCTCGCGGTTGGCCCGGTCCCTCCAGTCCGCCGCCGGAGTGGTCCAGCGCAGCGAGTAGCCCAGCCCGGCACCAGCGGAGACACCCCGGCCGAAGGTACGCTCCCGGATCCCGTCGACGTCGGCCAGCCACTGGATGTCGGCGGCGGCGCGGCCCCGGTACGTCGTCGCCAGGATGCCGCCGAGCCTCCGGTAGCCGTCCGCGCGCTTCAGACCCGGCTCGACGTCGTCGCGCCAGACGGCGACCGGATCGGGGCCGACGCGCTTGCTGTAGGTCACGGTGAGCGTGCGCGGATCGCCCGGCGCGCCGAGCACCACCCGATAGGCCAGATCCGCCATCCGTTTGGTACCCAGCGCGGTCCAGCCGTCGGGGACGGCGAGGGAGAAGCCCTCCGGAGCGGTGAAGGTACGGAAGCCCGCGGGGAGACGGCCGGTGGGGGAGGGCGCGGCGGACGCCGAGGGCGGTGCCGGTGCCGGTGCCGGTGGCGCTGGTGGTGACGAGGGCGCCGGGGCCGAAGGGGACGCCCGGGGCGGCGCGGCGGGCGCCGTCGCCCCGACGCCCTCAGGGTCCCCCTGCCCCTTCGCGGCGACCAGGATGACCGCGACGGTGACCAGCGCGAGGACACCGCTGAGGACCGTCGTACGGCTGCCGCGCCGGGGACGGACGGGCAGCTCGTCGACGGCGGCGGGGCGTGGCCGTGGACCGGGCCCCTCGGGCGGAGCCGCGCCCGGAGCCGCGCTGAGCACCCGCAGCAGCGCCTCCCGGGTCACCCGACGGGTCAGCCGCTCACGGGAGTCCTTGCGCAGCAGGCCGTGCACGACCTGGGTGAGCGGGCCCGCCCGCAGCGGAGCGCGCAACGGCAGCCGGTCCACGCCCCGCAGGGTGACCTCGGGCCGGTCCTGGTCCCGGTCCCGGAACGGTGGACGCCCCTCGACCATCGTGTACAGCAGCGCGCCGAGCGCCCACAGATCGCAGGACGGGCCGATCCGCTCGTCCCGCGCCTGTTCCGGGGCGGCATACGACGGCGCCGTGAGCCGGGGGCCCAGGGTGGCGCCCGCCAGGCCGAAACCGCAGACCACGGCAGGGCCCTGGTCGGGCACGAGCACCTGGCCGGGGCTCAACTCGCCATGGGTGACGCCCGCACCGTGCGCCGCCTCCAGCACATCGAGCAGTTCGAGCCCGAGGCGCGCCGCCCGCTCCGGGGGCAACGGGCCGCTCTGCGCCAGGAGCGCGGTCAGCGGGGTGCCGCCGGGCCACGCGGTCACCGTCCACAGGGCGCCCGCCTCCTCGAAGGCGTCCACCGTCTCGGGCACCTGCCCGGGACACAACGCCCGCACGGCCTCGGACGTCCGCGTGACACGGCCGGTCGCCCGGTGCGCGGTGCCTCCGCCGCCGTCGGCGGGAAGGGCGATCCGGGTCAGCAGACACGGCCGGTCCGACCGCGCCTCCTCGCCGTACCAGGCGACGCGGTTCGTCTCGCGGTGCACCACCTCAAGCAACCGGTACCGCCCGGCCATCAGTTGTCGCTGGTCCTGTTGGTCCCGCCGGTCCTGTTGGTCCTGCCGGTCCTGCCGGTCCTGCCGCTCCCTCCGGTCCTGCTGATCCTGACAGTCCTGCCGGTCCCGCTGTTCTGCGTGCGCGGCGGCATGCGCCTCGGCCATGGTCATCCCTCGCTGAACCCCGTGCCCTCACCTTGCCCACTGGTACGCGAGCGGTGACGTCCGGTGCTCAACGGGAAGCACGATTCGGGGAACGGCTCCCGGACGACCTCCGACGTCCGTCGGCGGGGTGGGCGGGGGAGATCAGCGCAGACCGAAGCGGTCCGTCCAGTCGGCGATCTCGCGCGCTGTGGTGTTGCCCCCGCACACCACGAGCCCCAGCCGGGCGCCGTCGCCGACCTTCTCCAGGACCTGCCGGGCCGCGGGCAGCAGACACCCCGCGGCCGGTTCCGCCCACACCTTGGCGCGCTCGGCGAGGTCGAGACAGCCCCGTACGGCGTCCCGGTCCGGAACCACCAGCACCTCGTCGACCAGCGCGGCGACATGGTCGTACGTCAGTTGCGAGACCTCGGGCGCGCTCAGCGTGGTCACGATGGACGTCGGAGTGATCGGTACCGGGCCGCCCGCCTCCAGCGCGTCGTGCATCGACAGCGCGCCCTCGGTCTCCACCCCCCAGATCCGCAGACCGGGCCGCCGGGCCCGCAGCGCCGTCGCCACCCCGGCGATCAGCCCGCCGCCCCCGATGCTCACCAGCACATCGGTCAGCTCACCGGCGTCCTGGTCGAACTCCAGGCCCACCGTGCCCTGCCCCGCGATGACGATCGGGTCGTCGAAGGGGTGCACCAGGGTGAGGCCCTCGTCCCGCAGCCGCGCCACCAGCGCGAACGCCGACCCCATGTCCTCGGTGAGCCGCACCGAGGCCCCGGCGTCCCGGGCCAGCTCCACCGACCGGGCCGGCGCCGAACGGGGCATGACCACGGTCGCCTTCACATCGAGGGCGGCGGCCATGACCGCGAGCGCGATGCCGTGATTGCCGCCGCTGACCGCGACGACCCCGGCCGCCCGCTCGGCCCCGCTCAGCGACAGCAGCTTGGCCGTCGCGCCGCGCGCCTTGAACGAACCGGTGCGCTGGAGCAGCTCCAGCTTGGCCGTGACCGGAACTCCGAGCAGCGCCGACAGCCCGGGGCTCGGCACGGTGGGGGTCCGTACGACATGTCCGGCGATTCGCTCCGCCGCCGCTTCGATGTCCGAGAAGCCGATCAAGGTACTCACCCTTCCGGCGCGGTGGGCTGGAATCCGCGCTGTACCGAACCCTGACCCGAGGCAGGGGCGAGGGTCAACTGCGCAGGTCGGCGCCGATCCGGGGGAGAGTCGGCCCTGGCCCGGCGGGGCGGCCCGGGGCAGGGGCTCACGTGGTGTGGATCACGCCGATCACCGGGCCGGACGGGGCCGGACCGGATGGGGCCGAACCGAACCGGACCGGATGGGGCCGGACCGGACCGGACCGGATGGGGCCGGAGCGAACCGGACGGGCCGGACGGGGACCGGACCGGACGGGGACCGGATCAGACCCGCCGGCCCGAACCCCGGCCTCAGTGCTGCTGCGGCTTGGTCGCCGGAGCCTCGCTCGGCCGGACGATCACCTGGCCCTGTCCCTGGAACATCAGCTGCACCGCCTCACCGGAGCCTCCGCGCAGCATCGAGCCGACGGACTGGGAGCGGTGCAGCGAGGTCTGGAGGCCCGCGGTCCAGCCCACGATCGCGTCCGTGTCGACGTAGACCGGCCACTCGGGGGAGACGGGGATGACCAGCGGGCTGCCCTCGCACACCAGCCCCAGCCTGCCCTGGCCGGTGAACACACTGTTGAACAGCCCGCCCCCGGTGATGCCGGAACCCTTCACGGTGGCGATCCGGTACGACAGCGTGGCGTCGAAACACAGGACGTTGCGGCCGTTGACGGTGAACTCGTCACCCGGCTCGATCTCCACGATGAAGCAGTTCTGCGCCTCCTGCGCGAACCACGCCTCGCCCTGTCCGCGCACCGACATCAGCGGCAGTCCCTCGCCGGTGACGGCACGCTTCAGCATCCCGCCCACACCCCCCTGACCCTTGCGCTCGAACTGGAGGCCGCCGCGGTAGGCGACCATCGCGCCCTGCCGGGACAGCATCTCGCCGTTCACCACATATCTGATGCACTTCGCGTTCTCGACCGTCATGCCGGGCGCGGTGGCCGGCTGGACCATGTGCTCACTGGAAAAGAGATCACCCTTCATGGCGGCCATGGTGTCCCGGGTTCGGCCGTTCGGGCAAAACCCCCCGGCCGCGGGCGCGCCCCGAAGACCCTCCCCGCCCACGCACCGCGCGCCAGACCCCGCGACGCCGGGATGATCCGAACGACAGGCCCTACGCCCCGAAGACCTGCGTCCAGTACATGCCCGCCCGGCCGCCGCCCGCCAGACCTATGCCGATGTGGGTGAAGTCGGGCTTGAGGATGTTGGCCCGATGGCCGGGGCTGTTCATCCAGCCCGTCACCACCTCGGCCGCCGAGCGCTGGCCGCACGCGATGTTCTCCCCGATGGAACGGCGCCGGGCGCCCGCCGCCTCGGCCCGGTCCCAGGGCCGGCCGCCGTCCGGGGCGGTGTGGGAGTAGAAGTCGCGGCCCACCATGTCCGCGCTGTGCGCCTGCGCGGCGGCGGTGAGCGGCGGGTCCGGGGCCAGCGGACGCAGCCCCGCGGCGAGCCGCTCCCGGTTGGTCAGTCCGACGACCTCCGCCGCCGTACGCGCCAGCCCGGCCGGGGTGAAGGGGCGGGCCCACAGCGCCGTCCAGAAGACGTCACCGGTGCGGTTCCCCGTCGCGTGCCCCAGCCCCGCGTGGGTGTACGACGGGTCCTGGAGGCTCCGCCGGAGCTGTTCGTCGCGCTGGACGAAGGTGATGAACTCGGCCGGGGTGCGCGGCCCGGACACCAGATGCTCGGCGACGGTGAGATACGCGAACCCCGCCGTCACCACCCGCTGGTACACCGAGACACCGTCCCCGCCCTCCACCCCGAGCCGCCCGGCCGACGCCATCGCGGCGGCGTGCCCCCGCGCGGCCGACGACAGCCGGGCGTCCAGCGCCACCGGCGGGCAACCCACCTGCGCGCGGGAGGCGTTGACGAGCCCCGCGAAACCGTCCGCGTCGGCCGGGCCCGGGGGGACCGACGGCCGGGGCGGAACGGACGGAGGCACCGGCGGAGCGGTCGGCGCCGGAGGGACGGGCAGTGGTGAGCGCGGGGACGGGATGAACGGTGTCGTCGCCGGCGCCGCGTCCTCCACCACGTCGACCCCGAAGTCCCGGGCGAGACCGGCCAGTCCGTCGCCGTAGCCCTGCCCCAGGGCCCGTGCCTTCCAGGTGTCGCCGCGCCGGTAGATCTCCACCAGCAGCAGCACCGTCTCCTCGCGCGGGTGCGGCGGGGTGAAGCGGGCCAGGGTGCGGCCGGCCGGGCCGGTGATCCGGAGGGTGGGCGACGGCAGCCGGCCCAGGGGAGTGCCGGGGTCGGCCGGGCTGACGACCACGGTGACGCGGGTGGCGCCCGGACGCAGGGCGGCCGGGTCGACGGTCAGCGTGTCGCCCCGCAGTCGCGCGCCGGGTGCGGCCGGCTGGTTGAAGAACACGAAGTCGGCGTCCCCGCGCACCCTGCCGTCCTCGCCGGTGATCAGCGCCGACACATCGAACGGACCCGGCACGCGCACGGACAGCGGGCCGGCCGGGAGGGGCACATTGCCCCCGGGGACCAACTCGCCCATACCGCCGCCCCTGACCGGTCGCTCCGGGATCCGGCCGGGTCACCGACCGGATCTTTTCCGGACAACGCGTACGACGACGGCGGGGTTCCCGCCCGCCCGGACCGCCGGGGCTCAGTCGGAGGCGGCGGTGCGCTCGGGGCTGATCAACCCCCGCTGATAGGCGATCGCGACCGCCTCCGTGCGGCTCGCCGCGCCCAGCTTGCCGAGGATGTTGGAGACATGGACACTCGCCGTCTTGCCGCTGATGAAGAGCGCCTCGCCGATCTGCCGATTGCTGCGGCCGAGCGCGAGCAGCCGCAGCACATCCTGCTCACGAGGGGTGAGCGGGGACGGGTCGGCCTCGGCCGACGAGGTGCCCGCCGGGGCCGGGGCCAGGTCCGCGAGCCGGCCGCGCCGGATCAGCGCGTCCACCTGCCCCAGCAGGACCGTCGCCCCCAGCCGCGCCGCGGTCGCACGGGCCTCCCGCGCCCGGGCGCCCGCCTCTTCCCGGCGTTCGGCCACCAGCAGGGCCTCCGCCCACCGCACCTGGCAGCGGGCCCGTTCGTAGGCGTCGCCGTAGTCGAAGGCCGCGACCGCCTTCTCCCACAGCTCCGGGTCGGGGCCGGTGACCGTCCGCACCCAGTCGGCCTCCGCGCGGGCCAGCCACGCCATCCCCTCCGGGCCCTGGGGCACATCCTCCTCACCGTGCACGGCCGTCGTCCTCGCCAGCTCCACCAACTCGGCCGCCGTACGCGTCCACCGCTCGACACCGGCCGTGTCCCCCGCCAGCCGCAGCGCGGTGGCCCGGTCCGAGATCGCCGACAGGGCGAGGGCGGCGAGGCGCAGGGCGGCGTTGGGGGTGCCCGACTCGTCCGTCAGGGACTCCACGGCGGTCCGCATCCGCGTGACGGCCGCCTCCGCGTCACCGCGGTGCACCGCCGCGTCCGTGAGCGCGATCCCGGCGATCAGCTGCGCCATCCAGTCGTACGGCCCCTGGAGCAGCAGCCCGGCCGCCTCCTCGACGGCCTCGATCTCGCCGCGCGCGAGCCGGACGTAGAGCGCGGGCCCCACCGTGTACCCGCCCGCCGGGGGCAGCACCGCGGCACCCGTCTCCGCACTGCGCAGGCACTCGTCCCAGCGGCCCAGCGTGTACAGGACCAGTAGCTGGAGGTAGCGCATCTCCAACGGATAGGTGGAGGACAGCAGCCCCGCGCGCCGGGCGCGGTCCAGGCCCTCGGCCACCCACGGCAGGCTCTCCTCCAGATCACCCGACTCGAAGCAGCCGATCGCCAGATTGAACAGGGCCCGCATCTCCACGGCCGTGTTGCCCGCCGCGCGGGCCAGCTCACGGGCCGTCCCGAGCCGCTCCCGGCCCTCGGGGCCGCGCCGCCCGCCGTCCATGGCGGCCACCGAGATGATCAGGTCGGCGCGCGCGTCGTCCACCCCGAGCCGCTCGGCGAGGGGCAGCGCGCGCCGCGCCACCGCCATCGCCGTACGGGTGTCGCCCATCGTGCGGGCCACCAGCACATGGGTGGCCGCCGCCCACAGCCACGTCGGTGACGGCGGGTCCGCCGGGATCAGCTCCAACGCCTCGCTGCTGTAGGCCATGGCGGCCCGCAGACTGTCGATCCCGATCAGATTCCCGGCGTGCGTGTACCGGACCCGCGCGGCCAGCTCCGAGTCCGTGTCCTGCCCGATACCGGCCAGCGCGGACCGGGTGAGGGACACCGCGCGGTGCGCCTCCCCGGCGTGCGCGGCCGCCGCCGACGCGCGCAAGGTCAGCGCGATCTGCTCCACGCCCTCGCCCGAGGGCCGGGCCGTGGGATCCACCACCGACCACAGCTCCAGCGCGGCCTCCAGATGCCGCAGTTCCTCCGCGGGCGCCCCGACCCGCCGGGCATGGTCGGCCGCCTCCAGCGACGCGGTCAGCGCCTCCGGCAGATCGTGGCTCTCGCGGTAGTGGTGGGCGCGCTCCGCGGCGGTCTCCGCGGTGTGGCCCCGCGCGCCCAGCAGCCGGGCGAACGCGCCGTGCAGCCGGGAGCGTTCGCCCGGCAGCAGATCGGCGTAGACCGCTTCGCGCGCGAGGGCGTGCCGGAACGTGTACGTGTCGTCGTGGCCGGGCAGCAGGAGCTGCCGTCCGACGGCCTCCCGCAATGCCTCCTCCAGCGCGTCGTCCGGCAGCCCGACGGCCTCCCGCAGGGTCTCGTGCCCGACCCGGCGCCCGGCCACCGCCGCCGTGCGCAGCACCTGTTGCGCGGTGTCGGAGAGCTGCTCGAAACGGATCAGCAGGACGTCGGCCAGCCCGCTGGGCACCCCGCCGTCCCCGGTGCCGGTGGCGGCGAGCAACTCCTCCGCGTAGAAGGCGTTGCCCTCCGCGCGCTCCACGATCCGGCGCACGGTGGTCTCGGGCAGCGGGCCGTCCCGCAGCGCGCGCACCAGCGTGGCGACCTCGGCGTCCGGCATGGGCCGCAGTTCGAGCCGCTCCACCGAGGGCAGCCGCACCAACTCGGCGAGGAGCGGGCGCAGCGGATGACGGCGGTGCAGATCGTCCGCCCGGTACGACGCCACCACCGCGAGCCGGTGCGCGGGCGCGCCGCCCGCCGAGCGGTGCAGGATGCCCCGGCTGAGCAGGAACCGCAGCAGATCCCGGGACGACTGGTCGGCCCAGTGCAGATCCTCCAGGACCAGCAGCAGCGGCGTCCGCGCGGACAGCTCCGCCAGCAGCGCCGCCACCCCCTCGAACAGCCGCAGCCGCCCCCCGCCCGAGCGCGGGTCGCCGTCCCCGGCAGCCCCGGCGGTCCCGGTCTCTCCCGCGGCCCGGGCGTCCGCGCCGGTACCCAGCAGCCGCTCGGCGGCGGGGTGCGCCGCCAGTACGGGCGCGAACCGCTCGTCGGCCGCGAGCGCCCCGAGCATCTCGGTGAACGGGAGGTACGGCAGCCCGACGTCCCCGAGGTCGACGCAGTGCCCGGTCAGTACGGTCATCCCGTCCCGCGCGGCCCGTCCCGCGATCTCGTCCAGCAGCCGGGTCTTGCCCACCCCCGCGTCCCCGGCGACGAGGACGGCCCGCGCCTGCCCGCTCCGGGCACGCGCGAGCATCCCGGTCAACCGGGCAAGCTCCTCGTCCCGTCCGACGATCGGTACGGCGCTGAAAACGGTGTGCGACACAGGAGCCATCCTGCCATCGACCACCGACCGGCCACCCGCGCCGACGTCCTACGCGTCCCGCCGCAGGGCCGGCCAGCCGCCGAGCAGGGCGACGGCCGTCCACCCGAGGCCGGCCTGGGTCACCCCGAACGTGGCCCCGACGGTGACCACGGACACGGCGAGGGCGAGAGCGGCCTGGTGGAGGCCGCCCGATCCTGGCAGCCGGGAGCCCGATGAGCCCCGCCGACCGCGTCCCGGGCGTCAACGACCGGCTGTGATCAGTCGGCTCAGGGCGGGAACCACGCTGGTCAGGTCGCCGTCGTCCACGGTGACCGTCGCCGCCGCCCGCGCTCCCGGCGAGGCGTTGAACGCCACGCTCAGTGCGACGGAGGCGAACAGGGGCAGGTCGGACCGGCTGTCTCCGACGGCCGCGCACGAGTCGGGAGCCAATCCGAGCGCTCGGGCCTGGGCGAGGGCGAAGTCCCGTTTGTCGTACTCGTCGAAGTGGCGGGCGACCCGGCCTGTGAACCGGTTGCCGACGGTCTCCAGACGGGGTCCGCTGAGCGTGTGGAAGCCGAAGCGGTCGGTGAGGTAGCCGCCGACCGGCGACCAGGCGAGCGTCGCCAGTACCGGCACCAGCCTGTTCCGCCGGCACCAGCCCACGGTCTCCGCGATGCCGGTGACCAGGGGAAGGCCGTCGAGCAGGCCGAGGACGTGTTCCTCGCGCACACCCGCCCAGCCCTCCGCGTCCAGCTCGGAGACCTGACGGTTGTCCAGGTCACCGGAGGCGTACGCGTCCTCGGCCCTGGCCAACTCGTCCCGATGGCTGAGGAATCCGGCGAGGAAGACGGACGAACTCGTGCCCGGGACGAGGGTGCCGTCGACATCGAAGAACACGCACCCCACTGGACCGGATGAGAACACCGGCCCAGGATGTCACCCTCACCCCGGACCCGGATCACCGGGACCCCGGATCACTGGGACCCGGGATCACTGGGACCCGGGATCACTGGGACCCGGGATCACTGGGACCCGGGATCACCGGGGCCCCGCATCGCTCGTCTCTCGGGTCCGCGCGCCCGTGGGCCTCTCCGCCGGGCGCAACCGTGCCGCGACGAACAGCAGGAGGACGACGATCCCGGTCATGGCCAGGAAGACATCGGAGTAGGCGGCGCCGTCGTGCCCCGAGAAGAAGGGGTTGATGGCGCCGCTGTCGCCCTGCTGCCGCGCGGAGGCCAGTACACCGAACACGGCGGGGCCGGTACCGGCCCCGAGGAACTGGGCTCCCTGGAGGATCCCGATGCCGGAGCCGGCCTGTTCCGCGGGCAACCCGCCCGCCACCGCGCCGACGACGGTGGTGATCACGAGGACGAAGCCGACGCTGAGCCCGAGGACCCCGGCACCGGCGGGGATCACCGAGGAGCCATCGGTGAGGGTCGAGAGCAGCAGCGAGGACAGTCCGACGAGAACCAGCCCGACGAACACCGTGGCACGGGTGCCGACCCGGTCGGCGAGCCGGCCCATCAAGGGCGAGAGGAGCGCGACGGACACCCCGGCGGGAATCATGACCAGTGCGCCCTCTCCCGGGGTGAGCCCGTTGACCTCGACCACCAGGAGCGGGACGAACACCAGCCCCCCGAGGTTGACGACCATGGCCAGGAACGCGATGAGGAGGCTGTTCCGGTAGGCCCGGTCGGCGAACAGCGCCGGCGGAACGAACGGCTGATCGACGCGGGCGGTGCGCCACCCGAAGAGCGCGAGGGCCGACACGGCGACCACCAGGCTGCCCCAGGACAGGGGCGTGGAGAAGCCGGAGACCTGGGCCTGGGTCATGCCGAAGAGGACCAGGCCCGCGCCGGCGCCGAGGAGGATGCCACCGGGAAGGTCGAGTCGTCCCTGGCCGGCCGGAACCTCGTCGGGAAGGACGCGCAGGGCCGCGGGAAGCAGCAGCAGCGAGAGGACGAGCACGCTCCAGAAGAGGGCGGGCCAGCCGAACAGTTCGCCGACCACTCCGCCCACCGCCGGTCCGGCCGCGGTACCGATGCCCGAACCCGCGGAGAGGACGCCGATGCCGACGGCGCGCCGGTTCGCGGGCAGCAGCCGTGTGACGGCGATGACCGACAGGACGGGGATCGCGGCGGCGCCGACGCCCGTCAGGATCCGCCCGGCCACCAGGACGACCAGCGTCGGGGAGAGGGCGCAGACCAGGTTTCCGGCGGCGTAGGTCAGCAGGGCGAAGGCGAAGAGGCGCCGCAGGCTCACCCGGTCGGAGAGACGGCCGTAGAGCGGGATCCCGACCGAGAACACCAGCAGGAAACCGGTGACGACCCAGGCGAGTTCGGCCTCGGAGGCGCCGAACTCCGTACCGATCTCCGGCAGCATCAGCACGACCATGTCGCTGGCGGCGACCGTGGCGATGACGGCTGCCATCAGCACGGCCAGTAAGGCCGTTCCTGAGCGGGTCGGTGCGGGCGCGGTCGACGTGGAAGTCATTCGGTGCTTCCCTCCAGGCAGCATACTGCCACCATCGTAGTTACATTTTTGGGCTGAAAAAATGACGGAGGAACGCGCCTCCGCCATCGGCAGGTCAGTGATCCCGCTGTGCGGTCTCCCGCTCGCCGGCGAACATCCGCTGGACCAGGTGGGCGATCGTCGTCCGCCCGAGCCGTTCCTCCATGGCCTTCTCCGCCGCCAGGAACTCCACTTCGAGCAGGGCTTGCATATGGCGCCCGACCTCGCATTCGGGGCTCGGGGGATGGGGGAGGCGCGCCAGGACCGGCCCCGTCTCGACGGCGACGTAGGCGTCGTGGAGGGTGATGTCACGTGGGGGGAGGCGGAGCGACCAGCCGCCGTTGCGGCCCTCGGTGGACCGGACGAGCCCGGCGTCCCGCAGACGGCCGAGGATCCGCCGGACCAGGACCGGATTGCTCGCCAGGCTCTCCGCGATCCGCGCGGAGGTCAGCGAGTCGCCGTCCCAGCGCGCCAGCATGGTGAGCGCGTGGATCGCCACCGCGGTCCTGCTGCTGATGCTCACCGAGCCCCCTCCCGCGCCGCCTCCCCGACGAGCGAACTGCAATCAAGCTAGTGACAGTTCAAGGGGTGTGTCAATCACGGCAGGGCCCGCTCACCGGGCCGCGGGGCGGGCGGTGAGGAGGAGGTCCTCGTAGGTGTGGTGGTGGCGGGTGGTGGTGCGGTGGTGGAGCAGGGCCGCGGCGCGAGCGGGTTCGCCCGCGTCCACGAGGGCACGCGCGAGGGTGTCCTGGATGATCTCGCGCTCCACGCGCACTCCGCCGACCCCCTCCGTCTTCTCTCCCATGGCGTCCAGGAGATCCACGGCCCTGCGGGGCCGGCCCGCGGTGAGGTGCGCCAGCGCGCGGACCACCGGGGCGAGCACCTCCCGGTACTCGGGGCGGTCGTCGTCGGCCGCCCGGCGGGCGAGGAGGTCCAGTTCGTCGGTCGCGGCCTCCACGGCGAGGGCGAGGGCCAGGTTGAAGGTGTGGAAGACCTCCGCCATCCCGCCCGGCGCCGCCAGCAGTTCCCGTAGCTGTGCCGGGTCGCTCCGGCCGGCGGGTTCCTGCCCGACCAGGAGCAGACGCCAGTTGGTGGCGGCGCGCATGCCGACGTCCGAGTCCGCCAGTGCGGTGTCCGCCCGGCGGCGCGCCTCCTGGAAGTCACCGCAGGCGACGGACTGAAGAGCGGCGTGCCAGTTCAGGTGCCGCAGTGGGATGGCCTGGGGATCCGCCGCGAGCCAGCGGTCGAGGAAGTCGACGGACGCGGGACCGGTCCCGAGTTCGTGCTCGGCGTGGGCGAGGGCGTGGGCGGCCACCCCCGATCGGGGGTGGAGGGTCAGCGCCCGCTCGGCCAGGGCGTGGGCCTCCCGGACCCGGCCCTGCTCCGCCCGGGTCGCGGCCAGCCAGCCCGTCCACGGCCAGCTGTCCGGGCCGGCCAGCGCCGACTGGCGCTCCACCAGGGCCTCACCGTGGGCGCGGTAGGCGAGATCCCCGCTGGTGGCGAAGGCGTCCAGCAGGAGCCCCGCCAGTTCGTCGGCGGGCCAGCGGGCGAAGTGGGCCACCAGATGATCGGCCGTCATCCGGTACTGCCGGTGGGTACGGAGGAACACCCCGTACACCAGGCTCGCCTGGCGCTCGCCCGCGGAGAGCGCGTCGCGGTGCGCGATCGCCAACTGCTGCTTGAGCGTGCGGTCGTCGAGCCGGTCACCGGTCGCGAGCAGCAGCAGCGCCCGTGCCACACCGCTGCCCGGCTCGGCGGCCACCCACTCCCGCAGCAGCGGAAGCGCCCGCCCGCTCAGCGAGAGCAACTCGGTCACCGCCCGCTCCGGGGGCGGTGCGCCCTTCGGGGTCACCATCGTCGCCGAACGGCCGGACGGTTCCCGCTCCTGCTCGGACGTCACCTCGTCACACAATGGCCGGGATCAGGACAGTGCAGACGATGCCGCTGTTGCCGTAGTGATTGCGCGGCAGATCCAGGGGCAGTCCGGCCCGGTTGCCGCTCGCCACCCCGCTCCCGGCGACCGTGGCGCCCTCGGCGCGGGCGCCGCCCTGGTTGACGCAGGTGTTGCCGAACGTCGCGTTCCCGATGCCGATGATGTTCGCCTCGGCGGCCCCCGCCGGGATCAGGGCGGCACCCGCCACCGCGCCGAGCACGGCGACCCTCGCGCCCGTACGTCCCGAACCGCCGCCGCGCCGCTCCACGCCCATGTGCTTCTCCTCGCTGTCTTCGGGACCCGGGTCGGTCCCGGTCGCCGAGATCGACCCCGCCCGGACCGGGCGGGGCGACCGCAACACGATCAACGAGAGAACGTGGCCCGCGACACGTGACCCGTGCGGGAGCGAGTGAGGGTTCACCTGGTGACACGGCTTTCAGCGGCGCGTACGCCCCCGATGGCCGGGCGGGCGGGGTCCCACCGGTGACCGGCCGCGACGCGGTGGTCACCGGTCTCCCCGCTGCGACGGCCCTACGACCGTCCGCCGCCGGGCCTGGCGTACTCGTTCGCCATGGAGCCGGCGAAGTCGTAGACCACGCACTGGTCGTCACCGACCACCCACGCGTCGTGGCCGGGGGACAGGACGAAGACGTCGCCGGGGCCGACCTCGCCCTCGGCGCCGTCGTCGGTACGCACCCGCATCCGGCCCTGGACGACGTACCCGTTGTGGTGGATCTGGCAGGTGGCGGTGCCCGCGAGCGAGGCCAGCGACTCCGTCCAGCGCCAGCCGGGCTCGAAGGTGGCGATGGCGAAATCCAGTCCCGTGAGGTGGACGGTCTCCAGGTGGCCGCGGGGGAAGTCCCGCCGCTCGTCCGGCTTGTCGAGCGTCTTGGTCTCGAACATGACGCTCCTCCTTTCCGGCCGCGCTCACTGCGGTGCGGCCGGGGCCGGTCTCCGTCTCCCGCTCACCCGCCGCGAGCGGCGTCGGCGGGGCCGGGCCCCTCGGTTCCATCCTCCGCCCGTCGGTACGGCGCCCGCCAACGGAAGCGGCCCGCCAACGGAAGCGGCCCGCCAACGGAAGCAGTCCGCCCACGGAAGCGGCCCGTCCGGTAGCGGCCCGTCCACCCCCGGTCACCCGCTGGGACGGCCTTCCGGCGCCGCTCCTACCGGTTCAGGCTCTTCACCCAGTCCTCGGGCACCCGCCCCGCCGGACCCGGGGTCGGCTGGGTCGCCGGGTGGTGCTCCGGGGGCGCCAGATCGGGGCCGGACTCGAACAGCTCGGACGTCTCGTAGCTCCAGAACCACGCCTCGCCCGGCTCGTAGCTGCGCACGATCGGATGCCCGGTCGCCTTGAAGTGCGCCGTCGCGTGCTGCGCGGGCGAGGAGTCGCAGCAGCCGACATGCCCGCACTGCGCGCATCTGCGCAGATGGAACCACCAACCGCCGACCTCGTCGCACTCCACACAGCCGGCGCCGCTGGGCGGCACCTCGGGTGCCACACCGTCGATGCTGCTCATTCCGACTCCTCCGGTGTCTCGTCGCTCTGCTCGTCGGTCAGGGGCAGCAGCACCCGGAACCGGGTGTCGCCGGGCACCGACTCGACCAGCAGGCTGCCGTGGTGTTTGTTGACCACGATCCGCCAGGAGATGTCGAGCCCGAGCCCGGTGCCCTCGCCCACCGGTTTGGTGGTGAAGAACGGGTCGAAGATACGGTCGCGGATCTCCGGCGGCACGCCCGGCCCGGAGTCCTGGAACTCCACGAGCAGCCGGTCGCCCTCCAGCGCGGTCCGCACGGTCAGCGTGCCCCGGCCGTCCATCGCGGAGACCGCGTTGTCGATGAGGTTCGTCCAGACCTGGTTCAGCTCCGCCGGGTAGGCGGGCACCTTCGGGAGCGTCCGGTCGTACTCCTTGACGACCTCGACATGCTGGCCGATCTTCCCGCCGAGCATCACCAGGGTGCTGTCGAGGAGTTCATGGACATCGGCCATGCGGTAGGGCGCCCGGTCGAGCTGGGAGTACTGCTTGGCCGCGTCGACCAGATGGGAGATCCGGTTCGTGGAGTCCTCGATCTCGCACATCAGCAGTTCGGTCTCGACCGTGTAGTTGAGCCAGCCGATGGCGCCGGGGAGGATCTCCGGGTCCACGGCGGCGGCCACCTGGTCGAGCCAGTCGGTGTCCAGGCCGGCCTGCACGAACGTCGGCGCGAGCTGCCAGCCGTCGCTGATGTCGTGGCCGTCGAGCCAGTCGGTGATCTCGTCCTCGCGGTCCGTGGCCTCCAGCGGGGTCAGCGTGGTCGCCTTCGCGACCCGTTCCGCCGTGCGCTCCTGGATCTCCATCAGATCGGTCAGCGCCTCACGTGTGTACGGCCCGGCGGCGATGACGGCCAGCTTGTGCCGCATCTTCGCCACCCGCTCCCGCAGCGTGGAGGTGGCGCGCACCGCCGCCGCCGCGGGGTTGTTCAGCTCGTGGGTGAGCCCGGCCGACAGCGAGCCGAGCGCCAGCAGCCGCTCGCGCTGCCCTATCACCCGCTGGCTGTTCTTCGACCCGAAGAACAGTCCCTCCAGCAGATGCACCGCCATCGGGAACCACTCGCGCATCACGTTCGCGAACGTGTCGGCGGGCAGCACGAAGAAGCGGGTCGGCTCCGTCACCCGCATCGAGTTGTTGTAGACCTGCTCGACCCGGTCGCCGATGTACGCCTGCATCGCGCCGGTGTACACCCCGGGCTGCGAGGTGCGGACCACCTCCACGTCGTCGCCGCCCACCTTGCGCGACAGCACGACCGTGCCCTCGATCATCACGAAGAAACAGGTCGCCGGGGCGCCCTCGGCGTAGATCGGCCCCGGCTCGAACAGATCCACCCGGCCCTCGCTGCACAGCCGTCCGAGCTGCTCGGGGGTGAGCTTCTCGAACAGGAACAGCTTGCCGATCTCCTGCGGACTGCACGGCATCGGCCGGGCATTCATGACCGCTCCCGACGGATGACGACCGTACTCGACGGCTCTCGCTCGCTCATGACTGCTCCAGATAACGGTGGACCAGCATCACGGCCATGGCTCCCTCTCCTACGGCGGACGCGACGCGCTTCGCGGACTCGGCCCGGGCGTCGCCCGCCACGAACACGCCGGGAATGTTGGTCTCCAGGTGGTACGGCGGCCGGTCCAGCTCCCAGTCGGCCGGCGGGCGGCCGTCCGCCGTGAGGTCCGGCCCGGCGAGGATGAACCCGCGCTCGTCGCGCAGCACCGTGCCGTCCAGCCAGTCGGTCAGCGGGGCCGCGCCGATGAACACGAACAGCCACTGCGCGTCCACGAGTTCGGTGTCCCCGGTGGCCACGTCCCGCAGCGTCAGCCGCTCCAGCTCGTCCGAGCCCTGCGCCGACTCCACGACCGTGCCGCACCGCACCGAGATGTTGGGCGCCTCGTTGACCTGCTGGATCAGATAGTGCGACATCGACGCCGACAGATCCTCGCCACGCACCAGCAGTGTCACCGACTTGGCGCCGCGGGCGAGATACATCGCGGCCTGGCCCGCCGAGTTGGCGCCGCCCACGATGTACACATCATGGCCCTGGCAGGCCGCCGCCTCGGTCAGCGCCGACCCGTAGAACACCCCGCAGCCCGTCAGATCGTCCAGGCCGGGCGCCCGCAACTGCCGGTACGACACCCCGGTCGCCAGGATCACGCTGTGCGCGGCGATCGCCGAGCCGTCGGCGAACCGCACCGTGCGCGCCGCCCCGTTGACCTCCAGGCCGGTCACCTCCCGGGCGGTGAGGATCTCCGCGCCGAACTTCGCCGCCTGCCGTCGCGCCCGGTCGGTGAGCTGGCCCCCGGACACCCCGTCGGGGAAGCCCAGATAGTTCTCGATCCGCGAACTCTGGCCCGCCTGGCCACCGGTGGCCGACCGCTCCACCAGCAGCGTCCGCAGGCCCTCCGACGCCCCGTACACCGCCGAGCCGAGCCCCGCGGGCCCGCCGCCGATGACGACGAGGTCGTAGAAGTCGGACGCCGGGGTGGTGGCCAGCCCCACCTGCGCGGCCAGCTCCGGGGCCTCCGGCTCGACCATCGTCGTACCGTCCGGAGTGATCACCAGCGGCAGCCGCCGCCCGTCCACGCCCGCCGCGGCCAGCAGCCGCTGCCCCTCCGGCTCGTCCGCCGAGTACCAGCGGTACGGCACCTGGTTGCGGGCCAGGAACTCCCGCACGTCCGAGGAGCGCGCCGAGAAGCGGTGGCCGACCACCTTGGTGCTGGGCACCGGACGGTAGTCGCTCGACCGCCACGCCTGGAGCAGATCGTCCAGGACCGGGTACAGCTTCTCTTCCGGCGGGTCCCACGGCTTGAGCAGATAGTGGTCCAGATCGACCACGTTGATCGCGTCGATCGCCGCGTTGGTGTCCGCGTACGCGGTCAGCAGCACCCGGCGCGCGCCCGGATACACGTCGAGGGCCTGCTCCAGGAACTCGATGCCGTTCATCTGCGGCATCCGGTAGTCTGCGAGGATCACCGCCACCAGATCACCGCGGAGCTTCAGCTCCCGCAGTGCTTCGAGCGCCGAATCGCCGGACTCCGCCCGCACGATCCGGTACGACTCGCCGTAGCGCCGTCGGAGATCACGCGCGACGGCGCGCGAGACCCCCGGATCGTCGTCGACGGTCATGATGACGGTCCTGGCCGTGTCGGCGGCCTCTGCCATACGTCTCCCACCCCGAGCGGATCGGATCCACGGCACGGCGACACCCGGCCGACCGCACCGCATCCTGTTCATCGTATGTTCCCCTGTCCTGCTCCGCTCGGGGTGCGAACGCGCCCGCCGCCCCGCCGAACAGGCCCGGACACACGGACGGTGACCGGTCGGACACGGCGGGCGCCGGAAGTCCGTGGCCCAGCGTCACCGGAACGGGGCCGCCGATCGCCGGGCGCTCCCCGTGCGAGGTCATGAAGTCGGCGTGGTGAAGACTGGGACTTACGGATGTGACCACGACAGAAGGAGGCGGCGGGATGACGCGCCCGGTCACGGCAGGGGTCGACGGATCGGACGAGAGCCTGGCAGCGCTTGCCTGGGCCGCACGGGAAGCCGTCCGGTACGGGCTGCCGCTGCGGGTGGTGCACGCCTGGCGGCACGAGGAGCAGGCGGCCGTCGACGGCGACCACGCCGCGCAGGAGCGCTGGGCCCGCGAGGCGGCCGAGACCGCGGTCCGCATCGCCACCGCGCGCCATCCCGGTCTGGAGGTGACGACCGAGACCACCGAGGGCGATCCGGCCGACCTCCTCGCCGCCGTGACGGCGGACTCCGAGATGCTGGTGCTGGGCTCGCGCGGCCACGGCCAGGTGGTGGGCTTCCTGCTCGGCTCCGTCGGCCAGCAGGTGATCGCCGAGGCGGCGCGGCCCGTCGTCCTGGTCCGCGCGGACGACAAGCCGTCGACGGAGGTCGCCGGGCATGAGATCGTGGTCGGCCAGGAGGGCGAGCCCGAGGACAGCGCCGCCGTGCTGGAGTTCGCGTTCCGCACCGCCGCCGCGCGCGGGGCGAGCGTCCGCGCGGTCCGGGCCTGGGCCCTGCCGTCGGTCTACTCCTACAACCCGGCCTCCATGAAGCTGCTGGACGAGGCCGGCGGGCCCGAGCCCTACGAGAAGCGGGCCCTCGCCGAGGCCCTGCGCCCGGTGCGCGAGCGCTACGCCGGCGTCCATGTGATCGAGCACGTGGAGATGGGCAGCGCGGGGCAGGTGCTGCTGTCGGTGGCGCGCGACGCGCAGCTCATGGTGGTCGGCCGCCGCGCCCGCCGTACCGCCGTCGGTGCCCGGATCGGCTCGGTGGCCCACGGAGTGCTGCACCACGCGCAGTGCCCGGTGGCGGTGGTGCCCCCGGCGTGAGCCGGTACCGCCCGGCGACGGAGGCACGAGCCGTTGCCGGGCGGCTCAGTCCACGTCGCAGGGCAGGCCCGGCGTCTCCCTGGCCCTCGGCAGGATGTGCGCCATGTAGTCCTTGACGACCACGTCCAGGCCGATGTCGTGCTGGGCGCGTTCGGACAGGTACCAGCGGTGTTCCAGGAGCTGGTGGTAGATCTCCGCCGCGTCCATCGTGCCGCGCACCTCCAGCGGGACCGCGCGGACGGTGGGGCGGAACACATCGCGGACCCAGCGGTGGGCCAGCACCTCGGGGCGCGCGGCCAGGGGGTCGCCCGGGGCGTAGTCGTCCTGGGTGGCCATCCACGCCTCCAGGTCGTTGAGCAGCCGCCGCGCCTGGTTCTCCTCGGTGTCCAGGCCGGTCAGCCGCAGCAGTTGGCGCTGATGGTGCCCGGCGTCCACGACCTTCGGCACGAAGGTGACGGTGTCGCCGTTGGCGGAGTGCTCGATCTGCATCTCCGCGACGTCGAAGCCCAGGTCGTTGAGGCGGCGTATGCGGCGCTCCATGTAGTGGTACTTGCCCGCCGGATAGACGGAGACCCGGGTCAGCTCCTGCCACAGGGCGTGGTAGCGCGCGCAGATCTCCGTGCCGAACGCGATCGGGTCGACCGAGGGGTGCAGCGCCCCGGACGCCTCCAGGTCGAGCAGCTCACCGCTGATGTTGACGCGCGCGAGGTCGAGGTCGTACTCCCGCTGCCCGGTGCTCAGCCTCGGGTGCAGCTCACCGGTCTCCGCGTCCACCAGATACGCGGCGTACGCGCCCGCGTCCCGGCGGAAGAGGGTGTTGGACAGCGAGCAGTCGCCCCACGCGAACCCGGCCAGGTGCAGCCGCACCAGCAGCACCGCGAGGGCGTCCATCAGCCGGTGCATGGTCGCGGGGCGCATCGTCGTCTCGAACATCGACCGGTACGGCAGCGAGCCGCCGAGGTGCCGGGTGATGAGCACCGGCTCCAGCGGCTCCCCGGCGCCGTCGGCGCGTCCGGTGACCACCGCGAGGGCGTCCACCGCCGGGATGGAGAGCCGGTCCAGATCGCGCAGCAGTTCGTACTCCCGCAGCGCGGGCCGCTCGGCCAGCTCCTTGACGGCGATGACCTCGTCGCCCGCGCGGGCGTAGCGCACGACGTGCCGGGAGATACCGCGGGGGAGGGGTACCAGGTACTCCTCCGGCCAGTTCTCCAGCGGCAGGTGCCAGGGGAGCGCGAGCAGGAGCGCGGGGTGCTCCGGGTTGGTGGCACTGATCTGCAAAGCCATGGCCAGACCTTAAGACGCCCGCTCGCGTGCGTGTCGGGCCGTTTCGGGGATCGGACCGCGCAGGACCGGTCCGTGACCGGGCAGCAGCACCTCAGCGTCCAGTTCCTCGATGCGCTCCAGCGAGGCGAGGGCCGTCGCGGCCTGGTGGTGGAACATGCCCGGCAGCAGTTGCGGACCGGTCAGCCGGGACGTGGGGTGCGCGCTGACCAGCGCGTCCCCGGAGATCACCACACCGGTCCCCGGGACGTGGAACGCGCAGTGCCCCAGGGTGTGCCCCGGTGTCGGCACCGGCACCGGCCGGCCCGGCAGATCGAGCGGACCGCAGAGCGGCAGAGACTGCGGCCCCGCGACCGGGATGTGCGCCTTGCCGCCGGAGCGCAGGGCCCGTATGGACCAGGGCACCACCCCGGGCCGCCACGCGTTGCGCAGGACGTCCCTGATCCCGATCTGGTGGAGATGCTCCCGCCGCGCGTGCGGCACCTCCGCCGCGTGGCACAGGATCCGCGTCCCGAACCGCTCGCGCAAGAACTCGGCCGAGCCCAGATGGTCGTTGTGGGCATGGGTGATCAGCACCGCGGCGACCGCCGACGGCGCCCCGCCCACCTGGGCGAGCGAGTCGAGCAGCAGCGCCCGGTCGCCGGGATAGCCGGTGTCGATCAGCGTCAGGGCGTCCCCCTCGGCGAGGATCACCCAGTTCGTGTCCGAGCCGTGCACCAGAAAGGTGCCGTCCGCTACCTGCCGCACATCCGCCCGCATGACCGTCCCGAGGTGTTTGGTGCCTGCCGTGGAGCGACCAGCAAAGCAGATCGCTGGAGCGGGGCACGAGGCCGGGACGGGGGTCGGGGGCTACCGCACGCCCTGCGGCCGGAACTGCACGCTGACGCGGGGTCCCGCGGCCCGTGCCGACTTCGGGACGCAGTGCTCCCAGGTCCGCTGGCAGGACCCGCCCATGACGATCAGGTCCCCGTGGCCCAGCGCCCTGCGGACCGTCGCACCGCCCCGCAGCGGACGCAGCAGCAGATCGCGCGGGGCGCCCACCGAGAGGATCGCCACCATCGTGTCCTGCCGCGCGCCCCGGCCGATCCGGTCGCCGTGCCAGGCCACACTGTCCCGCCCGTCGCGGTAGTAGCACAGCCCGGCCGTGGTGAACGGCTCGCCCAGCTCACCGGCGTAGTGCGCGGACAGCGCCTCCCGGGCCTCGGTCAGCGCGGGGTGCGGCAGCGCCTCGCCCCGCCGGTAGAAGGCGAGCAGCCGCGGTACGTCCACGACCTGGTCGTACATCGCGCGCCGCTCGGCCCGCCACGGCACCTCGCGCGCCAGTTGTTCGAACAGGGCGTCCGAGCCCTGGAGCCAGCCTGGGAGTACGTCGATCCAGGCGCCGGAGCCGAGCACGGTCCGCCGGATCCCGTCGAGCGGGCCCGGCCGGACCCGGTCGGTCTGGTCGAAGAGGGAGCCCTGGAGGTGCGCGGTCATACCGGCAGCGTACTCCCTAATCGAAAATGTGTTCCATTGGTACGTGCTCCTGGTGCGTGCTTCTGGTGCGTGCTTCTGGTACGTGCTTCTGGTACGTGCTCCTGGTGTGTGCTCATGGCCTGCGCTCTTTCCTCGTCCGCACCCCTTCGGATACACCGCTGTATCCGATACATTCGCGTATCGAACGGAGGCGGGAGGGCATGGCGACGGACGACGGCGCGACGGCGGCGGACCACGGCAGTGCGGCGGCGGAACACGCCAGCGCCGCGGTGGATCACGGCGGTACGGACGCGGTGGCGCCCAAGCGGGTCACCAGACGCCGGGTCCGCACGCGCGCGAACCTGCTCGACGCCGCCTTCTCCGTCTTCGCCGCGAAGGGGTTCGGCCGGGTCTCGATCGAGGAGGTCTGCGAGCGGGCCGGATACAGCCGGGGCGCCTTCTACTCGAACTTCGCCAGCCTCGACGAACTGTTCTTCGCCCTCTACCAGGAGCGGGCCGAGCTGATCGCCGGGCAGGTCGCCGGGGCCCTCGCCCAGGACGGGCCCGCGCTGGACGTACCGGCCGCGGTCGACCGGGTCACCGAGGTGCTGCTGCTCGACCACGACTGGCTCCTGGTCAAGACGGACTTCCTGGTGCACGCGGCCCGGGACCCGGCCGTCGCCGCGACCCTGCTGGAGCACCGGGCCCGGCTGCGCGGAGCCGTCGCCGACCGGCTGCGGCGCGCACAGGGCCACACCGCACTGCCCGCCGTGCTCGGCGGGGTCGAGGGCGCCGCCCGCGCGGTCGTCGCCGCCTACGACGGCGTCACCGTGCAACTCCTGCTGGACAAGGACGTGGAGCGCGCCCGCGGCCGGCTCAAGCAGTTGCTCACCGCCCTGCTGACCGACGGCGGCGTTCCGGCGCCTCCCGACCGCCCCGTCGGCCGGCCCACCTGAGGGATCTGAGGAAGGGAACGCCGCCATGGACGCGGACGTCATCGTCGTCGGAGCCGGCCTCGCGGGCCTGGTCGCCGCGCATGAACTCACCCACCGGGGCCGCCGGGTCGCCCTGGTCGAACAGGAGAACGCCGCCAACCTCGGCGGCCAGGCGTACTGGTCCTTCGGCGGCCTGTTCCTGGTCGACTCGCCCGAGCAGCGCCGGCTGAAGATCAAGGACTCGCTCGAACTGGCCTGGAACGACTGGCGGGGCAGTGCCCGCTTCGACCGGCAGGACGACGAGGACTCCTGGGCGCTGCGCTGGGCCCGCGCCTACGTCGAGTTCGCCGCCGGCGAGAAGCGGTCCTGGCTCGACGGACACGGCATCAAACTGCTGCCCACGGTCGGCTGGGCCGAGCGCGGCGATCTGCGCGCCGACGGACACGGCAACTCCGTACCCCGGTTCCACATCGCCTGGGGCACCGGCACCGGTGTGGTCGAACCCTTCGTGCAGCACGCCCGGCAGGCCGCCCGCGACGGACTGCTCACCTTCCACCACCGCCATCGCGTCGACGCGCTGGTCGTCGAAGGCGGCCATGCGCGCGGGGTGCGCGGCGCGGTGCTCGCCGAGGACGACGCACCGCGCGGGGTCGCCTCCGGCCGGGAGGAGATCGGCGGGTTCGAACTCACCGCCCAGGCCGTGATCGTGACCTCCGGCGGCATCGGCGCGGACCACGACATCGTCCGCCGCCACTGGCCCGAGCGGCTCGGCACCCCGCCCGCCCGGATGGTCACCGGGGTCCCCGCCTACGTGGACGGGCGGATGCTCGACATCAGCGCCGAGGCGGGCGTACGGCTGGTCAACCGTGACCGGATGTGGCACTACACCGAGGGCGTGCGGAACTGGGACCCCGTCTGGCCCGGACACGGCATCCGCATCCTGCCGGGGCCGTCCTCGATGTGGTTCGACGCGCTGGGCCGCAGACTGCCCGACCCCTGTCTGCCCGGCTACGACACCCTCGGCACCCTCAAGCATCTGCGCACCACCGAGGACCTGGCGGGCCACGACCACTCCTGGTTCGTCCTCACCCGGAAGATCATCGAGAAGGAGTTCGCGCTCTCCGGCTCCGAGCAGAACCCGGACATCACCGCCAAGGACCGCAAGGCCGTGCTGCGCGACCGGCTGCTCGGCAAGGGCGCCCCGGGCCCCGTCCAGGCATTCCTGCGCGAGGGCGCCGACTTCGTCACCGCGCCCACCCTCGACCACCTCGTGGACCGGATGAACGGGCTCACCGACCAGCCCCTCCTCGACGCGGCCACCCTGCGCCGCCAGATCGAGGCCCGCGATCTGCAACTGGCCAACCCGTACAGCAAGGACGCCCAGGTGCAGGGCATCCGCAACGCCCGCCGCTACATCGGCGACCGCCTCGGCCGGGTCGCCACCCCGCACCGGCTGCTTGACCCGGACGCCGGCCCGCTCGTCGGCGTCAAGCTGCACATCCTCACCCGCAAGACACTCGGCGGCATCCAGACCGACCTGGACTCCCGCGCCCTCGGCACCGACGGCAAGCCCATCGAGGGGCTGTACGCGGCGGGCGAGGTGGCCGGGTTCGGCGGCGGCGGGGTGCACGGCTACAACGCGCTGGAGGGCACCTTCCTCGGCGGCTGCCTCTTCTCCGGCCGCGCGGCGGGACGGGCGGCGGCGCACCAGACGGGCTGAGCATCGGTTATAGGTGATTTTCTGACCGTTTGGCGGGATCTGTCGGTCAAGGGCCGGCACGGGGGAGCGGTACCTCCCGGTGGTCACCGTGCGGGCTGTCGTTCCCGGTCCCGTTGCTCGGCCCGCCGCTGCCGGCGTTCCGTCTCGCTGGCGCCGCCCCACACCCCGGCGCCCTCGCCCTCCTCCAGGGCGTACCGCAGACATGGCTGCCGCACCGGACAGGCCCGGCAGACCGCCTTCGCCCGCTCCGTCTGGAGCAGGGCCGGGCCGTCGCTGCCGACGGGGAAGAAGAGTTCGGGGTCGTGGTGGCGGCACGCGGCGCGCTCTCGCCAGTTCGTCATCGCTGTCACCCTGTGTCCTGCGTCGAGTCGTCCCTGCCCTCTCGGATGGCCTTACTCGCACTCGGGTCACCGGCCGAGGCGCGATGAAACAGGAAAGCGCGCCCAAAAGCGTTCAGCGGCGCAGGGATTCGGCCGCCGTCGCCGTCACCGCGTCCGCCACGGCGGCCAGCGCGGGGGAGTCCAGCCGCCACTGCTGCCAGTACAGCGGCACGTCCACGGTCCGGCCGGGCGCGAGATCCACGAGCAGGCCCGACCGCAGCAGGGGCACGCACTGCGCCTCGGGCACCAGCCCCCAGCCGAGCCCGGCGGCGACGCACGCGCAGAAGCCCTCCGAGCTCGGCACATAGTGGCGTGACGCGCTCGCACCGCCCGCCCCGTCGCCGAGCCGGCGCACGAAGTCGTCCTGGAACTCGTCACGGCGGTCGAAGGCCACGACCGGCGCCACGCCCAGCGCGTCACGCAACGACCGCCCCCGCAGATGCCGTGCGACGAAGTCGGGCGTCGCCACCGGCACGTACCGCATCCGGCCCAGCGGCCGTACCGAGCAGCCGGGCACCGGATCGGGCGAGGAGGTCACCGCCGCCATGACCTGGCCCTCGCGCAGCAGGGCCGCCGTGTGGTCCTCGCCCTCGCGGTGCAGTTCGAAACCGAGGGCCGGCGCGCGCGGCAGCCGGGTGAGGGCGCCCAGGAACCAGGTCGCCAGGGAGTCCGCGTTCACCGCGACGGACACCCGCGTCGGCTCCCCACCGTGGGTGAGCCCGAGTTCGGCGAACGCGTCGCGCTCCAGCCGGGCCACCTGCCGGGCCAGCCGGACGAGCACCTCACCGGACTCCGTGGGCCGCACCGGCTTGGTCCGCATCAGCAGCACCCGGCCCGTGCGCTGCTCCAGGGCCTTCACCCGCTGGCTCACCGCCGACGGCGTCACATGCAGCGCCGCCGCCGCCGCGTCGAACGTCCCCTCGTCCACCACAGCCAGCAGCGTCCGCACCTGGTCCAGCGGCAGATCCGGCATCCCGGCGGCCCGGCCGCCGCCCGCACCGCCACCCGTGTCCTCCATCTTCATCAGTGCTAAGGATACGTAAGAACCTTTAGCTGTACACGCGGTGATCGTGCTCCTAGCGTCCCAGGCATGTCCCCCGCACTGACCGCCGTGGCAGCCGGATTCGGCACCGGCCTCTCGCTCATCGTCGCCATCGGCGCCCAGAACGCCTTCGTCCTGCGCCAGGGCGTCCGACGCGAGGCGGTGCTCGCGGTGGTCGGCATCTGCGCGCTGTCGGACGCCCTGCTGATCGGGCTGGGGGTCGCCGGGGTCGGCGCGGTCGTGGTGGCCTGGCCGGGCGCGCTGACCGCGGTCGGCTGGATCGGCGGCGCCTTCCTCCTCGGCTACGGCGTCCTCGCCGCCCGCCGGGCGATCCGCCCCGCCGGGCAGGGGCTGCGCGCCGACGGTGAGCGGGCGGGTTCACGCCGCCGCGCGATCCTCACCTGTCTCGCCCTGACCTGGCTCAACCCGCATGTCTACCTCGACACCGTCTTCCTCCTCGGCACCGTCGCCGCCGACCGCGGCGACCTGCGGTACGTCTTCGGGACCGGCGCGGTGCTCGCGAGCCTGTGCTGGTTCACGGCGCTGGGCTTCGGCGCCCGCCTGCTGGGCCGCTGGCTGGCCGGGCCGACCGCCTGGCGGATCCTGGACGCCCTGGTCGCCGTGATGATGCTCACCCTCGGCGTGCTGCTGATCGCCGGGGCGTGACCCGGGCGGGACAGCCCGGCGGGCCGGGGCATGACCCGGGCGGGCCACCCCCGCCTGCTGCCATAGTGACCCCTGGTCTTCGAAAGATGTAACGAGCAACCAGGACGCCCGTGGACACCAGCGACAGCAGCACCGAGGAACCGCCCGCCGACCGGAAGGCGCCCGGCACCCGCCCGGAGCGCCCCCGGCGCCGCTGGGCGATGGACACCCGCCCGCTGCGCCGCCCCGCCTACCGCAGGCTGTGGACCTCCACCATCGTCACGGCGGTCGGCAGCCAGCTCACCGCCGTCGCCGTGCCCAAGCAGATCTACGACCTCACCGGCTCCTCGGCGTGGGTCGGCTACGCCAGCTTCGCCGGGCTGCTGCCCATGGTGGTGTTCGCGCTGTGGGGCGGGGCCGTCGCCGACACGGTGGACCGCCGCACGCTGCTCCTGGTCACCAACACCGGGATCGCCGTCACCTCCCTGCTGTTCTGGCTCCAGGCGCTCGTCGCGCTGGACTCCGTCCCCGTCCTGATCGTTCTGCTCGCCACCCAGCAGGCGTTCTTCGGCCTGAACGCGCCCGCCCGCAACGCCTCGATCGCCCGGCTGGTCCCCGAGGAGGAACTGGCGGCGGCCAACGCCCTCGGCTCGACCGTCATGCAGACCGGACTGGTCGCCGGACCCCTGCTGGCGGGCGCCCTGATACCGGTGATCGGGCTGGCCGAGCTGTATCTCATCGACGCGATCGCCCTGTGCGTCACGGTCTGGGCGGTGGCCCGGCTGCCCGCCCTGCCGCCGCTGACCGAGGCGGCGCGGAAACGGGCGGGCCTGCGGGAGATCGCCGAGGGGTTCCGCTACATCGCCCGGCACAAGGTGCTGCTGCTGTCCTTTCTCGCCGATGTGATCGCCATGGTCCTCGGCATGCCCCGCGCCCTGTTCCCACAGCTCGCCGCCGAGACCTACGGCTCCTACGGCGAGGAATTCGCGCTCGGTCTGCTGTTCGCGGCGATCCCCGTCGGGGCGGTGGCGGGCGGTCTGCTCTCGGGCGTGTACTCCCGGGCCCGGCGGCACGGCTGGATGGTGATCGGCGCGGTGGTGGTCTGGGGCCTGGCCGTCACCGGTTCCGGGCTGAGCACCAGTCTGTGGCTCGCCGTGGGCTTCCTGGTCGTCGCCGGGGTCGCCGACATGGTGTCGATGGTCTTCAGGGGCGCGATCCTGCTCAGCGCGGCGACCGACGAGATGCGCGGCCGGATGCAGGGCGTGTTCACCGTCGTCGTCGCGGGCGGCCCCCGGCTCGCCGACGTCCTGCACGGCACGGCCGGCTCCGCCTTCGGCCCCCGCGCGGCGGTGGCGGGCGGCGGCCTCCTGGTCGTGGCCGCGATGCTGGCCCTGGCGGCGGCGGTCCCGGCCCTGCGCCGCTACCGCGTCTGATCCCGCCCGGCCCCGCGGGTCGCCGACCTCCAGGGACCCGCCTCAGAACGCCCCGCCCCGCCGGTGGGTCGTGTAGGACTCCATCAGGCGGCCCCGGGTCAGTTCCAGCCGGTGGGCGAGGATCTCGGCGACGACCCGGATCAGGGCCATACCGAGCGCGGTGTCCTGCTCGCACAGCGCGAGCACCGGACGCGCCTCGAACTCGTAGGCCCGCACCTGGCTGAACGCCTCCGCGCCGAAGTCCCACCGGTACGGCGGGAAGAGCCAGGACCAGCCGAGCAGATCGCCGGAGCCCAGACCGGCCACCGTCACCCGCTGCTGGGCGGTGACCTGCTGGTCCAGCGAGACGGCCCCTGAGCGGATCACCCAGAACCGGTCCGCCACACCACCCGCCTCGAAGATCCTGGTGTCCTCCGGGAAGGACACCTCCTGCCCCAGCTCCATGAGCCGGGCGCGCTGGGCCTGCGGGAGGGCGGTCAGCAGTTTCGTCGCACTGGTCATGGCGCGGGGCTCCTCGCCGACGATCGGATCCAATGGTTCCGGTGCTTTCCCTATGCCCCTATTTTCAGCTTTTCAGCCATTCGGCCGCTCCGGGCCCGACGGATCTGCCCACGCGCGCACCTCGTGCCGTGCCGTTCCGGCCCTGGGCATGAAAAAGCCCTGGCTGGACGGGGGAAGCCAGCCAGGGCCGTGAGCGGTGGTGCGCGGGGGACGGCTACGGTCGACCCCGTGACCACGTATGGATGAACGATAAACCATCTGCGGGGGCTTCACCTCATCGGCCCCGCTTCAGGTGATCGGTCTCACTCCGCCCGGTCTGTCTGACCTTGCTCCACCCGCTCGCGCACCTGCTCCGCCGTGAGGTAAGCGTGCGTGTATTCAAAGTCGCTGAGCTTGGCCGGCTTGCGGGACTGGAACCCGGTGCGCACGAAATCGTCCCCGGCGACCGCGTTGAGCACCCAGTTGGTCAGCACCCGCGTCTTGGCCACATTGGTGCGCAGCGCCGACCAGTGGTATCCGCGCGCCACCGCCTGGGCGGGCACCCCGCGCAGCTCGACCCCGAGCGGCTTGGACACCGCGTCCTTGCCACCGAGGTCGACCACGAGCCCCAGGTCCCGATGCTCGTACGGCCTCATCGGCCGGCCCCGGAGCGTCGCGATCACATTGTCGGCGGCGACCCGGCCCTGCCGCATCGCGTGCTGTGCGGTCGGCGGACAGACCGCGCTCTCCTCGTCCTTGGCCAGATCGGGCACCGCGGCGGCGTCACCGAGCGCGAACACCCCGTCGTACCCCGGCAGGTCCAGTTCGGCGTTCACCGCGAGCCGTCCCCGCACGGTCTCCGCGTCCAGGGTGGCGATCAGCGGGCTGGCGACCACCCCCGCGGTCCAGATGAGGGTACGGGTCGGGACCACCCGGCCGTCGGTGAAGGTGACCTCCTCCTCGCCCGCCTTGGCGATCGACACCCCCAGCGAGATCTCGATGCCCCGGCGGCGCAGGATCTCCTGGGCGCTGCGGCCCAGCTTGTCGCCCAGTTCCGGCATCAGTGTCGGCGCGATGTCGATCAGATGCCACTTGATCAGCCCGGGGTCGAGCCGCGGGTAGCGCTTGACCGCGCTGTGCGTCAGCCGCTGCAGACAGGCCGCCGTCTCCGTGCCCGCGTATCCGCCGCCCACGACCACGAACTGGAGCCGCGACGCCCGCTCCGCCGGGTCCTGACTGGCGTCCGCGAGATCGAGCTGGGAGATCACATGGTCCCGGATGTACGCGGCCTCGGCGAGGGTCTTCATGCCGAAGGCGTGGTCGACCAGGCCGGGGATGTCGAAGGTGCGGGTGATGCTGCCGGGGGCCAGCACGATGTAGTCGTACGGCTCGTTCACGATCCGGTCGTTGATCGTGCGGACCACACACACCTTGGAGCGCAGGTCCACCCCGATGGCCCCGCCGGGCATGATCCGGGTGCGGTACTTCTTGCTGCGCCGCAGGGACACGGCGATCGACTGCGGCGTGAGCACGCCGGAGGCGACCTGGGGGAGCAGCGGCAGATAGAGCTGGTAGGAGAACGGGGTCACCAGGGTGATGTCGGCCTCGTCCGGACCGAGTACGCGCTCCAACCGGCGTACGCAGCCCACACCGGCGAAGCCGGCGCCGACGACCAGGATCCTGGGTCGTGTCACGGTGTCCTTCCCTTCCGCGGGTTCAGGGGAGTCCGCCTCAACGACCAGGATGCACGTCTCCGGGCCGATGCGCGCCGGACGCACGGCAAGTGGGGGCGGTGCGCGGACTCTTGACGGTCCTCTTGGTCCGGTCCCGCGGACCCCGTCAGGCGTTCACCCCTAGGGTTACTGTTCACTGACGTGAACATCGGCTGTTGTGCGGGGCCGCCTGTCACGGCCGGGCCGGCGCGCGAGCCCCCCGGCTCACCTGCTCGACCACCTCCCCCGGCTCACCTGCTTCGACCGCCCTCCCGGCTCACCGGAACACGTTGTCGTCGTCGTCCCAGCCGAAAGGAGCCTCGGACACCGGCAGCCGCGCAGGACGCGACCGGGCGTCGTACATCGCCTCGATCTCGGCGGCGTAGTGTCCCACGATCGCGTCCCTGCGCAGCTTCATCGACGGCGTCAGCAACCCGTTCTCCACGGCGAACGGCCGCGGCAGCACCCGGAACACCCGGATCGACTCCGCCCGCGACACCGCGTTGTTGGCGGCGGCCACCGCCCGGCCCACCTCCTCGCGCAGCGCGTCCTCCTCACGGGCCTCATGGCCGGGCGCACGGCCCTGCCGGAACAGCGCCGAACGCCAATGGGCCAGGAACTCCTGGTCCAGGGTGATCAGAACCCCCACACAGGGCCGGTTGTCACCGACCAGCACCGCCTGATGGATCAACGGATGCACCCGCAACCGGTGCTCCAGCGCCGCCGGGGAGACACTCGTACCGCCGCTGGTGATGATGACGTCCTTCTTGCGGCCGGTGATCGTCAGATATCCGTCGGTGTCCAGCCGCCCCAGATCGCCCGTGGCCAGCCAGCCGCCGTGCAGCGCCGCCCGCGTGGCCTGCTCGGCGTTGACGTACCCCTGGAACACCGAGGGACCCCGCACCAGGATCTCCCCGTCGGCGGCGACCGCGATCTCCGTCCCGGGCACGGCCTGCCCGACCGTGCCCGACTTCTCCCGGCCCACCGGCTGCATGGTGATGCCGCCGCTGGTCTCGGTCAGCCCGTAACTGTCGTGCACATAGATGCCGACACCCTCGTAGAACAGGGCGAGATCGCGGTTGAGGGGCGAGCCCCCCGAGGCGCCGCGCAGCAGCCGGCCGCCCAGCGACGCGCGCAGCCGCCGGTACACCGTCCCCTCGTACACGGCGTGCTGGAGCCGCAACTCCAGTCCCGGACCCGATCCACGCCCCAGCCGCTGCCGCTCACCCGCCGCCGCGAAGGCCCGTGCCGTCTCCGCCGCCCGCTCGAACAGCGCGCCCCGCCCGGCCTGCTGGGCCGCGCGCAGACTGTTCTTGTAGATCTTCTCCAGCACGGACGGCACCGCGTACAGATACGTCGGCCCGAAGGAGCGCAGCGCCGACGACACGGCCTCCTGGGCGAGGTCGGGCTCGTGCCCCATCAGCACCCCGCCCCTGACGCACAGACACTGGATCATCAGCCCGTACACATGCGAGAACGGCAGGAACGCCAGGACCCGGGCCTGCTCACCGGGGAGCGCCCCGGTGTGCCCCCAGCCGTCGAGCAGGGTGTCGCAGAGGTGCGCCAGCCCCCGGTGGGTGAGCGCGCAGCCGAGCGGGCGCCCGGTCGTGCCCGAGGTGTAGGTGATGACGGCGGTGGAGTCCGGGTGCACGATCCGGCGCAGCGAGTCGACCGCCGTCGGCGGCATCAGCGCGCCGCGCTCCACGATCTGCCCGATCGCCCCGGCGTCCAACTGCCAGACATGACGCAGCGTCGGCAGCGCCGCGCACACCGAGCCGACCGTCATCACCCCGTGCTCGTCCTCCACCACCACACCCGTGCACACGGCGTCCCGCAGGATCCACTCGATCTGGTCGCGCGAGGACGACGGATGGATCGGCACGACCTCCGCGCCCACCGCCCACAGGGCGTAGCAGAAGACCGTCCACTCGTACCGGGTGCGGGACATCACGGCCACCCGCCGCCCCGGCGAGATGCCGCAGGCGACCAGTCCCCGGGCCAGATCCAGCACCTCGTCCCGGAACTGTGCGGCGGTCACCTTCTCCCACTCCGGCGCGGGCCGGTCGGGACGGCGGGCGAGGACCGGCCGGGCGGGATCCTCGACGGCCTTCTCGAAGACGCTGTCGGCGAGGCCGGCGGTCAGCGCCGGGCCTGCCGACGGAGCGAGGGCCCTCTCGTGCATGCGCTGCTCCTGGTGCGTACGGGGGGTGACGGCGCCGATCAGCTCGGTCATCACCGATGGTCGGAATCTAGGGCCTGTCGTCGCGTGAGAGGAAGAGCCAGATCCACACTGCCCCGCGTTCCGCTCGGTAACCCCCGGTTCAGCTCGGGCGCAGCCACACCGTGGCCAGCGGGGGCAGCGTCAGGGCGACACTCGCCGGACGGCCGTGACATGGCGTGGACTCGGCCTTGACCACCGCCCGCGGAGCCACCCCGCCGCCGCCGTACCGCGAGGCGTCCGTGTTGAGGGCCTCCTCCCAGGCGGGGACCGAGTCCGGCACCCCGATCCGGTAGTCGTGCCGCACCACGGGCGAGAAGTTGGTGACCGACATCAGCGGGGTGCCGTCGGCGGCGCGGCGCAGGAACGCGAAGACGTTGTCGTCCGCCGCGTCCCCGACCAGCCACTCGAAGCCGGCCGGGTCGGTGTCCCGCTCCCACAGCGCGGGCGTGGCCGCGTACACCGTGTTCAGATCGCGGACGAGGTCCCGTACGCCCCGGTGGTCGGCTTCCGCCCCGTACGCCGGGTCCAGCAGCCACCAGTCCGGGCCGTGCGCCTCCGACCACTCCGCGCCCTGGGCGAACTCCTGCCCCATGAAGAGGAGTTGTTTACCCGGGTGTGCCCACATGAAGGCCAGGTACGCGCGGTGGTTGGCGCGCTGCTGCCACCAGTCGCCGGGCATCTTCGACACCAGGGCCCGCTTGCCGTGCACGACCTCGTCGTGGGAGATGGGCAGGACGTAGTTCTCGCTGTACGCGTACACCATCGAGAACGTCATCTCGTGGTGGTGGAACGTGCGGTGCACCGGCTCATGGGCCATGTACTGCAACGAGTCGTGCATCCAGCCCATGTTCCACTTCAGCCCGAACCCCAGGCCGCCGCCGTCCGTCGGCCGGGTCACCCCGTCCCAGGCCGTCGACTCCTCGGCGATGGTCACGACCCCCGGCACCCGGCGGTACACGGTCGCGTTCATCTCCCGGAGGAACTCCGCCGCGTCCAGGTCCTCCCGGCCCCCGAACACATTCGGCGTCCACTGACCCGAGTCCCGCGAGTAGTCGAGGTAGAGCATCGAGGCCACCGCGTCCACCCGCAGCCCGTCGATGTGGAACTCCTCGCACCAGTACACCGCGTTGGCGACCAGGAAGTTCCGCACCTCCACCCGCCCGTAGTCGAAGACCAGCGTCCCCCAGTCCGGGTGCTCGGCCCGCCGCGCGTCCCCCGGCTCGTACAGCGGCTCCCCGTCGAACCGGGCCAGCGCCCAGTCGTCCTTCGGGAAGTGCGCGGGCACCCAGTCCATGATCACGCCGATGCCCGCGCGGTGCAGGGAGTCGACCAGGAACTTGAAGTCGTCGGGGGTGCCGAGCCGGGCCGTCGGCGCGTAGAACCCGGTCACCTGGTAGCCCCAGGACCCGCCGAACGGATGCTCCGTCACCGGCATCAGCTCCACATGCGTGAAGCCCAGGTCCTTCACGTACGCGGGGAGTTCCACCGCGAGCTGACGGTAGGTGAGCCCGGGCCGCCACGACGCCAGGTGGACCTCGTACACCGAGAACGGCGCCTCGTGCACCGGCAGAGCGTCACGGTGGGACAGCCACCGCTCGTCCCCCCACGCGTAGTGCGAGGCGTGCACGATGGACGCCGTCTCCGGCGGGGTCTGCGTCCGCCGCGCCATCGGATCCGCCTTCAGGAACCGGTGCCCGGAACGCGCGGTGATCTCGAACTTGTAGCAGGCGCCGTCACCGATGCCCGGCAGGAACAGTTCCCAGACCCCGGCCGCGCCGAGCGAGCGCATCGGGAAGGCCGTCCCGTCCCAGCACGTGAAGTCCCCGGCGACCCGCACCCCCTGGGCGTTCGGCGCCCACACCGTGAAGCGGGTGCCGGACACCCCCTGATGGATCATCGGCTCGGCGCCCAGCGCCTTCCACACCTGCTCGTGCCGCCCCTCACGGATCAGATGCAGATCGAACGCGCCGAGCGCCGGCAGGAAGGAGTACGGGTCGTGCGTCTCCTGCTCACCACCGTCGTACGACACCACCAGCGTGTACGCCGGGATCTCCGCGAGCGGCAGCACGCCGGAGAAGAGCCCGTCGCCCTCCGACACCAGCGGGAACCGCTGCGCGCCGATCCGCACACTCACGGCACGGGCGAACGGGCGCAGCGACCGGAACACCACCCCACCGGGCACCGGATGCGCGCCGAGCAGCGCGTGCGGGTCGTGATGGGCGCCGGACAGCAGCCGCCCCCGGTCGTGGTCCGGGAGCGGCGGCGCCTCACGGACCGCGGTCCCCGGTGCGGGGGCCTTCGTCGGTCCGGACGGCTCGGGCAGGGAGGTGTCGCGCAGTGCCACGGCTGTCAGTCTCCTCTCACGGCGAGTCGCTCGATGGCCGCCATCGGCACGGCCAGCCAGTCCGGCCGGTGGCGGGCCTCGTACAGCACCTCGTAAACGGCACGGTCGGTCTCGTAGGCACGCAGCAGCGCGTGCTTCTTGCGCGGGTCCCAGCCCGCCCCGGCGGCATAGCCCGCGCAGAACGCCTCACGGCAGCGACGGGCCCACTCCGGGCGCCACGGCCGGCGCTGGCGGGCCGCGTAGTCGAACGAACGCAGCATGCCCGCGATGTCCCGGACGGGCGAGTGCGGGCTGCGCCGCTCGGCCAGCGGACGCGACGGCTCGCCCTCGAAGTCGATGACGAACCACTCCCGGCCCGCCCGCAGCACCTGCCCCAGGTGCAGATCCCCGTGGATCCGCTGCGCGGCCGGACCGGCGTCACAGCTGACCAGCGTGCTGAACGCCGACCGCAGCCCGGGGACGTAGGGCCGCAGCGCGGGCACACTGTGCGCGGCGGCGTCCAGCCGCTCGGCCATCGCCGCCGCGGTACGACCGCTCTCCCCGGGTTCGCCCGCCGGGAGGGCCGCCGCCAGCGCCGTGTGCACCTCGGCCATCGCCCGGCCCAGCTCACGGGCCTGGGCGGCGAAGTCCTGTCCGGTCGCCAGCGCGTCGAGGGCCAGCGTCCAGCCGTCGGACGCGTTGCGCAGGAACGGCTGGAGGACACCCAGCGTGGCGCCCTGCGGCTGGGTGGTGCGCAACCACGCGGCCGGCGCCGGAACCCGGTGGCAGCCCTGCCGGGCCAGCGCCGCGGTCACCTCCAGATCGGGGTTGACACCCGGCTGGATCCGCCGGAAGACCTTGAGGATGAATTCGTCCCCGTACACCAGTGAGGTGTTGGACTGCTCGGCCTCCATCAGCCGCGGCGGCAGCGCGGGCGGGATCCGCACCGCCGGGTCGGCCTCGAACCGCAGCGGTCCGGCCGCGCCCGGATGCCGCAGCCGCTCCAGGAGCAGTTGGGCCGAGCGCGGGTCCTGGAGGGCGTCGTACACGACGAGACCCGCCAGCGGGCCCGTCTGGGTGCGGCCGATGAGCGCCTTGCCCAGCCTCGGTGACAGATGTTCCTGCACGCCGAGGAGCAACTGGTAGCAGTCGCCGGGCGGCGGGGTGCCGCCGGGCGCGGGCACCCCCGCGTGTCCGGCGTGACCGCCCGCGTGCCCCGCGTGCACCAGCAGATGCAGACAGCCCGGGAACAGCTCGGTCATCGACAGCAGCCGCAGGTCCGTCACGGGCCGGTCCTTCCCCGCGAACCAGCGCTGCCGCGGCAGCCAGCCGCGCAGCAGCCCGTCGAGGGAGGCCATGGGCCCGGCGAGCCCGCTGAGGCTCGGGTGGGGAAAAGCGGTCTTCGGCATGGTCACGCGTCCTTTCGCCGGCGCATGCTCACAGTCGACGGCCGATGCGGGATGCCACTCGGGTGAGCCGGAACCAGTAGAAGCCGTGACCCCCCAGGGTCAGCAGATAGGGCAGCTCACCGATGGCCGGGAAACGCACTCCGCCGAAGAGTTCGACCGGATGGCGTCCGGCGAACTCCCGCAGATCCAGTTCGGTGGGCTGGGCGAACCGCGAGAAGTTGCCGACACACAGCACCAGGTCGTCCTCGTGCTCCCGCAGGAAGGCGAGCACGGCGGGGTTCGAGGATTGCAGTTCGGTGTAGGTGCCGAGGCCGAAGGCGGGGTTCTGCTTGCGGATCTCGATCATGCGGCGGGTCCAGTGGAGCAGTGAGGCGGGGGAGGACATGGATGCCTCGACGTTGGTGACCTGGTAGCCGTAGACCGGGTCCATGATGGTGGGGAGGTAGAGCCGCCCCGGGTCACTGGGCGAGAAGCCGGCGTTGCGGTCGGGGGTCCACTGCATGGGGGTGCGTACGGCGTCCCGGTCGCCGAGCCAGATGTTGTCGCCCATGCCGATCTCGTCGCCGTAGTAGAGGATCGGCGAGCCGGGCAGGGAGAGCAGCAGCGCGGTGAACAGCTCGATCTGGTTGCGGTCGTTGTCCAGGAGCGGGGCCAGCCGCCGGCGGATGCCGATGTTGGCGCGCATGCGCGGGTCCTTGGCGTACTCCGCGTACATGTAGTCGCGCTCCTCGTCGGTGACCATCTCCAGGGTCAGCTCGTCGTGGTTGCGCAGGAAGATCCCCCACTGGCAGTGGGAGGGGATGGCGGGGGTCTTCGCCAGGACCTCGGAGACGGGGTAGCGGGACTCGCGGCGCACGGCCATGAAGATGCGCGGCATGACGGGGAAGTGGAACGCCATGTGGCACTCGTCGCCGCCGGAGGCGTAGTCGCCGAAGTAGTCGACCACGTCCTCGGGCCACTGGTTGGCCTCGGCCAGCAGCACCGTGTCCGGGTACATCGCGTCGATCTCGCGGCGGACCCGCTTGAGGAACGCGTGCGAGGCGGGGAGGTTCTCGCAGTTGGTGCCCTCCTGCGCGTACAGATAGGGCACGGCGTCCAGGCGGAAGCCGTCGATCCCGAGATCCAGCCAGAACCTCAGCGCCGCCAGGATCTCCTCCTGCACGGCCGGGTTCTCGTAGTTGAGGTCCGGTTGGTGGGAGAAGAAGCGGTGGAAGAAGTACTGCTTGCGGACGGGGTCGAAGGTCCAGTTGGAGGCTTCGGTGTCGACGAAGATGATGCGGGCGTCCTGGTACTGCTTGTCGTCGTCGGCCCACATGTAGTAGTCGCCGTAGGGGCCGTCGGGGTCCTTGCGGGACTCCTGGAACCACGGGTGCTGGTCGCTGGTGTGGTTCATGACGAAGTCGATGATGACGCGCATGCCGCGCTGGTGGGCGGCGTCCACGAACTCCACGAAGTCGGCGAGGTCGCCGAACTCGGGCAGGACAGAGGTGTAGTCGGAGACGTCGTAGCCGCCGTCGCGCAGCGGCGACTGGAAGAAGGGCGGCAGCCAGAGGCAGTCGACGCCGAGCCATTGGAGGTAGTCGAGTCTGGCGGTGAGGCCCTTGAGGTCGCCGATGCCGTCGCCGTTGCTGTCCTGGAAGGAGCGGACGAGGACTTCGTAGAAGACCGCGCGTTTGAACCACTCCGGGTCCCGGTCCTTGGCGGGCGTGTCCTCGAACGTGTCCGGGACGGGCTCATTGACGGTCATGGGGCTGGTCACCCTCCGATCTGCGATGCTGCGGACGCTGCTTCGGCATGGCACACCCGCAGCACATGGGCCGGGGTCCGGCCGGGCTCCAGGCGCACGAAGTTGGTGCTGCCCCACTGATAGGTCTCGCCGGACAGCTCATCGTGCACGGTCAGGGCCGCGTTCGGGGCGAGGCCGAGGCGCGGCATGTCGAGCGAGACGGTGGCTTCCTGGGTGTGGTGGGGGTCGAGATTGACGACGACGAGCACCCGGTCGGCGCCGTCGCGCTTGCTGTACGCGATGACGGCGTCGTTGTCGGTCGGGTGGAAGCGGAGGTTGCGCAGCCGCTGGAGCGCGGGGTGGGCCCTGCGGATGGTGTTGAGGCGGGTGATGAGGGGGGTGAGGGTGCGGCCCTCGCGTTCGGCGGCCTCCCAGTCACGGGGCCGCAACTGGTACTTCTCCGAGTCCAGGTACTCCTCGCTGCCCGGCCGCAGCGCGGTGTTCTCACACAGCTCGTACCCCGAGTAGATCCCCCAGGTGGGCGACAGCGTCGCCGCCAGCACCGCCCGCACCTCGAACGCCGGCCGGCCCCCGTCCTGGAGATACGCGTGCAGGATGTCCGGCGTGTTCACGAAGAGGTTCGGCCGCATCGACGCCGCCGACTCACCCGACAGCTCCGTCAGATACTCCGTCAGCTCCCGCTTGTCATTACGCCACGTGAAGTACGTGTACGACTGCTGGAACCCCACCTGCGCCAGCGTCCGCATCATCGCCGGACGGGTGAACGCCTCCGCCAGGAAGATCACATCCGGATCCGCGGCATTGACCTCACCGATCACCCGCTCCCAGAACACCACCGGCTTGGTGTGCGGATTGTCCACCCGGAAGAT